>DCXE01000041.1 GCA_002328295.1 Candidatus Peribacter sp. UBA2144 | reverse complement strand
AATCAAGTTAACTTCGAAGAAGCACGCAAGACTACCGAAATTCTACTCGCCGCAATTGAAGCACAATGAATGATCAATCAGCTCCCATAGGCACCGACACTCCTGTTAGAACCAAACCATGGAAGGAAAGTAATGCGATTGGCGAAGAGGAGCGCCTGGCCGTTGAACGCGTTATGCAGAGTGGAAACCTTTCGATGTTCCAGGGATCGTTTAAACCCAATCCCCCTCTGAGTTTTCTTGGGGGACCAGAAGTGCAAACTTTGGAAGCTTTGGCTAAAGATTACATCGGATCGTCTCATGCAATCTCGGTTAACAGCGCAACCTCGGGGCTTTACGCAGCAGTTGGAGCACTTGGTCTTGGATTTGGTGATGAGGTGATTGTTTCTCCTTATACAATGAGTGCTTGTGCAACTGCACCGCTCGTTTATGGTGCAATTCCTGTGTTTGCCGACGTGGAACGAGAGACGGGATGTTTGGATCCTGAATCAATCAGAAGAAATCTAACGCCAAGAACAAAAGCAATACTTGTAGTTCATCAATTTGGAATTCCGGCTGACATGGAAGCAATTATGAGTATTGCACATGAACATGATCTTAAGGTAATTGAGGATTGCGCACAGGCATGGGGAGCGAGTTTCAAAAATAAGCATGTTGGAACATTCGGCGACATTGGAATATTTAGCTTCAATGTGCATAAGACCATCCAATGTGGAGAAGGAGGACTTTGTGTCACTAATGATCCCGACATTGCGCTCAGGCTACAGATGATCCGCAACCACGGCGAAGCAATTGTTGGCGATACCCAGCACCATGACCTAACTAATATTATCGGATTCAATTACAGAATGACGGAGATCAGCGCCGCCATAGCTACAGAGCAACTTAAAAAGCTGGATCGCCTGAACGCAATCAGACTGGAACTTGTAAAAACCGTTTCCGAAGGTATTACTCACCACGAGTGCCTAAGTGTTCCAAGCCCGGAAGCTGACCGAAGTGCAACTTATTACGTTTATCCACTTCGATATCATGCAGAAAAATTCAATAACATGCCACGAGCTGAGTTTGTGAAGAAACTTAAGGAGCAAGGAATTATTTTCTACGAAGGATACGTAAAACCGATATACATGCTCCCGATGTTCCAAAGCAGAACCGCTTACAAAAACGGATACCCATGGACTGCACCGGAAAATAGTGAGTCTGATCCAAATTATGCGAAAGGTGCTTGCCCCGTTGCGGAAGATCTATTTGAAAACGAGTTCTTGATGAACTTACATTTGTGCCCACCTCAGACAAAAGAGGATGCGATGGATGTAGTGAAGGGAATTGAAGTTGTATGTAGATAAATATAATCACAAGTCACATGTCACACGTTTTGTCACAAGTCGCAAGTCTCATGTCTTTTTTATTATTGAACGCCTTTTACGCTTTGATGACTGTAAGTAACTAATTAAACTGGCCAACTGTCTTGCAATTCTGATTGCTCTTGATTTGAGCTCATTAAATTCTTCTTCACTTATATACTTTCTATCAAAAGCAAAATATATTTGAGATCTAACTTCGGCAGCTGACCGTTTCGCATAACCCAAAAACTTAGCAAATTCCATGTCAGATTGCGCATCATTACCCTCTGCAATATTGGACATTATTGATAGAACCGCCCTGGAAATTTGATCCTCCCAATCTGAATCCTTTTTAATTGCATATCTCCCATAAAACTCTTGCAACAGAATATTAAGCTCACGAGCCTCTTGCCAAACTTTTATATCTTCAAATGATTTAAATGCCATAAGCCATTGAACATAAACCTTTACACATTGTTCTGCAACTAAATTCAAGGTTTATCCTGTGACCTGAGACTTGTGACCAAGCCTGTGACTTGTGACCCCCAACACATTAACTGCTCAGAAATACCTTCTCACTTTCTTCCCCATCTCCTCTCCCACAATAACTGCACGCTCTATCCAGGTTTCGGACATGTGTGGAGTTTCCGGTGCACCTGCATATGGGAAAGTTGTTTCTTCCAACGCTTTCATAAAAATTCTCAGGTCGCGAAGCGTATGTGTTTGCTGTCCTGAAGTTATTACTTCAACTGCACGTTTACAATCTTCATTTGTATGAACTCTCTTGACGCCGGGTGCGTACTGGAAAAACTGGTGCCCGAACATTACCGCAGACTTTCCTTTAAATAATCCTTCCAAACAAGCAGTACCCGTTACGGTAGCAACGGCTAATGCATTTCTCGTAAGTTCATGCGTACTAAAGTATCTGGGAACCAGAACAACTTGCTTGGTGTTCTTGAGTGTTTCGTAAAATTCCGGGCTCCTGCAAAGCTCCTCCTGTGCCGGATGCTCTTTGACATATAGCAATACATCAGGAGGAAGATGAGATGCCATTTGTTGTACCATCAAATTCTGATCTGTGTACACACCTCCGAGTGGACACGTTGTCGCTTCCGGCTGCATATGCAATGGCATGTATATGAATTTCTTGCTCAGATCCGGCTCCACTGCAATTCTGTCATACATGAGTGACGTCTTATGCTGCTTAATCTTCCTTTTCCAAAAGGCTGGAGAAAAAACTGAGCGAAAGAAGTACTTTGGTTTGTGAATAAATATTCGAACGGCAATGCTCCCCCATTTTTTTATGAAACTGTCCGTTTCCAAGTGCGGATCGCGAGGACCCATGTACCACGGATCTTTATCGTCCATTTGATTTTTGCAAAACTCTTCGAAAAGCGGATGTAAATCGATTTCATCTTTCTTGTCGGCCGTAGCCTCCTCATCAGATGTAATCTCAGTTGAAGTTGAGGCGCAGGCTGAGCCTTCGTATCTTTTTCTGACTTCTTCCATCTTTTCTTTAATCTCCGTTCCTGTTGTTTCGAAATCTTCTTCCATGGAAGCCACGCCAAGTATCGGCATTCGCTCGAAAAACCAAACCGGAATGTTTTTTAGTTTGCAAAGATCATTGATCACTTGATCATAGCATTGATGTGCAACTGAGTTCATAAGAAGCAAACCGATCTGATGCTTTTCTATCATGTGATCCCAGTACCTTAAGTGATCAAAGTATTGCCGCTTGCGCTCTTCGTAAGGCATATCTTTGTAATTCGCGTACCTCTCCACCATTGTCATAAACAAAGCCTCGCATGCACGCATCTTTTCTATCAGCTCTTCATCAAGTGGGGAAATTTCTGACCAATCTATCTTCGAGTAATCTCCGGCCCTTTGCGGACCTGCAGGAATAAATATCTGATTCTCGCAATCAAGCTCCGGCCACTGCTTTTTGTCATTCATTACATTAATGCAGGTTCCAATCTTAAGACCCTTGAAAGCGGTCTCGATCATCGGCTTGCCTGCGGAGTCGTCGAAACCTTTCAATATGACATTCATATATCGAGTATCGCAAATAAATAGTTTTTAATACACAAAAATAAATACATTTCGCTTTATTTGAGCTTTTTTAGGGCGTAGGATCCACCTCTATGGAAGATCTATCCCAAGCCTCAATACTCGTCACAGGCGGCACCGGTTCATTCGGCAAGAAGTTTGTCGAGGTGCTTCTTAGAGGTGTTCATCCAAGGAAGTTGATAGTTTTCAGTCGAGATGAACTAAAGCAGTATGAGATGAAAAATGATGGATTTGATGCCCCATGCATGAGGTATTTCATCGGAGACATTAGGGATAAAGAAAGACTGGATAGGGCTATGAGGAATGTAGATATTGTAGTTCACGCAGCTGCCCTTAAGCATGTCCCCGCTTGCGAATACAATCCGATTGAAGCTGTGCAAACGAACATCATGGGAGCTCAGAATATTATTAACACCGCTATTGATACCGGCGTAAAAAGAGTATTGGCACTGAGTACGGATAAAGCAGTTAACCCAATCAACCTTTATGGTGCGACTAAGTTGTGTGCTGAAAAACTTTTCGTTCAAGGAAACGCATATTCCGGAGTTGGCGGAACTCTGTTTAGCTGCGTCCGATATGGAAACGTAGTTGGAAGCAGAGGAAGTGTAATTCCATTGTTTATGAAGCAAAAGCAAACGGGAAAAATCACAATTACTGACGATAGGATGACAAGGTTTTGGATTACTTTGGAGCAAGGAGTTCAGTTTGTTTTGAATTCTCTGGAAACAATGCAAGGAGGAGAGATCTTTATTCCAAAGATTCCAAGTATGAAATTGACTGACCTTGCAGAAGCAATTGCTCCGGGATGCCAGAGAGAAGTTATTGGAATCCGCCCGGGAGAAAAACTGCACGAG
>DCXE01000039.1 GCA_002328295.1 Candidatus Peribacter sp. UBA2144 | reverse complement strand
GCTGGAGGTGGATTCTGTGGTTGAGGCTGAGGTGCAGGTGCAGGAGCTTCTGCCCAGTCTTCGCCTGCTCCATTGATTATAATCTTAAGAGGACTCTTGTTCGGATCTTGCGCATTAACAAATGCACGAAGTTTGGTCAGAAGATTATTTCCCAGCAAATTTTTTGGTACTTTTAGCACTCCAGATTCCCGAACTATTACATCACCATCGGGAGCAGACTCAACTGTTTGCCACTTATCTCCTGCAACAGGCATTAGTGACATTAGCTTTCCGAGTCCCTCTGCGCCAAGTTGGGAATCAATCGAATAAACAAACTCTTTAGCTGTAAGTTTTACCGCATCACCAAGTTTAACGGACTCAACTGCAGCAACTCCGTTTGCAGCTTCCAGAGCTTTCTTTAGATCAGGTGAATTTTTCTGAAGTTCAAAAGTTTTTGCCTGCGCATTAGGATCAACGGCTCTGAACCCTTCGAGAGGAATCGTAATTGTCCACTGTCCTCTCTGCGGCCTTTCGGCTTTATATTCATTTCCTTCAACCTTTACCTCTGCAGTTGTCACATTGAACATTGGTCCATCCTTTGCAGCCTGAATAAACTCAGCCTTGCTTTTTTCATTAGCTTCAAGCTGTGCCTGCTCTTCTGCAGATGCTCCGACTTCTTTGTATTTTGCAACAATCATGCTGAACATGTTGGGAGGCGGTATTTTCGATTCCGGCTTTTCAGCTTTCTTTGCAAGCCACTCTTCATACTTGGTTCCAAATTCTGCTTCCACCTCGGCCATATGATCATCTCTTAATTCATATCCCCTGGCTCTTGCCTTCCTCTGAGCCATACTAATCCTCAGAGTCGCTGCAAAGCCGGTTGCAATTCCCGCTCCCTCCAACCACTTGGCAATAAACTCCTGAATCATTGTTACAAATGTTGAAGAATCGACAAAACCGCGAACTGATTCAGGAAGCATTTTGTATAAACCCTCTATTTTGGCTTCGAACGCTTCACTTGCTGTACGCAATTCAGTAAGCCCCTTAATCTCATCATCCAAATCTTTGGCACTTATGATCAGCGCACCATTCGCCCCATCTAAGTCTCCCACTTTTAAGTCTGCAGCTGCAGTAGCTGGATCGATTTGAACATCACCCTCGGTAAGAGCACCGATTAGTTCATTTGCTGTAACCGTTCCATCAACAAGTATATCCCCAAACAGTGCCAACTCCATTTCTGTGTATTGATCCAAGACTTCGGGTGGCAAATTAAGCGTGTTAATTTTTGCTTTAAGAGCCTCCATACTTCCACCTAATCCTTTAAGGCCATCAGTAATTCTTAACTGAAGCTGTTCTCTTCTGAGGATCCTTGCCTGTTCTTCCTCCGGAGTTTCATTCTTTTTCTTTTCAATCTTTCCTCTTGTAGTAAGGGTTCTCCTAAGGTTTCTTAGGCTTCTTCCTATGTCGACCCATCCTTTTCGAACCTGCTCTTGCGGGTTCTCACCGGGTCCAGTTGATTGTGCCATAATGTTGAGGGGTAAATGTTTGTTTTATGCTTAAATTATAGCAGAAATGGGCTATTTACTCAATAGAAACGCAGATTACGCTGATTAATTAGATGCTGATTTCGCTGATAAATCAGCGTAATCAGTACTCAGAATCGGCGTAATCAGCGTTTACGCTGCTTCTCTAAAATCTATCCACTCTACATCTTTTACTTTCCCATTTTCATCAATATCAATAGGTGGCAAATCGCGCCATGATTCCTGCCCTAATACTTCTGCAGCTGGCTCATCTTCCACTGGAGGCTCGTAAGAATCCATTGGTATAGTGGCTGGAGCCTCATCTGCAACCGGATTTTCCTCTGAATCTGCATTTTGAGCGTCAAATCCCGCACTTTCCTGCCAACTTTGCTCAAAAGAAGGCACATTGTCTGCCTGCATAGCATCTCCAGCGAGTCCCGTAAAATCGCCGTGAGTTGTATCCATGCCCTGATTTAGTTGTTCCAGAATGCTCAAGAATTCCGGATCTAATGCTTGCTGATCAACTTGCTCGACTGTGTTTGAATCGACAGAATCCTGTTCATCGTGGCCGTCTTCTGATGGACCGTTTGTGCTCATATTTATGCTGCTAGAACTGGAGGTTCATCCTGCGCCTTTTGCATCTTTCTGCGCATCTTTCCGGTCCTACTTTTCAAGCGTAATAATCCATGTGACCTAAATCCCCTATGAAATGTCCTGAAACCAGGCACCAAAGTTGCAATCCATTTTTTAACTCCTTTTGGTTTTTTAACTGAATTCAAACTATCCAATAATTGATCCAAGTCATCAGTTGCAAGTCCATAATCCTCAGCCCTGGCGCGTAATGCAGTAATTTCTGCTCTAAGCTCATCTACTGTTTCCCCCTCCCATGTAGCCAAATTGTGCGATCTAATATTTTCAATTACCGGAAGTTGTTCCCACAAACTAGCAGTACGATGCTCAAGAGTTTTTTGATTCATATCATTAATTAAACCTTCAATTCTTCTAAGTCCATCTTCTACTTTCCTAAGCTGTTCTCTTCTCCTACTCGCTTCGAGTACTTCGGCATTTGACCGCTCAACTGCCGATCCACCTTTAGCTCTTACATTGTCATTAAGATGATCTTCATAAGAATCAACTTCTGCCATTTCATCTCCTGCCAAATCATCAACTCGACTTCCGAAATCATCGGTTGCATCATCTAAAGATAGTGCATCATTTAAATCCATAGGTCGACTGACCTCCGCTCTTTCATTTTGATCATTTTGATTCCCTTCTAATCCCATATTTTTGTTTGTATTGACGCTGTCATTATAACATATTTTAAGGATTTAAGGAACTAGGTGTTCCGCTTGAGAGCAGAACGCCTTACAGGGCTTTATTAAGCCCAAAAGTCGAAGTTGGGAAAAGATATTTTTGAGGATGTATTGACTGGGATTTTCTGAGTGACACTATTAGATACTGGCCCACCCCTGCCTGCCGGCAGGCAGGCA
>DCXE01000084.1:4726-5235 GCA_002328295.1 Candidatus Peribacter sp. UBA2144 | reverse complement strand
TGAAAATGCACACGTCACATTCAAAATTCTTGGTTCGCATGCAAGACATGGAATTAACGGGCCTGAAATCAAGGTCAGATTCAGTGCCAGTTTAGACGGTGGTGATACATGGCAAACTCTATACAATTTCCGAGATGTAGATGGCGGAGAACAGCAGTCTTTCACGAATGTTTCTTCTGGAAGTTCAATAGTTCTGAAGGCTGAGGGGAGATATGGATGGATATTCAAAAAAACCTCAAGCTCGCGCGACGGATCCGGTCGCATAAGAATATTTGAGAATGGGGATAATCCTCCGGGCACCTCGGTATTCACCAGCATTACACGCTTGAAACGGTTTATGAGGAATATTATGGATAAAGGGAAGATCAAGCTTGATTCTCGCAGAGTTGTGGCTCTTGTAGAACTTCAAGATTTGAATACCTCTTCAGATTTCTCCGACGCAGCGGTGGAAATAATCATGGAAAGGCCGGCATGCGGCTCTATAACAGAAGAAACAGAGGAATCAGAAG
>DCXE01000084.1:0-4415 GCA_002328295.1 Candidatus Peribacter sp. UBA2144 | reverse complement strand
GAGGAATCAGAAGAAGCAGAAGAAACAGAGGATTCGGATGGTGGTTCGACGATTCAGGACTTCACAATTTGTCATTATCCTCCGGGTAATCGTTCCAATCATCAGACTCTTACAATTTCCACTTCAGCATGGGCAGCGCACAGAAGACATGGTGATCGTTTAGGATCATGTGCGGAAGATCTGGACGGAGACGGCATCCCGAATTATGATGACTTATGTACGAATACCGGTACTCCAGAAATTGTTCCGAGGGACTTTATGTTGTTTGGAAGATTTGCTCTAACCGAAGAAAGTGAAATATTCCGAAAAGGTCCAAGAAAGAGGATAAGTTCCTTCACTCTTCGAGATACCAAAGGATGTAGTTGTGAACAACTTCTTGATGTTGCCGAGGATAGAAATACGTATTACTTCTCGCAATATCCGATATTGGAACGCAATATAAAGAGCCTATTCCCGCATTACATAAGAGGAGCCAGAAATCATGGGTGCAGTGTCAGGATACTTAGGATGGTACAGAGAGCGCGGTTGTAGAATTGGCGATGTATCAGGTTGATGTAGAATTGAATGTTTAGGTCAGGTAGGTCCGGTAGGTATAGTAAGTAACCTACCTTACGTACCTTACCTACCTTACCTAATAATAGTACTGTACGATTATGGATGAAATGTCAGTTCTCCATCGCCACAGATCAGCTTTCTTTATGCTCGATGTTCTGCTGGGTGTTGCTATCTTTGCGATTTTCATTGGCATTGCAGGACACTCACTTCTTACAAGCCAGAGATTAACCATATCAAGTGGTGATAGATTAAGGGCAGTCTCACTCACCGAGGAGGCAATAGAAGCAGTTCGAAGTATTAGGGACGGAGATTTTGATGATCTTGTAGAAGGGGCACATGGAATTAGAATAGGTGATGATGGAATTTGGGAATTCAACGGATCGGAAACAGTAAGTTCCGATGATTACACAACAAACATCGTAATTACCGCTGTTGACGATAGCAGATACAGCGCAAGTGCAACTACAACTTGGGATTTTGGTGTGCAAAGATCAGGATCAGTAACTATTTCGTCCACTTATTCAAACTGGAGACAGGAACGCAACATGGGAACATGGAATGTACTTTTACATACGGGAACTCATCTGGAAGATCCAGCACCAAACTTCAACGATGTAGCAATCAAAGGAAATTACGCATTTGTAACAAGCGAGGTTGATGGAGGAGGCGCGGGCTTATATGTTTTTGATGTCTCTAATCTAAGTTTGCCAACCAGAATTGCAGAAGGATTCGTGCTTGGTGCGGAAGGTCATCAGCTTCTGGTAAGCGGGAATACGTTGTTTGTAATAACAAGTATGCCGGGTGCAGAACTTCAGGCATATGACGTGTCTGCTCCGGAAGAATTTTCAGCAGGCAAATTAATTGATACATACAATATTCCAGAAAGTGGAAAGGCGCGCTCGATAGCGATCTTTGGAACAACTCTTTTTGTAGGATCACAGCAAGATGGATCGCAACCGGAACTTTATTCGTTCAATGTTTCCGATCCTTCCGACATAAGTCTTCTAGATTCGCTTAATGATGACGGTAGTTATAATGGCATTACTCTTAACGGAGGCTATGCGTATATTGCAAACTCAGAAGACGTCGCAGAATTAACAGTAATAGATGTTTTTGATCCATCGAATCTACAGTTCGCCCCAGGAATCGGATACAACCTTACGGATGTTCCAGATGGAAGGGCTGTTACGTCATTCGAAAACTCAGTTGCCATTGGTCGATCAGTAGGAGATGTAATACAAGAGCTGGCATTATTTGATATTGCCGACAGCCCTGTCCCCAGTCCCCCGCCAGGCCCTTGGTACAGAGGAGTTGGAACAGATGTTCATGATATGGATCGAAGTGCGACAGGAAAATATATTTTCGTTGCGACTGAGCATGAGTCTGCTGAAGTTCAGGTGATTGATTCGGATCTTTGGCGCGCCGGACAGATGCCTTTGATCGCAAGTTACGATACGGACACAGGAATAGGAAGAGGACTTGTCTACGATCCCATAAGAGATCGATTGTTTGCCGTGACGACTTCGGCCTTCTTAATTTTTTCGCCTAACCCGTGATCAAATCTTCTTTTAGATCCGGCTACACATTCCTTCTCGCCGTACTCTTCATCGGTGCAATATCTATTGCTGTAACAGGAACAATGCTTTTACTAAGCTGGGTTAGCATGCATAACGTAGAGATTATGGAGAACTCGGGGAAAGGGTACGAACTTGCAATGACTTGTACGGAACATGCTTTGCTTGAACTATTCGAAGATTTTACATATGCGGGCAATGAAGAAATAACCGAGAGTAATGGCACTTGTTTTGTGCTTCCTATTGGAGGCGCAGGATACGAAAATAGAACGCTTTGCATAGAGAGTGAAAGTGGAAATACAATTAGACGCTTTGAAACGATATTAAAACGTGTGCTTCCTTCAATCGAAGTTGCCGCATGGCAGGAAGTGGAGGTGTTTACTTCTTGCAGTTATGAATAGTGAGTCAATTGTTTATAGGCCTTTTGGGTCACTAGTCGCTAGTCGCTGGTCACTCGTATTTGGCTTGCAGGACAAGTGACTAGTGACAAGTGACCAGCGACCCATTACATTTCTTTTGCAATGAAAAAGCTTTCCCGTCCTGGCATGAGCTTGATAGAACTAATAATGTTTATGGCTTTCTTTTCGGTTTGTGCAGGAGTACTTATCAATGTTCTTATGTCGACAAACGAACAAAGAGTCAGACAACAAATGATCGCAGGTGTGGAACAGGAGGGAATGCAGATAATGCAGATGCTGACCAGAAGAGTAAGGCGTGCAGAGCGTATTGCATATCCTTTAAGAGGTGAAACAGGATCAGTACTGTCTGTTCAAGTTGCCCAACAGTCACAAGATCCAACCATCATCGCACTTGAAACAGGGGCAATTCGAGTTGCAGAAAAGAATGTTCTTCGAAACTTAAGTTCAGAAGGACTGACTATTACCAATTTAGTATTTCAAAATACTTCTGCAACTTCCAGCAATCATAGCGTAAGAATTATATTTACTGCTTCCAAATCAACAGGCCTGCCGACAGGAGGAACATACCAGCGAGAGTTTCGGTCTTTGGTTACATTGTTTCCTGATGACGATCTTGCAGGGAATCCTTGTGCTTGTAGTACTCCAACGTGCGTGAGTGATATCTTTGATTGGGGATATTGTGAAGATGAAAGTTGTGTAGATAATGCTATAGGTTTGCCGTGCGAATGATAGATAAGCAAATGACTGAATAGTTGAATGGTTGGATGGCTCGCAAGCGAATATTGAGCTGGCGCCTCTTTAGTAGCCATTCAGCCATTCGACCATTTAACTTTCCAATTTTTCAATAAGCATACAAACAACGACACATCTTATTCGTCAGTCAATCTATTCCTATCAGTTCTAAAATCCCGTTTGATATACTCGGGGAAAGCCGAATCTATTGGCTGTTTCTTTCCCTCTTTCCATATGAAAACTCGCAAAGCTTTCACATTAATCGAGCTTCTGCTGGTAATTGGTATCATCGCGATCTTGGCGTCAATCGTCATAGTTGCGATCAACCCAACCAAGCAGCTCGGTGATGCGCGCAACGCTCAGCGCCGCAGTGACGTTAACACTGTCTTAAATGCGGTTTATCAATATGCCATTGATAATAATGGTACGTTGCCGGGAGCAATTCCCGCAGCTCCTGCTGCTGCAAAGCCTGTTTGTCTTGGCACTGTCGTAGCTGCAGCATGTACAGACGCCCCTGCTAGTGGCGTAGATCTTTCCGATCTGATCGGAACATACATCGTAGCAGTACCGGCAGATCCGCAGAACGTAGATGCGTCGGTAACCGGTTATACGATTGTTCAAGATGCGAACGGACGTGTGACAGTCGCAGCACCATCGGCAGAACAAGGTGCAACGATTAGTGTGACTCGCTAGTTTAAAAGTGAATGAAAAGAAAAGGCCCTCGTCCCGCGCATGCGGGAGGGGGTCTTTTTGGTGCAGATGTGAACGAGAGCGCAGCGTATTTTTTTGTATAGTTCACATTGATTGTAGTTCAACTTCTGTATAAGCATCTCCATCTGTAGTATCACTTACAATATCTGACATCTGTGATTCTAATTTCTGTTGTAATTCATCAATGCCTCGGATAATCAGAGTCTGAGTTGCTACTGCAAATTCAACTTGAGCATCAGGATCAATCGAATGAACAAATTTGGTCAACCTTTGTACATCTCCAGCGTAAACTTGTCTTAGTTCCTCGAACCACTCATCCCGGTCAATATCATCTCTTACTTCAGACACTTCTCTTTCATGGAGCTGTACAAGTAGTGATTTCATCTTGCTCATAGTAGTACGAAAACTTTCGTTTAGACAACGT
>DCXE01000031.1 GCA_002328295.1 Candidatus Peribacter sp. UBA2144 | reverse complement strand
ATAAATATTGGTATGTACCAAATTCCGACAGTTAGGTCACCGACATATGGAATATGTATCTGATTGTAGTCGAGCTTAAAGTAAAACCATAAAGCTCCGATAAGGCTGATCGTAAGAAGTGTAATAATTTTAGGCAACCAATCCAAACCGCGCTTCTTTCCAGATCCTATTATATTTAAATAATCATCAACTCCACCCAGTGCTGCAAATGCAATCAGTGTGAATAACGGAAGGTAAACCTGACCTCTTTGTAGAAGAGAGTGATCAACCAGTCCGAAATAAGAAAGTATTCTGGAAAATATAATTGTGAGGAGAATTGATCCCCATATAAGAATACCACCCATTGTAGGAGTTCCTTTCTTGTGCTGATGAAATTTTCTGAAAACAGTAGCTTCTTTCCCATCAACGGTTTCTATTCTTAATTGTTTTCCAAGTTTATTTCGTCTTAAGAATGAAATAAAAGGAGGCGTGAGTACAAGGCCCGCTATAAAAGCAAAGAATGCATAGCCTAGAATTGCTGATAGGGGAATCTCTGGTCGAACTGGAATGAAATCAACTGGCATAAAATTAAGGTTAAGTTGTTGAAATATTAGCTGTGTGCCTTATCGACATCAAAGAATTTCATCTGTTCTTTCTTGAACATTAATTCAACGCGTCCTATCGGTCCATTTCGATGCTTTCTGATGTATATGTCTGTCATACCAGGCCTGTCTGAATCTTCTTCGTAATAGTCTTCTCTGTACATCATAAGTACGACGTCTGCGTCTTGTTCGATTGATCCGGATTCACGCAGGTCCGAGAGCTGAGGTATGTTTCCGGGCCTATTTTCCACAGCTCTGGATAGCTGAGAAAGTGCAAGACATGGAATATGTAATTCGCGTGCTAGTTGTTTGAGTGAACGAGATATTTCAGATATTTCCTGTACGCGGTTTCCTACATAACTTGCGTTCCCCGTACTCATTAGCTGAAGATAGTCGACTATAAGCAAATCCAAGCCGTGTTCCATTTGGAGTCGGCGGGCTTTCGCTCGAAGCTCAGGCATTGATGAAATGACTGAATCGTCGATGAAGATATTTGCTTTATTTAGCTCATCCATAATCGGGCCCATATTCTGAAAGTCACTGTCTTCTAGTTTTCCACGCTGAAGCTTCCATGAATCGACCCCGAGCATTGAAGCAAAAAGCCTATCAACAAGCTGTTCTTTGCTCATTTCGAGCGAGAATATACCGATATGTTTGCCAAGTTTAATGGCAGCGCTTTGTGCGATATTCAGTGCAAGGCTTGTTTTACCCATACTTGGGCGAGCGGCTATAACTATCAAATCACTTGGATGAAGACCTGAGAGTTTTTGGTCAAGAGTTTGAAATCCTGTCGAGACTCCTTTTACCATTTCTTCGTCATCTGTTTCGTGGAGTTCTGCAAAGCGTTCGTATCTCTTTTCCAGAACATCTCTAATATGCATGAATTTCTCTTTTAAAAACGTATTAGTTATTTGGAATATAGTTTTTTCAACTTCTTCCAATATTTCCGGGATTGGCCTTCCTTCTTCGTATCCAACCCCTGTTATTTTTTGCCCTGCTTCAATAATTCTCCTGTGAACTGCCTTTGTTTTTACAATTTGACCGTATTGATAGATGTGTGATGAGGTTGGAACTTCATCAGCAAGCTGTGCCAAAAAAGCACTGCCTCCGATATCATTAATTTTCTTGTTATCTTTTAATTTCGTGGAAACAGTAACAAAATCAATTGGTTCATGTTCCTGATAC
Organism: Candidatus Peribacter sp. UBA2144; assembly: GCA_002328295.1. Classification (GTDB taxonomy): domain Bacteria; phylum Patescibacteriota; class Gracilibacteria; order Peribacterales; family Peribacteraceae; genus UBA2144. Next base: position 7,321 of record DCXE01000031.1, on the reverse strand, counting down.
AAGGCGAATACAGCCAAATAAATATCTTTGAGTACGGGATCATAGAAATCTTCCGGCCTTAAAAAATCTGAAACCTTTATAATTGCATCAGGATCCATTAATAGAGCTCCGATAACAGTGCGCTCAACCTCAAGTGAATGGGGTTGTGTGGCTATAGATGTTTTGGGGCTACTAGATGTTGGCATGAAGCAAGCAATATTATAGATGTAGCGCCCACCTTCGCCTCTAGGTGGCTTGCCAGCCGAAGCCGCAGTGGAGACGATGGTCAATAAAGAATCGAGATCCAGAGGGCTACGGTGGGCAGCCTACACTGCGCGTAGGCTGGCGGGCATCGGGAATCCAATTCTAGAACTATTTAATTAGCCGGCAATTAAATGGTGTTGCATGAGCACAGTATTACTGTGGACTGTGCTGAGAGAATGTGGAAAATATATGGAAAGGTTAGAATGCCGATCCCATTATCTTCTTTTCTATCTCTAAGGATAGTTTCTTATCAGATATAAGCGTCTGGCGAGCTTGCTCCCGACCTTGGCCTATCGTCTGTTCTCCATATCTGAAGTAAGCACCCGATCTTTCTATAACTCCGTATTTAACTCCTAAATCTATGATATCGCCTTCCTTGCTTATTCCTTGTGCGTAAAGGATATCAAATTCCGCCTGTTTGAATGGAGGAGCTATTTTATTTTTTACAATCTTGGCGCGTGTTCTGTTTCCGACTACTTCCTGCATTTTATTTGTTTTATCATCGGAATTCGCCTGTGCCGGAGATTTCTCGAGAATTTTATCTATTCTTCTCACATCGATTCTGACTGATGAATAGAACTTAAGAGCATTGCCTCCTGTCGTAGTCTCGGGATTGCCGAACATAACTCCAATTTTCATTCTCAGCTGATTTATAAATATAACTGTACAGCTTGTTTTGCTGACTATGGAGGTTAGTTTTCTGAGTGCTTGGCTCATAAGTCTTGCTTGCAATCCCATGTGGCTGTCTCCCATCATTCCCTCTATTTCTGCCCTTGGAGTAAGGGCGGCAACAGAATCGATAACTATAATGTCTATTCCTCCTGATCTCACCAGAGTCTCTGTAATCTCTAGGGCCTGTTCTCCATCATCCGGCTGAGAGACCAAAAGGCTATCAACATCCACTCCGATTTTTCGTGCATACTGAGCATCAAGCGCGTGCTCAGCATCGATAAATGCAGCCTTGCCTCCCGCTCTTTGTCTTTCTGCTATAGCATGCAAAGCCAATGTTGTTTTTCCGGACGACTCCGGTCCGTAAATTTCTACTATGCGTCCTCCCGGCAGTCCTCCTCCCAAAGCAATATCCAGTGATAATGAACCCGATGGATATCTTTGAATATCAATTATGTTGTCCTTACTCATTTCCATAATTGCACCTACGCCGTATTGCTTTTCTATGCTTGCAAGTGCGGCATTAACTGAATCTAGTTTTGGATCAGCTATTGCCTGTCCTGAGCCTTGTCGAAGGGTTTTTTTTGATGTTTTTGAGTTTAACGGGTGCTTTGGCATGATATTTAATAGGGGATGGGGTTAATAAATGTTAAGTAAAGTATATAGGTGATTGAACGTACACCATAGTAAATGATTGGCTCGTCAAATCAAGAAGTAGGAGTTGATGAGTCAGTTATTTATTATCTGATAGAATATTGTTAAGTAGGCTTACATTCTATAAATACACCCGCCCCCCATGGGGTGGGTAAGCGATGGGTGGGCGGGCCGGTATCTAATAGTGTCATCTGTAAAATCCTCGTCAATGCCATCTCTTGTAAAAACTATTTATACAATCGACTGTTCAGCATTAAATAAGGTCATAAGACGTTCCGCTCCCGAGCGGAACACAAAGTATTCTTAACAAATTTCAATTTATTGATCTTTAATAAAATATGGTACTATTCCAGATACTATGAAACGATTTCTACTAATAACACTTTCAGCTTTATTCGTTGTGTCTTGTGGACCTAAGACTGAGCAGGCGGAGATAACATTTCTTGGAATCTCAAGCGGCACGCTTAAAACACCTCTCAATGAGCTTGCATTCAAAGACAAATTCAATATCGATGAAACTAATTTAGTTGCAGTTGTAGCCTTTGGAGAGAGCGTAGACGAGACCGATGTACAGGCAACATGGTTTTCTCCCGATGACAGAAGGATGCCGCTTGGTAGAAAGTCTATAACAATGGAATCAGGTGCAACTATCGCAAGATTCAGTTTTGCAACTCGTGATGAATGGCAAAAGTCTCCCTTCATGCTAGATATCAGAACAAAAACAGGAGAAGGGGAGGAATCAAAAACCTCAAGCGGGCAACTTCATTTCTTTGTCGGATTGGAAGAGAAACAAATTGTTGCGTATAACGATGAATATAATGCATACAAAGAACATGAGGCCGATAAGAGGAAGATGTATGCATTGAAAAAGGAAAAGGAGGAAAAAGCCAAGACCATTGCATTGGCGAGGCTGGGAGGATCGGTGGCAGATATTGGACACAGATATGATGTTAATGGTGACGGGCAAGAGGAGTTGATAATTATTGATCCGCCGAGTGATGAACCGTTTATGGGTGCAACGGAAACAGGAGCAGTATTCTCTGCGGATGTTAAAAAGTTTTCGATATCCAATCTTAGTGGATCCACAGTTCTAGAGACTATTGAGGAAGGTGGGGAGATAATAATGCACGGTGTGCAGGGGCCGCTTGCAACAAGTTTCAAAGAAGGAAAGGAAATACATTTAGTACTGTATCCTGATTCTGTAACTATAGAGTGGGATGATAAAGAATTAGTTTGTAAGCAGATATTTAAGTTTGATAAAGATTGGGTGAACGAGGGAGAGGGGGTTGTGTGTGAATGACGCAGATTACACGGATCTTTTTATTAAGCTGATTTCACTGATTCATCAATAAATCTATTGATTATTATTCTGTCTCCCCCAAAGTTTACGAGTAGTGCAAGTTTATAATTAGATGCCTTGAGATAGGCAAGTGTTTGTTTCTCGAAAAGAGAATGCATGCTATTAGTTGCCTTTATTTCGATTATGATTTTGTTGTCAATTACTAAATCTAATCTCTGTTTAGCTACATTAGCCTCTTTATATTTGATGTATATTACCTTTTCGGTCTCAAAGTGAATTTGATTAGATTTTAATTCTCGAATTATAGCATTGTGATAAGCCTTTTCCGGTAGTCCTGGACCTAATAGATTATAGACTTCAAATAATATACCTCGTAATTTGTAAGTAAGCTCTTGATATAAAAAATTCATAGCCGGTCACTATAACAAATCAGCGTAATCAGTGTCTAGTGATCTGTGTAATCTGCGTTAAATATCCCTCCATCTTCGTCTCCACATCATCCACCACCACTCGACATTTATTGCAGCGAGCATAAGTGCAATGACCCATATCATCCAGTGAATTCCGCGTCCTCCGTTGACCTTGTCGTACAGAGGATCGTTTACAACTACATGAATTGACGGGAGTGTTACGTCAATAACATCAATTCGCTCTTCTTCTATAACTGTTGGAGGCTCAAGAATAAATGTTCTCTTTTCGACTTGTTGTCCGCTCTTGTGGATTTCGAGAACATGCGCTCCAACTTCTACCTTGTGGAACGTGACCATTCCTTCATCGTTTGTGATTGCAACCTTTGGAGTAGAGAAGAGAACGACCGGAGTTCTTCTGTAAGGATTACCCATGTCTGTAAACACTCCTATATTTAGCGATGCAATAAATGTTTGATTGTTCTCTCTTACAATCTGTGTCTTGAAGCTGCGAGGTTCCGGAATTGGTTTGGAATGATCCTTAAGGTACTGTCTTGCATTCCATGCAATTGCATTTGTGTTTTCTGCGGTTCTCTTTGCGTAGAATCCAACCGATTCTTTTGCGACAAGAACTGCGTCTGTTACTTCATCAGAAACTGCTACGCTTATCTTGGATATTTCTTTAAGTCCCTTTTCTGATGCGTTGGTTGCTATTACTAACGAATCTTTGAACTGGCCCGCAATCTGCTTTGTATTTTTAAATGTTGCGGCTGCCAATTTAACTCCGGCGTCTTTGGCGACTTCGATGCTTCTGTCCGCGGATGTTCTTGCAAACTCTTTCACGCTGTCGCTTGCAATCCTTCTTGCGAGGTCAGATTCAGTTACTACAAAATCGCCGACTGCATTTAGAGCATTAATACTCTTTGCTATCTGAATACCTGCATATTTAGCTGAATGTACTGCGCTTTCCTGCAGTGCTTTGGCAGTACCCATTACTACAATTCCATATTTTCCTAATCTATCTGTAGCAATTAAAATTGCAGCATCTTTTCTATAAATAGCTCTATCTATAACATCGTTTGCCTGATCCTTTGCAAATCCTACAAGTACTCTCTTTGCAAGCTGATTGACTTTGGAATCAAGCTCAGACTTCTTAAGTGCCAGGCTTCTTTCTCTCTGGTAATTATCAACAACGTTCTCTCCAGCGCCAATGAATGACTCAGTTATTAGGCTAACTCCATCCTTAGTCTTGCTGTATGCAAGTTGCGATGTGCCTGCAACATTCGTGCCTGCTCCCCTGAATGCGACTATTGTTCTTTCGGCGAGTTTCCTGAGGGCATTTTTGGTCATCTTTGCTACCGGTTCTACAAATGGCATGATTTTGACCGATGGAATCACAGGACTGAATATCATACTTACGGCGCTATCCGGCATCTCTCTGATCCTTCGCTCGGCTTCTCTGATTCTTTGCTCCTTTGTAGCTTCAGCTGCCTCGCGTCTCTCTTCGCGCTTAGTTGCCAGATCAATTACTGCCTCGTGTCTTGGAGTCACCACTGGCCTCATCTCTTTTGACTCCTTTATCTCCTTTGTCTCTTTTTCAGATGCAGCAGCATGAGCATCTGCCGGCTCTGCTTGCACCACCGTAACATCACTGCTGGCTGTATCTGCACCGCCGCCGAGGGTAGTGCCTTCACCGCGGGTGCCGCCGCTGTCGATACTGCTTGTAGTTGTGCTGGCAGCTGAGGTTCTGCTGTATCGGAAATCCTGTGTAGTAGATGATCCTGCAGTTGTAACAGTAAATGATGCACTGTTTGCATCGCGCGCTGTGTATCCGGATGGGGGATCGATGGCTATCACATATGAACCGCTAGAAATGTTCAGGCCGCTAATGGAATATATTCCCTCGCTGTTTGTCGTACCAGAAGCGCTTACTGCTCCTCCTGTCGCGCTGGTTCCGATAACAGATATTTCTCTGCCAGGGAAGTAAGACTCGCCGACGTCGTAAGTACTGTCATTATCCGCATCTTCGTAAGCGCGTCCCGTGACTGTTGATTCATCAATGTAACCAAACTCAAGGGTTATTGCTGCCCCTGTACCTACAACAATACTTCCAGAGATGGAGTAAGTTGTGGATATATAATCAGACGGTATAATGCCGGCACTATCGGTCAACAGTATACTGTGTCCCGACAGGTCGCTAAGTGCGGCACCGCTGAATGCGAAAGTGCCGGCAAGATCCGTCTGCGTAGTTAGGGCGAGAGTTGCCCCCGTTGTTGTCGTTCCCGACAACGAGAGGGTCACTCCCGAGAATGCATCACTCTCCCCGGCGTCGTGTACGCCGTCTCCGTCTGAATCAGTCCAAACTTTTCCGTTAATGGCACCCGTGCCTGTTCTGTACTTCATTAGGAATGTACTAGAAGGCATATGGGTACCTGTCCCCATTGCGTTTTGATTTTGATTTGAAAGTGTTACGGAGTGCGATGCACCCTTAGTAACCGAGATAGTGTAATTACCGTTGCTTGCGGGAACTTCGTAGAAGTTGAATGCTCCCGTTGAAGTTGAAGTAGCGGTAAGGCTCAAACTTGCGCCCGTTACGGTCGACCCCGTAAGCGTTACCGTCGCTCCACTTATAGCATTTGTATCTCCGGCATCCTGAGTTCCATCTCCATCCTCATCCCATAGAACAAGTCCGCTCATTGTTCCATACCAGCTGTATCCATAATTGATTGTAATAGTTGATCCTGTCTCTACAATATTTCCTCCTGAGCTTGTGAAGTTCGTATTCCTGTATCCATCAGAAATTGTAGATCCGCTGATTGCAACTGTGTAACCAGAAGTATCGCTCCTGTAAATCGGCGAGAGTGTGTAGGACCCTGAGGATGACGCAGAAGTTGTACTCATGCTCAGAGTAGCTCCTGTAATTGTATTTCCGCTGAGGTCAAGCGTAACACTCGTCAGCCCCGAAGTTTCCCCGGCATCCTTAACTCCATCGTAATCCTTGTCGTACCAAACGTTACCCAGGATGTCTCCCGTACCCGTGAAGTAACCAAACAGCCAATTTGTATTATTTTCGCTATCTGTTGATCCGCTTGGTGTAAGGAGTGCACCGCCCGTTGCATCATTATCCGTGACATCAAGTAATTGCAGGTCTTGTGTTCCTGCGGAGGCATCGAGAATAAGTTTGGAAGCTGATCCTGACTTTGTCGTAGTAAGAGTCAGCAGATTGGCAGATGCACCTTTCAAGGTCAAAGCTCCGCTGACTGATTGACGCGAAGTGTAATCAAACGTAAGAGTATCGGCAGAAGCTCCGGTTGAAGTTAAGTTCCAGAAGACTGTTGAACCACTAATGGTCTGATCCGATCCGTCGAAGTTAACAGTTCCACCTCCGTCATGCGTAAAGTCACCAACATTCAGCCAGTTACCACTCATTGTTATTGATCCGGAACTGACTAGGTTTCCTGTGTAGTTCTTTAGATCACCTGCAATATCGATCATTCCTCCGAAGGTGTAGTAACCAGAGCCAGTGCTTGGATTACCCGAATTAAGATTAGCGACTTCGGAGGCACTTAGGGCGCGGTTGTACATACGAACGTCGTCGATAAGGCCGTCGAATGGACCAAGTGGTCCTGTGGTTAGGATGCCAATCTTGAAAGTGGTTGAATCGAAGGTCAAAGGCGATTCTGTGTTAGTTCCAACCTCTGATCCATCTAGGTACAGTTTTGTATAATCATTGACAGCATCTTTTACCCCAACTGCATGATGCCAAACGCCATCATTAACTGTTGCTGAGGAAGTTGCTTTCTTTCCTGCGGCATGGAAAGTAGCGGTGTTATTGCTGTTTATTCGAATATACCAGCTATTTGCATCGCTTTCATATTCCGATGCGAAGTATCTAAATCCAGATGTAGAAGTTTTGAACCAAGTCGATATTGCAAAAGTTTGAATTTCATAAACAGACTGATTGCCCGCATCCACGAAATCGTTAGTACCATCAAAATCAAGCGCGTACGCATTGTAGAAGTTTGTTGTTCCTGTTCCTGCACTTACA
>DCXE01000037.1 GCA_002328295.1 Candidatus Peribacter sp. UBA2144 | reverse complement strand
CCGTCGTGAGAGGCGATATCCAAGAAAAAATAATTCATGATGATAGAATGATTAACCTCGCATGAGGATGTAGAATCCAATTGTATCGTAATTCTCAACTCTCAATTCTCAATTCTCAATTTTTTTGTGCCCAATCTCTCCATTATCATTCCCACGCACAAGCGCCCTAATATTCTTAAGAAGTGTCTCGAGCATATTGGGGTTCAAACAGTCAGAGATGATCTGGAAGTGATTGTTATAAGCGATGGACCATGCAATGAGTCCAAGAAGATTTGTACTGAATCGAGATTGGGAGTCCCTCTTAAATATTTAGAGATTGAAAAATCCCAACAGGGCGTGGCACGAAACAAGGGAGCAGAGATTGCAGAATCATCTCGCGTTCTTTTTATAGGTGATGATATTTTTCTTGCACCCAATGCATGTGAAGTTCACCTTCAAGCTCACCGGAAATTGAGTAATCAGAATGTCAATTGTCAATTGTCAATTGTCAATTGTCGATCAGCAGTATTGGGTTACACGACATGGGATCCTGATCTGGAGATCAATCCAACAATGCAGTGGCTCGAGAAATCCGGATGGCAATTTGGGTATCCTCAACTAAAGAAATATGCGAACAACTATATTCCTAAATCTGTTCAAGAACGATTCACATACACAAGTCACATAAGCCTGCCGCGAGACATTGCACGTGAACATCCTTTCTCCGAAAATGTCAGCCTGTACGGCTGGGAAGATATTGAATGGGGAAAACGACTAAAGGAACATCCCTTGAAGCTTTTTTATCAGCCTGAAGCAAAGGCTATGCACCACCATCCGCTTACACACAAAGATTCCCTTGCAAGAATGGAGACCTTGGGGCGTTCAATACACCATTTTCCCGATATAGGAAGGAAGCCCAAGGGCGTTAAGCGCTTAGGATATGAAATTACAGCGTTTTTACCGACCATGAGCGGGAAACATAGAAAAGCGTTTTTGAGAGGACTTAAATCCAAGGAAGATCTATAATTCTCCGGCTATGTTTCGCAGAATGGATTTGCTTCTCTTGGGCATAACAATTGTTCTGACCTTATTCGGTCTTGCAATGATCGCAAGCGTTAGCGTTTTCGAAAGTTATCAGCTTACAGAACGCCTGGTAAACCAAGGATCGCGCGAAGCATCTACAAATGCGTTCTATCTTTGGAGAAGTTTTTCTCATGTGATAGTCGGCCTTTTGGGAATGTTATTTACGATGATCGTTCCTTACAGATTATGGGAACGACTCGCGCTCCCTCTTTTTGCGCTGACTATGCTGCTTCTTCTTGCAGTTTTTGTACCGGGCCTGCGCGCTGAGTATGGGACTGCATACAGCTGGCTTTATATCGGATCTTTTTCTCTTCAGCCATCTGAACTTCTTAAGCTGACTTTTATTTTCTATCTTGCAATCTGGCTCCAGAAACGCGAACAGCTGATCGGTACATTTAAGGAGGGTTTTCTTCCGTTTGCGATACTTTTGACCGTAAGCACAATGCTTATTGCTCTTCAGCCGGACCTTGGATCTTTCCTCGTAATCTCCGGCATAGCAGCTGTTATGTTCTTTATAGCAGGAGGAAACTTTCTTCATTTGATTTTGGGCGGAGCAATCGCCGGAGTGATGGGCTTGCCTATGATTTTAAGCCAAGAATATATTCGCAATCGTTTTAAAGCTTTCCTTCAACCTGGAAATCAGGATCTGGCGGAAACAATCGGATTCCAAATCAAACAGGCACTGATTGCAGTTGGAAGTGGCGGAATATTCGGAATTGGATACGGCAAATCAATTCAGAAGTTCGGCTATCTGCCGGAAGTTCAAGCTGATGCAATCTTCGCTGCAATGGCAGAAGAGCTTGGATTCATGCGATTGCTTATCATCATTACATTGTTTTCTACTTTTGTTATTCGAGGATATAGAATTGCACAGGATGCACCGGATAGGTTTGGAGCTTTGGTTGCCGCAGGTATCACAACTTGGATCGCAGCTCAGACTCTGATAAATATTTGCGTAAATCTTGCACTTTTTCCACTTACCGGAGTAACTATGCCATTTATAAGTTACGGAGGATCTTCGCTGGTCTCTATATTGGTAGCTACGGGAATATTGCTGAATATTTCCATGTATACGACTCATGAGTCATTATCTTCGAGGAGAGCTAAGCGTAAGAATCTGCAGAGAATGCTCAAACGACGATTGAGACTGGCTTCCTAAATGATTTAAAGGATATAAAAGATATAAATGATTCCTTTATATCCTTTAACTCTTTTAAATCCTTTTAAGTGCTCTAATTGACTCATATACTTCAACCATGCCATTGATAGCATTTGCCGGCGGCGGATCGGCGGGCCACATAGCCCCATCTGTTTCTGTTGCTAAAGTATTAAAGGAAGAACGACCTGACGTTGATGTGTATTTCGTCTGTTCGACTAAACCAGCAGATCGCGAGTTTATTGAAAAGGAGGGATTCAATTGTTCAGGCATTGAAGCGCCAAGGTTAAGTCTGACCTTCCCATGGAAATTTTTTAAAGCCGTCAAAGCATCAAAAAAAATTCTTAAAGAATTAAATCCTGATGTTTTATTTTCAAAAGGAGGATACGTAAGTGTCCCCGTTGCATTCGCGGCTAAACGAATGAAGATCCCGATTGTGATGCATGAATCTGACGCCGTCAGTGGAAGAGCAAACAGAGTCGTAAGCAAATGGGCTGATCACGTTTGTTATGGATTACCAACGTCACTAGTCGCTAGTCACTTGTCATTTGTCAGAGGACGAGAGACGAGAGACGAGAGACGAGAGACTTTTGTTGGCAATCCTATTCGTGAATCAGTTATCCAAGGAAAGGCAGAAGAAGGCTTTCGAATCGCTGGACTAGAAGGAAGGAGCAAATCCGTAATCTTTATTATGGGGGGAAGCCAAGGTGCAGAAGCTATTAATGAGTTTGTAAAAAAACATATAGATGAATTATTAGAAGTTGCCGACGTAATCCACTTAACTGGTAAAGTGAAATCAGGCGCAGGAGAACATGAAGGTTATTATTCATTGGAATTTGCAAACGAAGAGTACCCACACTTTTTTGCCGCAAGTGATTTGTGCATAAGCAGAGCCGGAGCCAATTCGATTACCGAACTTGCTGCGAATTCTGTCCCAACAATTCTTATTCCGCTTCGGGGAGTCGGACACGACCATCAGCAAAAAAATGCTGAGCTTGCATCGCAGTCAGAAGGCTTCACCATTGTCCAACAGTCAGAAATGAATGAGAAACTTATTCCCACCATCAATAACATCCTAACTAACAACCTCAAACCTGTAACCTGTAACCTATACATCCCTGATGCTACTCGACAAATCTCTAAAATAATCCTCGGATATCTTGAATCTTGAGCCCAACATCACTAATCTGCGCAAGATATGACTAAAATCTTAATCCCCCTATTCGCTCTCTCTATTCTTATGTTTGGCTGTAGCAAGCCCCAAACGGGCACAAATGAACTTAATTTTCAAGGTGAAGTCTTAAGTGGAAAATATGAAGTGACCTTAAAAACCTCCATGGGGGATATCAACATAGAAATGGATGCAAAAAGAGCACCAAAGACTGTTACCAACTTCGTAGCCTTGGCTCAGTCCGGCTATTACGACGATCTTACATTCCACCGTGTAATTCCCGATTTTATGATTCAGGGAGGAGACCCAAGTGGAAATGGAACCGGAGGAGAGAGTATTTTTGGGGAAAAGTTTGAGGATGAAATAAATGCAAAGAGTTACGATTTGCACAAAAAGACCTTAAGCGATATTTCCAACGATCCTTTGCCGGACGATCTTAAAGAAATGACAGTGGAAGAATATCTAACTGCGCAGGGTTACAGTTTCAATGATGAGCTCAAGTCGCTTCCAATGAAAAAAGGTTTTGTAGCCATGGCAAACAGTGGACCCAATACTAATGGTAGCCAGTTCTTCATAATCCAACGAAAAGAAGGTACGCAGTGGCTGGAAGGAAGGCACACTGTGTTTGGTGAAGTCAAAGAAGGACTGGATGTCGTAGACAGAATCGCACGAGTAAAGAAAGGGGCAAACGATAAGCCTTTGGAGCCTGTGACGTTTAAGGTGGAGGTGAAGTAGGTCTGAACCTTGATTCACATGATTACAGGATTAACTTGATTACAGGGAATGATCCTTAATCCTGTCTATCAATAAATCCTTTTAATCATGGTTCAGACAGAAGGACTATATGTGGTATCTTAAGTCTGTGAGAACCCGCTTTCCCCCATCCCCCACAGGCTTACTTCATGTTGGGGGCTTAAGGACTGCGCTTTATTCATATTTAGTTGCTAAGCAATCTAAGGGTGAGTTTTTGGTACGAATTGAAGATACCGACCGTGAGCGATTTGTCCCCGGAGCAACCAAGAACATTCTTAGAACTTTGCACTGGGCTGACCTGGATCCGGATGAGGGTGTTATTCTGGATCAAGGAGAAGTTTCCGGCAAAGGCAATCGCGGACCTTACATTCAATCTCAACGCTTAGATATATATAAGAAGTACGCAGATGAACTTTTGAAGAAAGGTTCTGCTTACAGGTGTTTTTGTTCTTCTGAGCGACTTGATCAGATGCGCGAAGATCAACAGAAGAGAAAAGAGGCTCCGATGTATGACAGGCTTTGTTGTAGCTTGAGCGAAGAGGAAGTTCAAAAAAAAGTAGATGCTGGTGAATCGCATGTTTTGCGCTTAAAGATCCCTCGATCAGAAAAAATTACATTTACAGATGACATAAGAGGGAACCTGACCTTTATGGGACACACAATTGATGATCAAGTACTGATGAAGAGCGACGGATTTCCAACATATCACCTTGCGCACGTTGTTGATGATCATTTGATGGATATTGATATCGTGATTCGCGGGGAAGAGTGGCTTAGTTCTCTGCCAAAGCACTTGCTCCTATTCCAAGAACTTGGATGGAAGCCGCCAAGATATGCACATGTTCCGCTTCTTTTGAATAAAGATAAGACGAAACTGAGCAAGAGGCAGAACGATGTCGCGGCCGAAGATTACATTGATAAGGGATACCTGCCGGAGGCATTGCTGAACTTCCTTGCACTGCTCGGCTGGAATCCGGGGACTTCTGAGGAAATCTTTTCCATGGATGAACTTATCGAAAACTTTTCAATTGAACGCGTGCAAAAATCTGGGGCGATCTTTGATACAGAAAAACTCGATTGGTTGCAGGGACAATGGATCAGGAAGATTTCTGTGAACGAATTTGCGGATAGAATCCGTCCGGTTGTATCCGAAAAATACCATGAGGTAGAGAATGATTCTGATTTTGAAGCGAAAGCTAGCTTGATTCAGGACAGGCTGACTTTCTTCCCGGAAGCCGTAGAGATGATGGGCTTCTTTTATAAGGCACCTAAAGTGAAGGCTGACCTTTTGGTAAATGAGAAGCAGAAAGTTACTAAAGAAATTCTCCCTGAAGTTATGGAAGCACTTAAAGACACTCTTGAATCGATAGATGAAAAGGGGTGGGATGAAGAGAATCTTAAGGAGGTGCTTTTCAAGTTATCTGAGGATAAAGAGTGGAAAAAAGGACAAGTTCTTTGGCCACTCAGAGCTGCTTTGACAGGACTTCCCTATAGCCCAGGAGCATTTGAGGTTGCTTCTGTACTTGGCAAAGAGGAGACTATTGCGCGGATAGCCTCTGTCAAGAATACTTGACATATTCGGCATTAGGCGTATGGTTTTATGCCAGAATCAATGAGTTCAGAAATTGCTACCAATAGGGACGAAAAGCCAACTTCACCGTGTGATGCACAATCACCCGAGAGAAGTTCTGAATCTGCCAAAGGACCAGTTTTTATTACTATCACCCAGACAAAGGATGGCAAAACAATTGCTGTGCCAACCAGCCCGGCAGCAGCATGCCTTCGTCCAAACGTGGGGCCTGAACAATTAGGTGATTCTCCATATACTGAAGATTTTTTCTTCAGAATTCTTGAGCTTTTTCGAGAAGAATTTGAGGCATCCATGAGAATAGACGAGGACAATAAAGTAAGTAGAATTGACGAATGGCAGGCTGTGAGAGAAAGAATTCTCCAAGTTCTTGAAATATTAAGATATGATTATGAAGCTTGTACGAGTTTTATTATGGTATGCAAATGTGATCTGGTTAATACCGACGCAAAAGCCAGATTTGTGATTCCCGATCATGAAAGTGCACCACCAACTTCATTGGCAGATATGCCATGGATTAGTCCTGATGTAATTAGTAATCTTAGAAAGCCGCCAATAAGAACAGGTAAAGTGGCAGAGGAGACTGTGC
>DCXE01000078.1 GCA_002328295.1 Candidatus Peribacter sp. UBA2144 | reverse complement strand
CTATGGCTACGGCTGGCAGGCCAGGGGTGGGTTAAGCTTCAGGGTGGCGGGCCGGTAGTTATATATGGTGATACCTCAAAATTTGATGTCAATACCCCCTCAAAAAAATCTTTTCCCGACCTCGACTTTTCACCTTCAAATAGGGACCTTTCCGGTTCCGCTCCCAAGCGGAACGCCCTCTGTCTCAATCAGCATAATTATGTTAAAATATAGTGTAGATGGCACGATGCGCACTGATAATCATAGATGGATTCGGGGTAGCTCCTCCGGGACCGGGGAATGCAAGAACTCAGGCAAATCTGCCAAATATCTCAAGGATGGAAAAAGAAATCCCCAATGTACTTATGGAAGCAGCTGGAAATGCCGCTGGACTTCCTGAAGGTCAGCAGGGCGCAAGCGAACAAGGGCACTACACAATTGGTGCAGGCCGGGTTGTTTGGCAAACTTTAGAGCAAATCAATCGCGATATCCGGGATGGATCGTTTTTCGACAATGAAGTTTTGGTTTCTGCATGCAAGGATGCAGTTTCACGCAACGTACCACTTCATTACTTCGTAATTTTTTCTTATGGAGGAGTTCATGGACATGCTAATCATCTATATGCAGCTATGAAGCTTGCGAAGGACGAAAGGGTTAAAGAAGTTTGTTTGCATTTAACAGGTGATGGGCGCGATGTTCCGGAACAATCACTTCTCAAAGATATTGAAGACATCAACAATGTTATTGAAGAACTGGATACAGGCAAGCTATGTTCTGTAGTTGGCAGGTATTACTCGATGGATCGAGATTTGCAGTGGGACAGAACAAAAGTTGCGTATGATTTATACACGCAGGGAGAAGGGAAAGAAGTCACAGATTTCCCCAAGGCATTTGAGGAGTACTATTCCGGAGCTGAGGAAAATCAAGATACGGATTACTATATGCCTCCGCTTAAATCGAAGGAATTTGTTCCAATAGCGGAAGATCATGTTGTGGTTAACCTAAACTACAGAACTGACAGGCAGCCACAGATAACAGAAGCTCTTACAGAAAAGAATTTTGAGCATTTTGATAATTCTGTTCGTGTAATAAAGTATGTTTGTATGGGGCCTTACAGTGATTCATTGCCAATTGCTTATCCGGAGCTACTTGTGAAAAATAATCTTGGATCTTGGCTTAGCCAACATGACAAAAAACAACTGCGTGTTTGTGAATCAGAAAAATATGCGCATGTCACATTCTTCTTTAATTCACAGGAAGAAGATCCGTATCCAGGTGAAGAACGCATAAAAATTCCATCTCCCAAATGTCCCAGCTACGATCAAAAACCGGAGATGAGCGCAAGTAAAGTTACAGATGCTGCAGTTAAAGGGGCTCAAGAAGAGAAATATGACATGATTGTAGTTAACTACGCTAACCCAGACTTAGTTGGCCACAGCGGAGATCTGGAAGCAGCAATTATTGCATGCGAAACGGTTGATGCTCAGCTCGAAAAGTTATTGCCTGAGCTAGAAAAACATGGATATGAATGGATAATAACCTCGGACCATGGGAATTCGGAGCAGATGCTTTACGATGATGGTAAGCCGTGTCCAAGCCATACAGATAATCTTGTCCAGACCTTCGTAAATTCAGAAAAATTCCCAACTTCAGAGTCACTAAAGGATAAGAAGGGTATAAAAGATATTGCTCCCATGTGTCTCGAGATTATGGAGCTTCCAGTTCCCGAGGAGATGAAATAGAATAACGATATGGATTTAATTAAGGACTTTATTGAAAGAAATAATATTGGTTCTGCCGTTTCTGCGACTAAGGCAGTTGCGGAGATTCCGTGGGGCAAAGGGCGAACAATTGAGGAAGTGCTACAAGAAAAAGGAGTGGGGACTTGTACAGGTAAACACCTGGTTCTTCAAGAGTGCCTGGAAGAATTAGGCATTGAATTTAGACCGATTGTTTGTACGTTCAAATGGGAAGATCAAGGAATTAGTTTTCCGGATAATTTACTGAGTTTACTCAAGATTGCACCTTGGGAACATGGTCATAATTTTGTTCAGATAAAGAACTCAAATGACGAGTGGATTGATGTTGATATAACTTGGGATCCTCCGCTTGAGTCATATGGATTCAAAGTATTACCTACAGATTGGGATGGGCAAACATCGTTTCTTGGCGTTAAAACAATTACAAGATGGGATGGAATCGATATGAAACAAAAGAAAAAGGAGCTCATCGAAGGCCTTTCCGAAGAGCAGGAAATAGCAAGGGAAGAATTTTTAAATTCGTTTATCGATTGGATTGCTTCGCTAAGGTGAAATCGCAATTTTTAGGAATCTGACTTTTTCATAGCATTAAGCCCCACTTTTGCGTTACCTTAGGTTCATGCAGGAGATCACATATCGCTCAGCTTCATTCTATGACGACTTGGCCTCCGAGTCTGGTCCGCATGTCCACATGGTCATGATTGCAACAAAGCCGGATATTATTAAGCAGGTTCCACTATTCAAAGAGCTTAAAAAGCGCGGACACACAGTCATCCTTGCACATACCGGACAGCATTATGATGAGAACTTGAGCGGAGGGATGCTAAAGGAATTTGGAGTCGAGCCGGATTTGAATTTGAATGTTCGCGGAGGAATGGACCAAATAGTCAGCCAGATAATTGGACGCCTGGGTTACGTAATTGGCGAACTAAAAGAACGTGGCAAGATTGTTATTCCTTATGCACATGGAGATACAACTACTGCGATGGCGGCGAGTAATGCGGGGTTTTGTCATGCGTTCGCGTCAGTGCATGTTGAGGCGGGAATTAGAACCCTTACGCCTGATTATGAAGGGTTAGGGCTAGGGCTAGGGTCAGGGTCAGGGTTGGATGATGTGGAGAGATGGAGGAATGTGTTGATGAAACGCGATAGCTGGAAGCGAGGCTCACAGGAGCCTTTTCCGGAACAGTTCAACACGCGATGCAGTGAGTGTGCAACTGGTATCCACTTAGCTCCCGTCGAACTTGATCGTGAGTTTATGCTTAGTGAAGGATTCAATGATGATCGGATCTTTGTCGTGGGCAACTCAGTAGTTGATGCAACGCTTGAGGCCAAAGAAAACTCAAAGAACTCAAGTATATTCGAAAAGTATCCTCAGCTTGCAGGCGGTAACTTCGTCAGGTTCTGCATACACCGCAGAGAGAACTGCATTTCCAAAAAGCGATTCATGGCGATCTTTGATGCACTCAAGTCATTCATAGAGGAAGGAAAGAATGTTCTTCTTATAAACATGAATCAAACCAAGAGAGCATTCGCAAGCTTCGGACTGGAAGAAGAAGTTGCACGCTTGGATCGCGAACACAACAACTTTGTCTTCTCTGAAGTCTGGCCTCTTTATACAGATGTTATTGCCGCAATGAACAAGGCATCAGTTTGTGCGACTGACTCTGGATCAATGCAGGAAGAAATGAATGTACTTGGAGTGCCGTGTGTCACTCTCAGATTTGGTTCAGACCGTTCCGAGTCCATTATGAATGGAGGGAATCTGATTGCTCCTCCGATTGATTCAGGAGTCATCAAAAATATAATTGAGTTCGCATGGGACAACGATGATATGCGAAAGGTTCCAAAGATTTACGGAGAAAACGTCAGCGCTAAATGCGTGGATGCGGTGGAAAGTGTGTTAAATGCAGGGGGAGAGGTGTTTAGGGATGAAGGAGAGCGACTAAAAATGGTAAATTGAAAGTTGTAAGTGGAAAATGCTCTATAATTTATGCATTCTAATTTTCAACTTTCCACTTACAACTTTCCATTTCTTTGATGCTCCAACGCCTAAGAGAATCTCTGGCCCTAGTTCTAATAACTCTTCTCCCATTCCACGCACTCTTAGTCACGCTTGGAACCAAGCTGATAAGAGGGTCCGGAAATGCTCCAATGAGCCAACTTGCGGCTTGGAAGGAAGGAATACTTGCAGTCATTCTCTTGGTTGCGTTTTTGGAGTGGGTTAAATCAAAAAAGAAGTGGAAGTTTGATGAAATAGATTTATCCATAGTTTTGCTTATTGCTCTTTCGTTAGTTGTCACGGCTTACACGCATGGAGATTGGAAACTTTACCTATTTGGATTTAAGTATGATTTTGTTCCTCTGATTGCCTTCTTTGCTCTGAGGAGAGTCGAGTGGTCAGAAAAATTCCTGAAGAATGTGTTTAGTTTGATTATTGGAGTCGGAGTTGTGATTGCGGGTTACGGACTTATCGCAATGTTTCTGCCTAAAGGCTTGTTCACATTACTTGGATATTCTGATCTTCATTCCTTGTATTTGCCTGATGCTCCTTTGGCCGCGTTCCAACAAATTGAATCAGTCGGAGTCAGGCGAATGCAGAGTGTAATGAGCGGGCCGAATCAGCTGGGACTTTGGCTATTGATTCCATTCAGCATTTCGGTCATTAGAATGTTTCAGGGACGAGTCACTGGTCGCTGGTCGCTGGTCACAGGTCTCTTTGGTTTGGGAATATTGCTGACCTTCTCACGTTCTGCATGGATTGCTGCACTCATCATTTTTGTAATTATTCTTTATCAGAATCAATCGAAGAAAGCTTTCAAAAAGTCGATGACGAGGATTGCGGGACTAATTATCGTCAGCGTAATTGTTCTTACGATGGTTCAGCCGGGTGTTCTCCTCAGGCTCACATCATCAAGCGGCCATCTGACCAAACCGATTGAAGCATGGCAGACGATGAACAAGCATAAGTTCGGATTAGGTTTGGGAATGGCAGGCCCTGCAAGCAATCGAGTCAGCGACGCATGCGTGCATTTGCCGGAGGGGAGCGATGCGAGTTGGGCAAGCGACAGGCCGGATCTTTGCGTTTTTGTAGGGGAGAACCAAGTTCAACCGACTGACCGCGAATGCAAATGCCCATTCTTGCCGGAGAACTGGTATCTGCAGATTGGAGTGGAGCTTGGACTAATTGGATTTGCTCTGTATCTGGTAATGATCTTTATGGTGATTAGAAAGCTTCAGCGAGATAATAAGATCAGGCCAGTATTTCTCGCGTTCATTGGAATATCAATCGCAGCACTATTCCTTCATGCATGGGAGGATAGTGCAGTAGCTTATACGGTGTGGGTTTTGGCATCTTCAATAAAAGGGCAAAATAAGGTATAATATTTAGGCAAAATAAGGTATAATATTTATGAATTTTCCAAAACAAACATATGTCATCAGCAGACCTTCTAGAGGCCGATGCCCCTCCACAACCCGAGGAGAAGAAATCTGAGGGCAAGGAGCCACGCAGAATAAAGAGGTGGATGAATGGTGCACTTGGAGTGATTGGCATGGATGCGAAGTCCATTCAAAAGAGACAGCTTAAAGCTAAAGTAGATAGGTTATTTGCCAGGGTGAGTGAAGTAGTAGCTCAACTCGGTCAAACAGGTGCTAATGGAGAATTAGATTTTGAAAGGGAAACGAAGCTTGATACAAAATTGGGAGAATTGTTAGATGAACTGAATCAAGCACTGAATAGGCTTCTAGTATTAGAGGGCGAAAATCTGGAAGAAACTATTGCCGAATTAGATGCGATGCTGGAAGCAAACAGCACAAATGATGAAGCAATTGAAAGACTTGTGGCCGACCTGGAAGATGTTCAATACCAACCAGGTGATAGGGGAAATGGGGGAGGGGGAACTCCAACAGATTTTGATGCTGAAGCAAATGCGCTGTGGGATCAAACACAACGAGAGGCTGATGAGGCTGGTGTTCCAAGTGCTGATGCAATGACAGTTCAGATTGAGGAACAATTAAGACGGGAGAAAAATAACTAGCCTTCGCTCTCCTGAGCTGCTGCAACCTGCTTTCGCGCTCGCGCTCTTAATGCTGCTCTGATTGCAGGAGCAATTCCAACACTTGCAATATTTCCTGCCCATCTGCCTGCAAATTGCCATCTGGTCTCATCTGATGTAGCAGCAGTTTTAGGAGCTCTTTTGGGTGGCTTAACTGCTGGCAATTTTTTCCCCGCTGCCGGAAGACCGCCTTCAGGAGGATCGCCTTCATAAACTACCACTTGCTCTTGCCCGGCGTCGTCAGCGGGTAATGCTGCTTCCAGCGGATCTAATTCTTGCGTGTGATTAGCAGGAGCTGCACCTGCACCTGCTTGTTGTTTCGCTGCTCTTCGTTTTTCTGCCCTTTGTCTTATTGCATCTGCCACTCTTGGCCACAATGGGTGCAAAACAGATGAAATGCCATGAGATTGTATAGATTTTGCGATCAGAGCTCTAGCATCGTCAAGAGCGGGAGAGTCTGGTTTTAAAGTCGGAACATCTGGTTCTTTATTGACCAATTGTGCAGCATGTCTGAAGCCTTTTTTTACTGATGACATAGCAGTTTCAACTTCAGCTTGAATTGCAGCCGTCTCCTTTAGTGCTGTTCCAACATCGTTCTGTAGTTGCCTAAGTTTGCCGACAACAATATCTATTTTCTCCATCACTGTTGTTCGGCCTTCTTCATCTGTAGCCATCAGTAAGTCTCTCATCAATGCTTGCAAGTAACCCTGAGCTCCTGCGCAATATTGAGCACATAATTGCTGCCATTCGCTTGGTTTTCTCTTTTCTGAACTGCCGAACATTTCTGCGAAATCGGGAACTTCAGGTTGAGCGGCTGTTTTTGGCTTAACAGGCAATTCCGGCAGATGCGGATCGGTTTCTGATGGTTCTGGCGTTGGCATAGGAGGAAAAGTTTCCTCCTCGAGTTTCTTTTTGTCAACATTTTATGACCTCACCCCTAGCCCCTCTCCTGCAAGCAGGAGAGGGGAGACTTGTCAGGAATGGGATGCTATTCTATGGCTATGAAAAGCATCGTAATCCTTGATTTCGGCGGCCAATATGCACATCTGATAGCAAGCAGGGTCAGGCGTCTTGGGGTTTACTCAGAAATCAGGGAGGCGGAGACTCCTGCGTCAGAATTGGAGAATTCAGCAGGGATAATCTTCTCTGGAGGACCACAAAGTGTAAACGAAGAAGGTGCACCGCAAGGAGATCCTAAGATTTTTGAGCTTGGAATTCCGGTTCTTGGGATTTGCTATGGACTTCATTGGATGACGGCGACATTAGGCGGGGAAGTTACGAGTAGTGGGGTTAAGGAATATGGGAAGGTTCGGGTTCGGGGATCGGGTTCGGGCTCGGGATTGTTTAAAAATTGCCCTGATGAATTCACAGCTTGGATGTCGCATGGAGATGAGGCGGCTAAGCTGCCGGAAGGATTCGAGAGAATTGCAACTTCGGATTCATCAGAGAATTCCGGTTTTGCGGATGAGGAGAAAAAACTTTTTGCAATTCAGTTCCATCCGGAAGTTACACATACAGAATGCGGAGAGACGATACTTAAAAACTTTGTTGGAATGTGTTCTGCTGATCCTTGGTCAGTTGAAGGTTATGCGGATAGTATTCAGGAAGAAATAAAGAGTCAGGTGGGCGACAAAAAAGTATTCATGCTCGTTTCCGGCGGAGTGGATTCAACCGTCGCGTTTACATTGCTTGATAAGGTGCTCGGTGCGGATCGAGTTCAGGGATTGCTTGTTGATACGGGCTTAATGAGAAAAGATGAAGTTAAGAACATTCAGAAAGCGTTTAGCGATCTAAGTTTGCCGAACTTAAGGGTGGAAGATGCATCAGAAGAATTCTTTGCGAACTTAAAAAATGTTTACGATCCGGAAGAGAAGAGAAAAATAATCGGGCAGACGTTTCTTGATGTTCAAAAAAGAGTCAGTGAAGAAATGGATCTAACGGTTGAGTCAGGATGGATGCTGGGGCAGGGGACGATATATCCGGATACGATTGAAACTGG
The DNA here is from genome assembly GCA_002328295.1 of Candidatus Peribacter sp. UBA2144. Taxonomy (GTDB): domain Bacteria; phylum Patescibacteriota; class Gracilibacteria; order Peribacterales; family Peribacteraceae; genus UBA2144. Next base: position 6,892 of record DCXE01000078.1, on the reverse strand, counting down.
AAGCACGAAGCATGCGGACAAGATAAAGACGCACCACAATCGTGTTGAGGCTATTGCTAAAATGATCGATCAGGGATTGGTTATTGAACCTCTTAAAGATTTGTATAAAGATGAAGTTAGAAAGCTTGGAGAAGAACTTGGTCTTCCGCATGATTTGGTTTGGAGGCATCCGTTTCCTGGGCCGGGACTTGGTGTTAGAATACTTTGCTCAGAGCAGGAAGAGGCTATTGAAGGACAAGGAAGTGAAAAGTTAATAGTGAATAGTGAAAAGTTATTACCTATTAAGTCAGTGGGGGTTCAAGGAGATGGGAGGACTTACCGAAGGGCTTTAGCGGTCTTTTCTGATAATCCCTGTAAAATTAGTGAGGAGTTATGGAAGAAGTCCGCGGAGATTCCGAATAAGAATCAGGAGATTAACCGTGTTCTTAAGTGCACGTCACACTCAGATCCTGTTGAGTTTGTATTCACTCCCGGATTTATAACCCGTGAAAGGGCTGACTTGTTAAGAGAAGCAGATCAAATAGTTTATGAAGAAATGCATTCAGATGATTTGTATGAAAAGATCTGGCAGTTCCCGGTTGTTCTTCTCCCGTTTGGAGAAAAGTCAGGCCAGCAATCGGTAGTACTCCGACCTATCGAATCAACTGATGCAATGACTGCCAACTCCGCACATCTTCCGGAAGAAGTCCTAAAGAAAATGACCGATAGAATCCTCAGCTTAGAAGGTATCGATATGGTGTTTTATGATCTTACGTCAAAGCCGCCAGGGACTATAGAATGGGAGTAAAACAACAATTAACATTTATTATAAGTAAACTAATCAATTGATTAGTTGACTATTAAATTTAACGATGACAGTAATCATGGTGTAACTTTAAGAAGGTATGTGCGCACATACCTACATAATAACTGATACAAATAAGCATGAATTATTGTATGTACATTGTACATACAGTGCTACATCTCGCTTGTGTTTTGCGGATCGCTGGCAATACTTTACCATGATGGATCGTATATTATGTGAACAAGGTATGATTTTAGTTGATTATTAGAGTCACCAAGTTCGTTTAAAATATCCTGCAAGTATGAAGGTTGTATTTCTCTTATTCTAATCAGTAGTTCGAATAATTCCGCAGGATTGCATTCGTTAAGAAACAGAATTGCTTCGTCTACAGTCCCATTTGCAATCTTGGTTGCCAATTCGTTTATTCTATTCGGATTATTTGCGTCATCAGATTCATCAACAAGTACACACTTAGCATCACCATTAACATTTGGAAAACAAAGCGAGACTAATCTATCACTGAAAAATCTAAGAAAACCCCCCGAAGTACTGTTAGCTGGTTCCTCTGGTTGGGAGCTCAATCTTAAATTATTGCGATTAGACAAACCTCCTCTCATTATAGACATACGCGGCTCTTCTCCATCAGCCGGTCGATGGATTCTGGGTTTCATAACGGAGATCTTATTCTTGGCATCCTAATCGTCAACGATTTTACAGGCTTTTACCTTCAGATTTGCCGTCAATTTCCCTATACTTGCGGTCTCATGAGTCCTCTGGACACCAAAGAACAGGCGATACTTGAGCTCGTAAAAAAAGCGAAAGACGGGTGCACGGAATCTTACTCCAAGATTTACGACCACTACTTCAACCAGATTTACAGATATGCGGCATTGCGAGTTCCGTCGGAAGTGGCAGAGGATCTGGTTGCAGAGATATTCGTAAAAGCATGGGAAAAGCTACATATGTTCAAGGAGCAGAAAGGAGTCCCATTTGGAGCATGGCTGTTTAGAATCGCAAGAAACGAGATTATCGATACCTACAGAACGTCTAAAACATGGGAAGAAATCGATGATGCTCTGGTTGATACGGATAAGGAAAATCGTGCAGATACAGAGGCAAACCGTATGTTCCTGCTTAAAATCGTACGAGAAGCGATGGATAAGCTGCCAAGGAGATATTATGACATTTTGTCTCTGTGCTTCATTGCCGATTTGTCGCATGAGGAAGCTGCAAAAGTACTCAGATGTTCCGAAGGCTCGGTAAGAGTCCTTAAATTCCGGGCACTTAAAAAACTTAAAGAAGAATTACCTCCAGGAATGGAGGAAAATCTGTAACGCTAGCCCTTTATTATCGTTTTATATGCCGGAAATGCTCGAAGATGCGCTTAAAAACAGGCTCGAAAGAGACCTCGCACCATCAGGTAGGGTCAAAGAGCGTATTTGGGGCGAGATTCAATGTAGGATGAACCAGGGAGAGATTATGGAGGGGGTAAAGCAGTCACTAGTACCATCAGAATCAACTAAAATGCGGGTTTGGGCCCGTATTTTAAGTAGTATTGAGGCAAAGGAGAGCATAGATATACTTGAAAAGCTAAAAGTTATTCTTACTCCTCCTCCGGAACTCAGTTTGCATTTCAAACAGAGATTTTCGCAGAGTCAAGTCGTTCCTGTACCTGTAAGACACACTACGTTCAAATGGGTAGTGACAGCCGTCCTTATGGCCTTGTGTGTGAAGCTAGGTCCTCAGATTCTGATAGCTCCACGAACAGCAGCTTTGGATGCTGTGATACTAATGCCCACAAGAGGGGAGGTAACGGTTTCTGTTGGAAAACTATGGCAACCGGTCGCGAAGGATATCGAGCTGGAGCCTGGAACACTTCTTAGGACGCATGAGGGTGAAGCAAGTATAGTTTTCCGAGATGATTCAGTTGTCAGGCTTGCTCCATGGACAACTGTTCAGGTACACGACACGCAGGATCCGGCATTCGATGGGGACAGCGCTGCAACACTTACATTGATGACGGGGAATATTTGGGTTCAAGGTCTTATACCCGCTCCTATTAGAGGAGTAAGAGTTCGAACAGACTATGGGCTGGTAACGGTAAACGAGGGAAGCGTATCTATAATAGAAGGTGAAAAAGTAGCCGTTAAAATATGGGATCGCAGAGCGCGCATTCAGAGAGGTGATACTGATATTCATTTGGTTTCTGGAGAAAGAACAGAACTTTCTGAGAGTGAAAATTTGATTGTAAAAAGAATTCCAAATGCACATTACGAAGAGCTCTGGGCAAGGCAAAACTTGAACAGGGATGCTGTACACCGCAGGTCCATTGCGCAGATCCAGAGAGAACGCAGAGCAGCACAAGCAGGCATTTTGCCTACATCAATTCTATATCCTGCAAAGAGGATTGCGGAAAAAGTAGATGTTCTTTTGACGTTCGGAGAAGGAGCAAAAACACAAAAGAAACTGGAACACGCAGGGTCCAGATTGGATGAAGCAGTCGCTCTTCTTGATGAAGGTGATACGATAGAAGTTCAGATTTCTTTAGAAGCGTATCGTGATGCTTTGCATGCAGTTGCAACGGGATCAGGAGATGCACTTGTTCGAGCTCTTATCGATCAATCTCTTGCGGCAGAGGCCAGCGAAATCGCTGCAGTACTTCCAAGTGATGATACTTATCCAATCAAGCAAGCAATATTAGAAGTCAGTGCATCCATTCCGAATGGATCTGTAAGCACGGCTGATGTGGAGGGAGTTTTGGTTGTTGATACTATTACTGCACTTATTAATAAGCTTGATGAGGAAGGAGCAATTGGACTTAAAAGTGTATGGATAGATCTTTCCGATCACTTAACAGTTCTTAGCTTAGGTGAATCTGATCTTCGTCCGGAAGTTCGCAAAGAAGCGAAGATGCTTTTGTCTGAGTTTGCATTCTTGTTGGAAGAGCTCAGCGCGAGGGGAGGAGTAGTGGATTCAGAAATTCTGGAAGGAGTGCGCATTTATCTGCCTCCGGATAACGATTCTGTACCGGTGCTTACCGAAGAAGAAATAATGAAGATCGTACAAAGCATCCGCGAAAGAATATTTGTGTTCCATATGGCGCGTTCAAGAATTAACCAATTAAAAGCAGAGTTCAAAGCTCTAGAAGGCCACCCGGATCAGGGTCGAGTCCTTCGAAAGCTCAGATTTGTACTACCTGATGGACCGGAAGAGTTCCCGCTCAAGGTCAGAAAGGAAATTATCAGACTGCAGTGGGAGCGCGCGGCGGGAACAACGATTTAGATTCTTTTCCTTGACTGAAAAGAGTTGAATCAACAAAATGTTTGGCATGTACGTTATTGCTGAACTCAAAACTGGTCGCGCAGTCGTTGTAGATGGCGAGCCTTATCTGATCACTTGGAATAGGTTTAGCAAACAGGGACGCCAAGGAGGTGTGATGGCTACAAAGCTTAAGAATTTAAAAACCGGAAACGTAATCCAAAAGACTTTCCAGGGAAATGATAAGTTGGAGCCGGCGGATGTAGGATACAAGAAATGTCAGTATCTTTATTCGTCCGGAGATAGTTTTACATTCATGGATTTAACTTCCTACGATCAGTTTGAATTAAGCTCAGATGTGGTAGGAGAAGGTGCAAAGCTTTTGGTGGAAGGGCAAGAAGTGGATGCTCTGGTATTCGGAGAAAATCCAATTGGAATCCAGCTTCCGTCTACTGTTAATCTGAAAGTAATAGAAACTCCTCCCGGAGTAAAAGGCGACACTGCGGCGGGAGGAACTAAATTTGCAGAACTTGAAAGCGGAGCTAAAGTCTCGGTTCCGTTATTCATAAACGAAGGAGACACCGTCAAGGTTAATACGGAGACGGGGGTTTATATGGAAAGGGTTTGATGTAACAAAAAAAGTGTCATGGTGAGCTCTGTCGAACCATGACACGTCCTGTCACCCTTCGACAGGGCTCAGGGTGACAGTACTATAATTTCTTCTTCAGCATTTCATTAACTCTCGCCGGATCCGCCTGACCTCCGCTTTCCTTCATAACCCAGCCGACGATTGCGCCGATGGCTTGTTCTTTGCCGGCTTTGAAAGACTCAACTGCCTGAGGATTTGCTTCGATTGCTTTTTCGATCAACTCCTCCATCTCGCTTTCATCAACATCTCTCACGCCTTTATCTTTTACAATCTGCTCCACAGTCATTCCATCAACAATATCCTTCAAATACTCTTTTTCCTGATTCTTTGTAATGCGCTCATCGGCTATTAGCGCAATAATTTGCTCAGTTACAAAATCCTCGTCAGGCTTTTCCTTTCCGTCATCAGATTTAATGAATCCCGCCAACTGAGTTAGAACAATGCTTCTTGAGCGCTTAACATCTTTCGTCTCCTCAGCAACTTTATCAAAAATAATTCTGAAGTACGGTTGATCAATAAGCATTCTAACTTCAAAGTCTTCCAGTCCCATCTCCTCATACTTAAGCTTTAGCTCGCTCGGAAGAGCTGGCATCTCAGCTTTCAATTTCTCTATATCTTTCTTTGTAAACCTAAGAGGTGGAATATCGGGTTCCGGGAAATACCTGTAATCCATAGCAGTCTCTTTGTCGCGAAGCATTTTCGTCTGTTCATCATCATCAACCCAACCGACTGTAATGTCATTCTTCAGAGGTCCGCCTTCTTCTTCCCACTTCTTACCAAGTCTCTTAATCTCGTAAGTCAGGGCCCTTTCTAATGATTTGAATGAGTTAAGGTTTTTTATCTCGCTTCGCGGATTAAGTTTCTTGGATCCCTTCTCCCTTAGCGAAACTGATGCATCAAAGCGCATCATCCCTTTGAACATATCTGCTTCCGATGAATTAACTGCGATTAAAATCCTCCTGAGTTCTTGTGCAAATGCTACAGCCTCCTCAGGCGACCTTAAATCTGGTTCAGTAACAATCTCCACAAGAGGCGTTCCAGCTCGATTGTAATCACATAGTGTCTTCTCGCCCCTATGAGTCAGTTTCCCGGCATCGTTCTCCATGTGCAGTCTTGTAATTCCACAAACTCGTACATCACCAACTTTGTTTCCACTATCGTCAGAAATATTAAATTTAACTTCACCTTTCGTTGAAAGAGGGAAGTCGTATTGGCTGATTTGGAAACCGGGAGGTAGATCTGGATAGAAGTAATGCTTTCGATCAAAATGATTCTCTTCCTGTATTTTGCATCCAATTGCGAGCGAAGCTTTCATTGCCTTTTTGATTGCTTCCTCATTCGGAGCGGGAAGAGTACCGGGGTGCCCCATGCAGATTGGGCAAACAGTAGTATTAGGCGGCTTCCCAAATGCATCATTATCGCATCCGCAGAACATCTTGGATTTCGTGTTCATCTGCGCGTGGACTTCTAAACCGATGACGGTCTCTAGATCAGGCATTGGTAAGAGATTAACGTTATGATGTTTAACAAGCAACACGCTCGTCCCGATTTTCGGGACTCGCTGTCAACACGTCCGCCCTCGGCGGACTTTCGGCAATCAACTTTTTGGTTATTTAAAGATCAAAAGTTGATTGTTGATTGTCGATTGTTGAGAGCGAAGCGTGTTGTTGGTAATCTGTGATCAGGATATTATCCAGATGATCCACTTCGTGTTGGACTATACGGGCATCCATTCCAGTTAGCTTCCTTTCATTCTCCTCACCTTTTTCATTCAAGTAAGTGATTGTAATTTCAGTCGGTCTTTCTACTTTTACATTAATATCCGGAAGGCTAAGGCGCCCTTCTTCCACAACATCTGTTTCTTCCCCTCGCCAAGTGATTTCCACATTGATTAGAACGTTGGTTTTGCCATTAAACTTCGCGAGGCACATCCTAAGTGCTTGCCCGACCTGATTTGCTGCGATTCCAAGTCCGTTTTCATCCTTAAGCGTATCTTCCATATCTTTTATAAGCTTTGTGATTTCTTTAGTTACCTTTGGAATCTTCTCCGTCTTTTGGCGAAGGATGGGGTTATCAGTGCCGGTTTGGATGGGAAGAATAGCCAAAATTTAAGTGAATAGTGAATAGTGAATAGTTAGCCACTTGAAATATATGTGAATTCTAGCATACGCATTATTCACTATTAACTATTAACTATTCAC
>DCXE01000047.1:1160-2710 GCA_002328295.1 Candidatus Peribacter sp. UBA2144 | reverse complement strand
GTTAATTGATTATATGGAATATTTCCGCCCTGATTTGCTACCAAATTAGCGTCTACGTTGGGTAAATTTAACGCACCTCCAGGGATGTTTAGTGGTGTGCCTATGTCCATAGGCATTAAAGGATTTTCTATGTTGGGGAATAGATTATCTAAAGAAAGTTCAGAGAACTGGTCCTCAAGATTACTAATAGCATCATAAGCAGCATCTAAAGGATTAGCGACGCCCATTTCATCTGCATGAGTTTGAAAAGCCTCCTCGATATCTGCAGAGAGAGTATAAGGTCGGAACTCACCATCATCAACTGCGTTCTGTTCAACTTGAGATACTCCATCAAGAGACTCCTCAAATTTTTCGTCTGATATACCTAAGAGTCTTGCTGCATTCATATCTAATCTAAGATCTTTTTTAACTTGGAACAAAGATCGATTGGCATTGATGTAAGCATCAACAATTTCTCTCGGTTCAATCGGTCCACCTTTTAAAGTAACTCTGGTAAACAAAGACCCAGATTTTCTAACCCCACTCTTATAGTCGGCAACTTTATACCTCATCGTTCGACCTGGGTTAATCTGGACAGCTCTGAATCCAAAGAGTCCTAAAGCTTCATCACCAAACTCATAAGTTTGTCCGTACTCATCGTACTTCCCTCCCATTTTTACTGTGACAGGTTCCATGGTTCTAAATAATCTTTTAAGTTGAGGATAAGAGAAAGGCATTTGAGCTTTTATTAAATGCGCCATGATTTTTTTAGATATATTTCCCGGTGTGTCTTTTTCATTATAAACTTGAAAGCCATCTCGTGTTACGCCTTTTCTGGCAAGGATATCCAGAGCTGCTTCGGTCCAGATTGATTCACTGATAAAAGGTTCAGCGAATTCTGACATAGCTGTGAATGTACCTTTCATAAAGTCATCCATGATGCCATCGTTGTCAGTTCTTCCATCTGCCACGGCATTAACTACCGCTTGAAGCGGTCTTATTAAAGTATCATAAGCATTCGCGTGACTAAAATCGATGTATTTAAAGTCCCCTGTTTCCGGGTCTTTGATCGGAAGAATCGTAGAGTTCTTGGACCACTTCGCTACATACCTTCTGATCGCTGCTTGTTCTTCATCAGTCACATCATAAAGGACCTTGAACATTTCACTCGTTGCATAAGGAACCGCGGCAACGGTTGTAGTAAAACCAAACAGTCGTGTGTAACCGATCCCTTGGAAAGGTTTTACGATTTGACCATTAGGTAATTTAATTGTGTAACTAATATCTCGTAAAGCTCGTTCAACAATATTGGTTCCTGTTCTTACAATTTCTGCAGGGAACGATACGAAATTTCCTAAAGGAAATTTACGTAAGCCCTTAATAAATTCAGGTACAAAGTCATAGTTAGGGATATTGTTCTTAACAATATCAGCAGCTTCTTTTTTTAACCAGTCATCGGTTAGTTCAATAGATTCACCAGCAGCATTTTTAAAATATTGACCGGAGTCTTTATTCATTCCTAGTTTTCTGAACGCCTTCTCCATCCTACTTTTTTCTGCTGCCCAAGAATA
>DCXE01000047.1:0-819 GCA_002328295.1 Candidatus Peribacter sp. UBA2144 | reverse complement strand
ATTTTCCAGAAGTCATCTTCAGCGGTGTAGAGATCTTGACCAATGGATTTTAATTTAGACAGAGGTCTCATCAACATAGAGAGTCCCTTATTAGCATTCATGCTTTCACCAAATTTAACGTCCTGTAATAGTCGAGTAACGTCTCCTAATCTTACGTTGGTATTTACTACTCCAAGTTCTAAGAGCTCGTCGTAAAGTCTATTTTGTATACCTGTTCCTTTCAAAGGAGTCTGTAAGGCCTGGTAGGCTTGTTTAATAGCGGCCTTATCTGCAAAGGGAACGATCCCATTCGCAGCAGCAAACGCTCCAGCACTAAAGAAGTTTCTTGCGTGAGTGACAGGAGATAAAATAGTTTTAGCAATTTGTGAAGTTGCTTTGGGATAAAGAAGTAAGCTGTGATAAAGTTGTCCTATTATTCCTTTCTCAGCGACTTCCATTCCTGTTTGCTTTAATGCATCAGCCATTCCTGGTGTAGCAAACCAAGGGTTTAATGGATCTGAAAAAGGATTCGTTGCTCCGGTAGCTGGAGTCGGTGATTTAACTGCATCTTTTGCTTTTCTAGTTATGGATCCTCGTGCCTTAGTTCCTACGTGTAATGTTTGAGCAGGATCAAGTACTTCTATTCGTTTATAGTTGTCACCAAATAAACGTAAGGCTTCATCTTCACTCTGAGTAAACATAGGAGTCTTCCCGGCCTTAATTAATTCATTATTCTTTTTCATTAAATCTTTAAAGAAAACATTTCTTCTTACAATCATGGAAAGTTTAGCCGTGCCACCCAAGATCGTTTGCATCGGGTTCTTATGTTTACCGAGCAAG
>DCXE01000072.1 GCA_002328295.1 Candidatus Peribacter sp. UBA2144 | reverse complement strand
TGTATTAAGACAAAAGAAAGAAGATTGTATTAAGTTTTTAAAGGAAAGAAGCATATACTTCCCCCATGCCCTCCTTCGCAAAGCTCCTAAATTCAGCATTGCTAATAATTGCATTGGCCTTCATTGCCTGGGTCGCGTTGTTCAAGGTCCACGCACCGGATTTCTGGTGGCATGTAAAAGCCGGTCAGATTATGAGGGATTCTGGCTGGATAACCACTGACCCCTTTGCATTTACAAGAGAAGGAGCCGCTTACCTCGCTTCTCAAAGCTGGCTTTCGGAAGTCATCATGTCAATTGTCTATGATTACTTTAATATCATCGGCGTAATTTTTTTCAGAATATTGCTGACATTATCAGCCCTTGGAACACTGTTACTAATTGATAAAAAACGAATATTTCCAAATACATTTTTGGTAATGGCCGCAGCTATAGCTCTTAGAAGTACGCTCCTGGATCGTCCTCAATTGTTCTCTTTCGTAATGCTCTCAATAACACTATTATTGACCTTTAAATTACTGGATTTACCTTCTGCTAGCTCTAAAGCCCGTTCTACTAATTTATGCAAGTATCTGATCTTAATGCTCCTCTCCTTCATCTTATGGATCAACTTTCACGGAGGAGCAGCATTTGTAACTTTTGCTTTCCTGGGTGCAATATTGCTCCAGGATTTTGCCGACAGACGTAAGCTTATTATGTTTAGCATCATACCCGTCTTTCTAATTGCAGCACTCGCCTCTCCTCTGACTGTTGATAACTACATCTATTTAAAGAACCTTTACACCGATAAAACCGCGCAATTCATTTTGGAATGGAGGCCGCTCGATGCTTTTACTTATTGGAAATATACTTTCGTTTTTTGGCTGCTGCCAGTTACAAGTTTTGCATTAGCTATGAGAAAACCAATAGCATCGGGGATTATTCTCTTCTCATTTGCCTATCTTTCAATCAGCGCCTCCAGGCACATAGCACTTTTTGTACTTATCTCAACGGGCCTGACAATTTACCAATTAAAACACAGCGATAAATGGAATGATTGGATGAATAAGCTTCTAAGCAATAAGCTGCACGCGCTTTCGGCTTCCCTTGTACTAATTCTGATCTTATTCTTTGCAAACCAACCTGTACAAACTTGGTTTGATAAGTATGACTTTAATAGCATCGGAACATTTGAGCCCGCAAGCGGAGCTTATGATTTTGTAGAAGCTAATGAACCGACCGGCAACATGTTTAATTCATATAACCTGGGAGCTTATCTTCTTCATCGCGGATATCCTGATAGAAAAGTTTTTGTTGACGGCAGAAATGTGGATTATGGTTACGAGTTTTTGGACAGAACATTCAAAGCAGCGAATGACGAGAAAATATGGAAAGAGCTCGAAGACAAATATAATCTCACTTATGCATTGATAGATTACAAACCAAAAAAGAACCCTGATTCTCCTTATGCTTACAGACATTTAAATAATGATCAGAAGTGGTCATTGGTATATATAAACGATTGGATAGCTCTTTACTACAAAAACATTCCAGAGCACAGGAGCGTTGTGGACAAATACGCTTATAAAATTTTGAACTCCAATAATTTTGGAAGAGGAACAGTACTGGAAGAAGTGGGGCAAGCTGATGTTAGATTGCTTGCAGATGAGCTGATGCGCCAATCTGCTTCTGACCCTGAGAGCATCACATCATCTCTGCTTCTTGCTGAAATATTTATAGCTTCCAATATTCTGGATAACGCAAAGATGGTGCTTGAGGATGCCATCAAGAGACAACCTAAGCGCTACGAACCATACGAAATGATGGCAACTGTTTACGAGAAAATGGGTGACAAGGAGATGTCAGATATGATGTACGCAAAGACCAAGAAGTTAGCACGATGATCTCTGTCAAAACAAACCACACCCTCTCCCCCCAGCCCCTCTCCCAAGGGAGAGGGGAGCTTCGCTATTTAACCCCCCTCCCCTTCGGGGGAGGGGGGTCTGGGGGGTGAGGGACAAATTTTGGTGTGATAGGTAAGATCAAACCAAAGGGAGATGGTATACTGACATCCAATGCCAACATATATTGGACTCACAGGCACCATGGGTAGCGGAAAGGGAGAGATTGCAAAAATACTGCAAGCAAGAGGATTTAAGTACATTTCTCTGTCTGACATTGTCCGCGATGAAGCTACAAGGAGAGGGCTGGAACATAGCCGGGAGAACCTTCAAACCGTTGGAAATATGCTCAGGAACGATTATGGAGCCGGAGCTTTGGGCATCAGAGTCCGAGAAGAGATTCAGAAGGAACCGTCTTCGGATTGGGTAATTGATGGAATCAGAAATCCGGGAGAGAATGAGGAGCTAGGTGCTCTTGATGATTTTTCCATGATAGGAGTCGGAGTGGATTCGGAAATTGTAGTCAGACGTATAATGGAAAGGAATAGAGGAGGCGAAGTCCTTAAGCGCGAAGCAATTCTAGATAAACTTAATAAAGAGAAGGGTGAAGGCGAACCGCCCGAGGGACAGCAAGTTAAGAAATGTTTGGAGGAAGCTGATTACTTTTTGATTAATGAAGGAACTCTGGATGATCTTGAAAAGAAAGTAATGCATTTCCTCAGGCTCCAAACTGACGAAGATCGACCGACGTTTGATGAGATCTTTATGGAGATCGCATACATCTGGGGTAAGCGTTCGACGTGTCTGAGGCGAAGCGTTGGCGCTGTGATTGCTAAGGACAAGCAGCAACTGACCGCTGGTTACAACGGAGCTCCCAGAGGAGTCCCTCACTGTGCGCAATTAGGAGGCTGCTTGAGGGAAAAGCTAAATATCCCCTCAGGCCAGCGTCATGAGATTTGCAGAGGAACGCATGCGGAACAGAATGCAATTACGCAAGCGGCTAAGTTTGGAATCAATATTGAGGGAGCTACCCTTTATTGCAACTGTTTCCCATGCGTGATTTGTACAAAGATGATCATAAACGCCGGCATTGTTACAGTTGTTTATGACTCTGATTACGACGATCCCCTATCCAAAGAGATTCTTGGCCAGCAGAAAGTACTTGAACTTAGGAGATATGAGGGTAGGAGAGTAAAAGTTTAATGAATTCTGTTGACTACTTTTATTCCAGGAGTAGCATCTCCGCCTGATAAATTACCTTAATAATTATGGCCAAACCACCAGATCTAGTAGGACTTAATAGTGCATATGGTCGGTACGACACTTTGACTGCCGAGCAAAAAGCTGAGCATGGCACAGGTGTAGTTTATCAAACGCTCGATGAGATCATGGTAGAGATCAGGAACCTGATGGCCAATAAGAACACTCGAGGCCAAGCTAATACTTTAATTAGTCAGGCAAAGCAGCAGATACAAGCCGCAATGAATAAAGTAAAAGGAGTGGCCAGAGAAAGAGCAAAAGATAGGCCACCTGAGCCAAAAGCAGAACCTACATCTAGCTGGAGTGAAGGACGAGGCTGGGGCAGAGCAAGCGCTGATGAGCCACTAGAAAATCCAATGGGTCGTCGCCAAGCTGATGATGGAACTTCAATAGGAGACGGAAGTGGTTTATTTGGCGGAGAACGTCTTACTGTAGATGATAGTAAGGAGGATGATCCATTCAGGTGGTAATCCCCTTTTCTCACCTTATATAAGCCCAATATAGTCTATTTGCCTATATTGCCGATTATTGCATAATATGCTATAATATTGGTATGGCGGATATAATTGATGCAGAGATTGTTGACCCCAGAAGTGTATGGGAAATACTTGATTCCCCTGATTTTAAGGCAACATATATTGCAGATGCACCTAAAGAATGGGTAGGCAAGGAAAGGAAAGATGCTAGCGGTACAATGCAAAGTATTCAACAAGGCGACAGAATAATCAGAAACCCCGCTCATCCGGATGTATTCATGAAGTTCTCTGATGAGGCAGCACTAAAGTTTGTGACAAACGGACTTGTGTGGGATAAAGATTCTGAGGCACAAGTCAAAGATGGTATTGATTTGGGAGATCCTAATGCCGATCGAAATATAAGCCAAATGATTGAGCAAGACGAAAGGCCTCTTCTTAACAGATTATTTCATGATCCCATGAGTTTCTTTAGCAGGCGTAGGAAGCCTCCTCAGACGGCGCAAGAAGTTCAAAGGCGCACATATGCTCAGCAGAGGCGCGAAGGAAGAACTATAGTCGGCGATTTTCAGGACGCCCAAAGAAAAGGTGAAAAATGGAATGATAGGATAGAAGACTTAAACATGAAGTACATACTTGCACTTACAAAAAGAGAGAAAGACATGGATGGAGTATGGTGTAAAAAGGGTGAGTGGATTATCCACAACGGCACCTCAACATGTCCAAAAAAATTCCTGCGGGATACTCCGGAAAACAGGGCCAGATTTATCAAGAATGGCCGCAAGTTAGGGGGGCTTTAAAATTTACAAGTCGTTGCTACCTAGCCCCTTGTCACCTCCTCGTCGACTGCCACTCCCAATTCCTTTAACGAACCTGCAATTTCGGGTACCGACAATTCATCGACATTCTGTACACCAAAGTCAAACATCATGCCCCCTGTCTTTGGATCAGGAAGAGAATCAATTGCATTGAAGTTAAGTCCGTGTTCTACAAAGAGCTTCTGTAGAATCTCGAAGAGCAATCCAGGATGATCTTGTTTAGCATGCAATCGAAATGAAAGTTTTCTTAGATTTCCGAAACGTACGAGAATGATATTTGTCTTCTCCAACATTTCTGCGCGAATTGCACCATCAGAGTCAATCTCCTTCATGACAGCAGTGACGTATTCATCGAGTCTGCCCTGCTCAACTGCTTCAATAATATCATCCAGTGCTTGCCTGTACGCCTTCAATGCACCGATAGCATCTTCTGTTTGCAGAAGAGATTCGATCAGAGCAGCAGAAATGTCTGGTCTTCGCACACTTCTCCATGGACTCGCTTCGAAGAGACGGTAGTTTCCAGTGGCAACACTTCTCATTAGGTCGACATTGAGTCCGCCTCTTGATAGTTCTGCAAGCATTGCAAGATGTGCGAGATTTGCGAGATGCGGCATACCCTGTTGCGGAGCATTGGTAATGTCATGCTCATTGAGAGGCACATTATCGTTTATAATCATTTCCAGCTTTTCAAATAGTTCTCTTGCATCCTTAAGAGCTGCTTCGCTGTTCTCCCCACAAGACATGAGCAACGCTGTTTGTCCACGAACAGTTGTCATTTTGCTCGCAATCATTGGATGTGTAGCTGCACAACTAATTCCTGCCCCATCCAACTTCTCCAATGTGGGGATAATGGTCTGCTTTACAGATGTGGTTTCTATAATACGGTGATTCTCTGTGAGGACAGACCGAATTGCAGCAATGATCTCGTTGAAGTGTTCGGGGAACACGGCAAACACCAGTACAGACGCCTGTCTGGCAGCCTCTACTTGATCCATGTTTTCACTTTCAAGTTTTGGATCTACGCGCAGGACGCGTCGTCCCTCACGTTCATAGTGCTTTACAAGCGTGCTGCCCCAGTCGCCTTCTGCGCCATAGACTGCAACAGTATTCTCATCCGGTGCTGGAGAATTTGTACTCAAAGTATTGAATTCTATGGCATATTAATAATATATGTCAAGATTTCCACGTACAACTTTTCGTTACGAAAACCCAATACTGTCATGCGAAATGGAGCAGTTGCGAGGCTTATAAGGAATGGTTATAAGATGCCGGAGTAGGATTGTATGGTGGGCCGGGAGGGCCTACTTCGCAAGCTTCGTAGGCCCAGGATTCTCTGACCAAAAATGCCTTTTCGCAAAAACATAACCTGAACCGGCCTTAAGATAATACTCAAAATCTTCTGCTCTTTTACGATCTGCAAAACTAACTACTACTTCAACTTTCCAAGGTATATGTGGTGCAGTTGTTTTGGTAAGTTTTCGATTGTGTTCAGCTATTCTTTTGCTTACATCCTTAGTGGTAAAACCTACATAAGTCATTTGTGGATGAATGCAACTTCTTAATAAGTAAACATGAAACATAGCAGGCCACCGTACACCATTCTGCGAAGCTTGCGAAGCAGAATGGTGGGC
>DCXE01000025.1 GCA_002328295.1 Candidatus Peribacter sp. UBA2144 | reverse complement strand
TCTCAACATCTATTTTCATAAAATCAACTTGTTCTAAATTTAAACTATCTAACATTTTGGTTTGTATTTGTATTATCTCATTGTCGCCTTTTACTAGTTTACTATGATATTCTAATGTACTTCTGCCAGTGTTTCTTGCTGTGCCTACTTTCATATCTACTGTAATCTCTTTATTAGATAAAGCAAACTCATTTAAAATAACATTGTCTTTAGTGCAATTCTTTTTATGACACTCTATATGTTTCGGCACAGGTTCAAATGCTATAACTTTATCAAATAAATCTGATAACCTTCTTGTCCATATACCAACATGAGCTCCGCAATCTAATGCTACTTTTCTATTAGAAACATATTCCATAGTACTATTGAATTGTTTTTGTTCGTAATTAGCCCCCCACCCACTATAATTATCATTATCGGGCACCCAAATCTTTTTATCTTTTGTTAGGTGCATTGTTTGGAGCCCCTTATCTGAATCGAACAGATGACCTGCTCATTACAAGTGAGCTGCTCTGACCAACTGAGCTAAGGTGGCTTGTTTACTAATTGTCGATTGTAGATTGTCGATTGTCAATTAATTAGCTCATCCAATTCCACTCGCCTTCCCTTATAGCTTTCATCAAGCTTCAGTAAACCCAAATATGTTTCCCGAGCCATTTCTTGATCGCCTGCTTTCAGATAAGTACGCGCCAGCTGCCAAATTGCGGGAGCGTAATATCTGTTAATCTCAACGGCTTTTTCGTACGACTTGATTGCATTTGTGAATTCTTTTCTTTGGAAGTGAATACCGCCCATGTTGAAATGAGCTGCAGCAAAAGTCGGATGGATTTCCATTGCCTGGTTCAAATAAGATTCAGATGCAGAGTAATCACCAAGCTTCCCATAATAAACGCCCATGTTCACAAGTACATCCGGACTTTCTGGATTAAGTTCCATTGCCTTTTCCAAATACAGAAGTGCGGTTTTTAAATCTCCATTATTCAAATGCATATTTCCTATGTTGTTATGTGTTATGTGGGAAGTAGGATTATTTTTAATGATGTCTTGGAATAGAACTTCGGTTGTTGCCCATACTTTGTTTTGTTCAATAGTTAAGAACATACAAGATGAGATAACTGCTACCAATATAAATATTACAAAATCCTGTTTACGGATTGAGCTAACTATCAGAACAAGCAATATAGCCAATCCTATTGAAGGCATATATGCATAACGATCAGCAGCAACGGATATCCCATCACTTTTCATATAGGCCATAAAGCTTGGGGCAATAGTCAGAATTGCAAATCCGGATGCGAACATTGCAACTTTCATTTTTCTGAAAATACAGGTTGCGGTTATCAGTAATGCAACTATCAGAATTGAAAAGATAATCTCCCAGTTTTGAATAGATATTGGATCGGGAGCTCCATAAATTGCCGAGAGTTTAATGGGTAACAGGAACTTTTGCAGATAGAAAGTTGTACTTCTGAAAGCGAGCAGAACCATTTCTGTAGTTGTAAGTTGTATAACTGAAATGGACTTTCCGACCACAGCTACAATTGCGAAGATTAGGGATAAGGTGAGGGTTAGAGCGAGGGTAAGAGTTCGAGTTCGGATCTGGAAAGCATAGTGATAAAGGATCAGTATTGCTGGAAAAACAATCGCAGTTGCCTTTGACATCATTGCCAGCACAAATAGAACTATGCTGAATACAATCATCCACCTTCTATCGTTTGCTTTGATATATGTAATCAGAGCAGATAACAGAAAGAGTGTGCTTAAAAGCTCTTTGCGTGCGCTTATCCACGCAACTGCTTCCGTATTAAGGGGATGGACTGCAAAGATCAGCGCTGCAAATACGGCAAGATATCGTTTCTTTATGATCATCAAGCTTAACCAAAAGACAAGAAGTGCGTTTGAAATGTGAATTATCAGATTCGTTAAGTGGTACCAAAAAGGGTTAAGGTCGAATAGTGCATAATTAATCTGAAAACTGAGCAAAGTTATCGGAATATATAGTTCCGGATCGTAGCTCCAGAATATCATTGGTGAGAAATTGCGAACCAAATAATTTTGTGTAACCAGAATCTCATCGTCCCAGCTCAAAAATTCATGGCCTAGGGATCCCGAAAAGGTCAGGAAAGTTATTACTATGATTAGGATCAGGGGCAGGCACTTGCGCATCGGCTAGATTCTACAACTAACAACAAACAACTAACAACCTACAACAAATTATGATATTGTCCTCTGCTATGGCTTTTAGATTCCGTCAATTTAAGGTTTATAAAGATGCTAAGCTGTTCAGGAAGTCGGTTCACGATTTACTGAGAAAATTCCCATCTTCAGAGAAATATAAATTAACTGATCAGATTGAAAGAGCATGTAATTCGATTCTGCTGAATATTGCTGAGGGGTGTTCAAGGAGGTCTGATATGGATTTTGCTAGATTCCTAGAAACGTCTTCCGGTTCAGTTAATGAGGTTGTGGCTGGATTCGATGCTGCTCTTGATGATGGAATAATCAATGAAGAAGATTTTGATGTAATTGAGAAAAAGGCTAAAAATATAGTTAATCAATTAGGTGGATTTGCTAGGAGTTTACGCAGAAAGCCAAAAGATAATGTTGTCAGTTGTAAGTTGTAAGTTGTATGTTGTCAGTCCCCCATGAAACGCTCAGAGATCATTTTCGGCCTCCTGCGTATTCCAATGGACTGCGTGGCGGCTCTAGCAGCACTTCTTTTGAGCTACAGGCTGCGAGAGGCCAATGTTGACCTAATACCCAGGATACAACTCCTGGAGCCTTCTCCGACGCTTCCAGGGCTTTCTGAGTACCTTTCCGGCTTTGTTATACCTTGGATCATTGTATTTCTGGTGGTAGCTGCGTTGCTCAGGTTATATGCACTTGTTACCACCGCTTCCAGCTGGAGTGAGGTGGGCAGAATCATCATCGCTTCCCTTCTGTGGGTAGTACTTGTAACAGCGTGGTACTTTTTGGTGGCCAAACAACTCTTCTTCTCGCGAATACTTTTGGCGCACTCGGTATTCTTCCTGATTGTCTTTGTTTCTATGGGTAGAACAGCAATTGTTATTTTACAGAGAGCGTTTTTGAAACTCGGAGTCGGTGTTCGTTTAGTAGCGTCAGTCGGCGAGCATCCAATAGCGCGATCAGCGCGAGAGGTTTTGCACGGCGACATTCATTACGAATATTTAGGACATCTTCCGAATCTAAATCACTTAAAAACTTTGGAACCAAAGTGCCATCCGGATCTTGTTTTGCAAACTGATCCGTCCCCCGGCAGCCAACAAACATTATCATTAATCGATTACTGCAGATCGCATCACATTGCTTATGCGTTTCTTCCGCCGGTTTTTGCAGATGTTCCTCATCAACTCAGAGTAGAGCGCCTTGGGCTTGTTCCAATACTCAAATTTCAACCGACGCCTTTGGATGGATGGGGCAGAGTATTCAAACGCCTTTTTGATTTTGTTGGAAGCATTATCTTCATCGCCGTTTTGTCACCAATATTAATTTTGATTGCGAGTGCGGTTTACATAGAAACCGGTTGGCCGATCTTTTACATTTCAAAAAGAGTTGGTGAATATGGCAAAAAAGATATCTATGTTCTCAAGTTCAGATCAATGGTGAAAAATGCAGATGAATTGAAAGAAAAACTAGTTAAGAAAAATGAAAGGGATGATGGACCTTTGTTCAAGATAAAGGATGACCCTCGTATAACCCGCGTTGGAAAGCTGTTGCGTCGATTTGATTTGGACGAACTGCCTCAGTTATTTAACGTTTTAGTCGGCCAGATGTCTTTGGTAGGCCCGCGTCCACATTTGCCTGATGAAGTTAAAAAATACACTTCATACCAACGCAGAGTATTCACGGTGAAACCGGGAATGACGGGGCTTGCACAAGTGTCAGGAAGATCAAATTTAAAGTTTGCGGAAGAAGTTAAGCTCGACCTTAGATATGTGGAAGAATGGGGAGTGGGGATGGATCTTTGGATTATTTGGAGAACTGTTTTTGTTATGCTTGCGGGAGAAGACAATTGACAATTGACACGTCCGCCTTTGGCGGACTTTTAACAATTAACAGTTAACACTTCATTATTCGAAATAATTAGATAGTTAACTGTCAAAAGCGAAGACTCGCAAAGCGAGTCTGAGTGTGTCAATTGTCAACTGTCTATCAAAACATCGATAACTGATCCTCATGAATTTCCATTACCTTCTTTTTGGATTTTCTTCTATCGGGCTTAACTACTTTTTCCGATCGAGCAAGATCTTCGATATAAGATTTTATGCGTTTTCCATACGCTTTCTTATCCAATCGATCATCCAAAACAATTACAGATCCGTCTAAAGTTCGATGCCTGCAAAATGTTCTAAGCAGTCTGAAGATTCGGTGTTCAAGTCGAGGAATAGAATACTCTTCGAATGAATTCTTATAATGCTCTGATCTTTTTGCGAATGTCGGATGAGATGGATAGTCGAACGGCAGTCTTTGAATAATTAACTGATCAACCATTTCAGGTGGGAGAGTCACGCCTTCGTATGTCCACGGAGTAAGAAGCCAAATGCATGGAGTTTTTGCAACAGTAAATTCAGCCTGCATGCGTTCCAATCCGCCGCTTAAGTTCTGGCAGATCAATGTAGTTCCTTTCGATTCCAATTCCTCTGTATATTTAATAAATGCATCCTCGATCATTCTTCTGCTTGGAAGAAGAATTATTTGCTTATCTCCTTGCGGCTTTACCAAGAAAGTTTCAATAGATTTGTCCGGAGAAAAAGTTATCGAAGGCAGATCAAGATCTGTATCGGATGACACTGATAAAGTTTTCTGTAAGGATTTGGACAAGGCTTCTGTAAGAGTTTCACTAGATTTAGAAGGAATCAAAAGAGTTGTAGAAAATTTGCTAAGCAGGTTTTCGTTCAATACCTCGTTAACAAACTCGGGAACTGATTGTAATGATTGGCTTCCATTTTGGCGGATTTCGATCCATGCAATTCGATCGTGAACTTTGTTGTGATCGAGCATAGAATCAAGATTCTCTAGCTGTTTTTTTATAGGAATTGCAAACTCAGCGGAATTCAATATGCCACTCAGTCTGTCCTTGAGGCCGCTCACCTCAGGCGTTTGCAGCATTGCGCGTGTTACGGGGTGGTTATCTTGGCCTTCACGCACCTTTTCTATCCAAATTTGTACTGCATCGGTAAAACTTGTCAGATCTTCATTTCCTTCGGACCCAGCTCGGATATCATCCAGTTTGCAGTACCAGCTGTAAGCCTTTGTGGCAGTATCTTCCAGCATAGAGGCATCATCAACAATGATGTGCGCGCTATCATTCAAAGCTTCATGCGCCTTGTGTTTAGGATTTCCAAGAAACGCAAGAAGCTGGCGATGGTCCAGAAGTACAACTCCGGGAAGATCATCGAACTGCTTGGTGTATAAATCAGATTCGTCTGTGCACGAGAGCTTGCCGTTCCAGACGGACTTTTCTTCGCCATGAATTGGGAAATCGCGAATTGTTTTGGGCTCATACCAAGCAAGTTTGACTGCAAGAGAACCTTCGTCAGCCGTAAACTCATCTTGCGCGGCAAAAGTTGTTGCGGATTCCATGTCGTACAAATTCCAAGGTGGCTGTAGAACTCTCACGCCTTCCGGAATAGTTAGTCTTCTAAGTGCAGCTTCCAGATTTTTAACTGCAATCCAGTGGGTGGTATTCTCTTTAGGCACAGCGGCATCTAAAAGTTGCTGCATAGTGGTCGGCGACATGGGTTCCTCTACAAGAGAGACAGTTCCAATTGCTGGTTTCTCGAAAATAGCTTCTGCGAGAGGAGTAACATGCGCCGAGGAAGATAGTTTGGGCTTTGGTACTCGAAACCATTTTGGAGTTTTCTTGCGCTTTGGCTCAGGCAAAGAATCAAACAACATATGGTATCCAGGTGAGCTTTTGCTCATGATAATTTTTGCCACTTCAAAAAGTTCAGGCGGAAGCTCCAGCAATCTTTCCCAGCATTTACCCAGAAGTTCCAAAGTTGCATTTACATCCCCCATCGCACGGTGAACTGGTTCGTGTTTAAGTTTAAGAATCTTGCTTACGTAACCGAGTGAATAACTTCTAAGTTCCGGAAAAACAAGAGAGGCAATCATCGCAGTATCAAGTTTTGGATGCTCACTCAAATCAATTCCTTCGCCCTTCAACATCCCAATATCGAAGTTTATGTTTTGTCCGATGATCAATGTTCCTTCTCCTATAAACTCCATCATCTCATTTTGTTTTTCAGAAAATTCCGATTTCCCTTCCAGATCGTCATTCTTTATGCGAGTAAGAACTTGAACTGTCTGAGGAATTTCAGTTGGAATTTTAAACAATTGTTCATACTCAGACGCTATCTTCCCGTTTTCTATTCTAATTGCCGCAAACTCAATAACACGGTTAGCTCGCGGTACAAAACCGGTTGTTTCGGTGTCCAGAACGACGAAGGACAGAGGTGGAAGTTTCACAACTACTAGCTTATAGCTTTTAGCTTTTAGCTTGTAGCCTTTTCATCTTGTTCTTTGGGCTTTTCTACCTCGTCTTTCTTCTCGTTCTCTTCCTTTGGTTCTTCTGGAATGTCGTTAGATCCTTTCTTCTGAGCCTCCGGCTCAGGCTGCGACTCAGAAGTCGCAGCTTCGGAGTCATCATCGGATTCTTTGGACTCTTCGGTTGCCTTGGTTTCTTCGGTCTCATCCTTTTCCTCTTTTTCCTCCTTTTTTTCTTTTTCCTCCTTTTTCCTAAGAGCCCCCGGCTTTGCTCCTGCCTTTGGTGCATCCTCATCCTCTTCGTCATGAACAATTTCGATTACTTCAATTTCTTTGCCCTGAAGTTCAGCTAGCTTTGCCTTGAATGCGGGGAGTTCCTCGTAGTTGTACATATCCAGCTCATAACCAGTCAGGTCAGTTGCAAGCCTGATGTTTTGCCCCTTCTTTCCAATTGCCATTGGGCGCTGGGCTTCTTCCACAAAAACTGCGGCGCGCTTTTTAATCTTACGTCCTTCTTCATCTACTCCTTCCTGATCGTTAACAATAATCACAGCGGAAATTGAGGCTGGTTGAAGCGCCGTTGAAATCAGCTTTATAGGATCTTCTGCCCACTCGATCATATCAACGCGTTCGCCGTTTATCTCTTCCATTACTGCCTGAATCCTTACTCCTTTTTGCCCAACACAAGCCCCAATGGGATCAATCCTGGGATCGGAACTGCTTACGGCAACCTTGCTCCTAAATCCAGCGTCGCGCGCAATCCCTCTTATCTCTACATCGCCGTTTCTAACTTCTGGAATTTCGAGCTCCAAAAGTTTGTGGACAAGACTTGGATGAGTTCTAGAGATCCTTAATTGCGGACCTTTGCCGGTCAGTTCAACTTTATCCAAGTAAACGCGAATTCTTTTTCCTGTGTAGTAGTGTTCTCCTGGAATCTGTTCTCTCCAAGGAAGTGAAACTGTCATTCCTTCAATCTCCAAAGTCACCCAGTTAGGTTCGACTTTTGTAACAGTTGCGGTTAGTAATTCC
>DCXE01000014.1 GCA_002328295.1 Candidatus Peribacter sp. UBA2144 | reverse complement strand
GATGAGGATGAGGAGGATGAGGAGGATGAGGATGAGGATGAGGAGGATGAAATAGATGAAGAAGACGAAGATTACATTGATGATGAAGAATGGGATGAGGAAGAAGAGGAAGAGGAAGAATGGGATGAGGAAGAAGAAGATGATTCCAATGTAGTTGAAAGGGAACCCGTGGTTTCAACAAATTGTAGAAACGCAAATCCTGTAGTAAAAACCCGCATGCAAAGATCTGGACAGTGCAGAGTCCACCGTGTGTCAAGAAGGATTCTTAAGGGGGAGTGAGGTGGCTAAATGGGATTGGAACATCTAGCTAGTTATTGTAGATTACTGAATATGGGATCACCTTTTGAACCAATGGAAGAACCGCAAGAACAATTTTGTGGACGTCTGATTAGGATTACTACTCAGAAGATGAAATTACAAAATGGAAAAGAGGTAACTTTTGAAAAAGCAGAACGATCTCCTGGGGTACGCATCCTAGTTACAGATGAATCACGAATGCTTATGACAAAGGAATGGCGTACAGAGAACAACGATTGGGATTACAGACTTCCAGGAGGCAAGGTTTGCGATTCTTTGGATGAATATGTACAAGCAATGCAGAATGACATGGATGAACTTGCAAAGAATGCAGCAAAGAAGGAGCTGGAAGAAGAGACATCACTTAATCTTCCAATAGAATCATTTGAGCAAATTCATCATTCTGTGTGTGGCGCTACTATAGTCTGGGATCTTTATTATTTTCTCGTTAAGTTACCAAAAGACGAAGTAAAGGAACTTGATTCAATAACAACGCACGAAGGCGAGGAGACTCATCCTCAGTGGCTTTCTTTTGAAGAAGTAAAAAAGCTATGTGTAGATGGAAATGTAAAAGAAGATCGTACTGTAAGTGTAGTATTAAGGTTTTTGGCTTCAAAAAGTTAATGACAGACTAGAAGTAGCAACATCTATATCTCCCTAAACGAGTACACAATAGTCTCGATGAGTACCTTCATCATAGAAATGTCCCGTTTTACAGTAGTGCGCTGAGGCTCATCTAACGCATCCCCTGTTGTGTGGAAGTAAGATGTACCGATTACCAGGCACTTGTTACTGCCTACCCTAGATGCACAATACGTGTTCTCTCCCACACTTCCCGCTGCACCATCGTTTGAATCAGCGCATTTAAAATCTCTTCCGCTAAGCTTCACAGTTCTGCTTGGACTTGGATTTGCAGTCGGTTCAAAGTTGTGCGATAGATCCGGGCAAGTTTGCGTTACTGCTGTAAAAATGAAAGCTTGTACTCCATCCGGTGCTTTAAATTTGGTTCCAACAACTTCCCCGCCGGAAATGCTGTTCAATCTGTCATCCATTGTCGTGTTTTCTTCAATCTTCCAGCTATCCAGATGATCAATCTGGTATCCATCCTTGGTATTTTTGTAAATTTGAACACCATCTGTTCCACTCGGTTCTACTTGGCTTGTCTCCTCTTCTTCTGGAATTCCGGTAAGTTGGGAATAAGTAACTGATGGCATGCCCGTAACCTTGGCATCCAGCCTATATATCATTTCCGCCATTTCGCCTCGTGATATTTCCTGATCTAAAGTCATAATTGACTTTGGTATTACATTCCTTGCCTCAAGGAAACGGATGTACCTCTCGTACCATGGTGAATTTGGATTTGGGCTTGGAAGCCTTGGATTGCTTGTAATCGTTGCAGAAGCAGATGCAATTATCTTCGCGGCTTCCACAAAGTTTATGTAATTGCCCGGGCGGAATGTGCCGTCAGGATATCCGCCAACCAGTTGCTCATCTCTGGCCTTACAGATGTAATTTATATACCAAGCACCTTTATCAACATCCCTAAAAAATACTTTGCTCCGCACGCATCTATCGTTCCCTGATCCCACTTATAAAGCGTTACAATCTTCGTAAACTCGGCCCGGTTAATGTTATTTCCCGGACCATACGTCCCATCTGCATATCCCTTAACAATTCCCTTGTCCTTAACATGCATAATCGCATCGTAGTTTTCATGCGATGGTGAAACATCCGAAAAGCTGGCAGAAGCGGATATTGGGAGTAGAAAAATGAAAATGGCTAAGACTTTGAGCATGTTTAATCGGGAAATGAGCGAAGCCACGAAGTGGCTGAGTCGAATGGTAGCCCCAAGGAGAATCGAACTCCTGTTACCAGGATGAAAACCTGGCGTCCTAACCACTAGACGATGGGGCCACAGAGATATAAAGATCAGTTAATTCACATGACCACGACTCCACTTCGCTCTACGAGCTTCGCGGAGCACGTGGAGCCTAGGACGAAGTGGAGTATATGACATAGATAAAAACCCCGCCAGATAAACTAGCGGGGTTTTTTGTCGGAAGGGTTATTCTCCCCCCTTCTTCTTGCCTTTCTTCTGCTCTTTGACCTCTTCCCATACCTGCTCGAACTCTTCGTCGCTAAGGTTACAGCCATGAGATTTGAAGACTTCCTGCATTACTGCATTCTTCTCGGCTTTGTCGAAACCGCGCTTACCAAATTTGCCGAACTTACCGAATTTGCCTGACATTGCGCCGCCGGAAAGGAGTACGGAGCCGAGGAAGCCAAGAACAATAAGCCAAACCCAGAGTTGCTTTAGCTTGTCTTTGGACAAGTGCTTAATTGCCCATACGGCAAAAAGTACTATTCCAAGCGTTAGAAGAACACCGAAGATTCCATGCAGCTGCATGAACGAAGCACCATGGAATCCTTTTGAAAATGGACACATAAATAATAATTGGAAGGAAGTATCCAACGAACTGTACCATAAATCAGTCAGATCTAAAAAACCCCGCCAAAGGCGGGGTTTTCTTAGTTACTGGCATTAGAGGAGATTACTCCTTGGAAGCCATAAAACACTCTTTACAGAGAACAGGCTTGCCACCTTCTTCCTCTGGACGAGGCTTGAAGGGAACTTGGCACTCTTTGCTGCACTGTGCACAAACGGCATCGTGCATCTGTCGGTTTGCCATGCGGTCTGCCTTTTTGGCATCGCGGCAATCCTTACAGCGTTGAGGAGCGCTTAGGTCCTTGGAGGCGTAAAACTCCTGTTCACCCTCTGTGAAGGTGAATTCGTTGCCGCAATCGCGGCAGGTGATCTGCTGATCAGCCATAAACGTATAAGAAGGAAATAAATGGACAGTTACCTTCTCACACGATCTTAGAATCAGATTGTACTTCCGAAGGTTCTGCTATTGCAAATTCTGTTGATGTTCAGCGAATATGTCAAGTATTCTCTTAGAAAAGAACCAGAAGATGAAGAGGAAGCAGATGAATCAGAGGATTACTCGTAATATCTTCTGACTCTTCTGTTTCTTCTGATTCCTCTGATTCCTCTTAAAGAGCCCCCGCTCTACACCGCGCGAGGGAGAGAATAGGTCTCCTTATCTCCTCTCCCCCTTAGAAGGGGAAGAGGGTAGGGTGAGGGGCGGTATTTGAAAGGACGACCGCACCTATCGATCGTCCCTGTGCCAGAAATGTGTTTTTGGTTGGGTTTTCTGGATTGTATGTACAATGTACATACAGCAATTAACAGTGGCCTCCGCCACTGAAACCGCAATTACAATGTTCTCCTGACATTATTGGTTGATGGGTTAAGAAATAAGATGCTGTAATCTTAAGCCCACATCCAAATACAGTCTGTGATACTAATCACAATACAACTGCTTTTCTATGTGCTTGAATATTCAAACCAAACCCTCATCCCCGACCCTTCTCCCAAGGGAGAAGGGAGCTACTTCCGTGTATAAACAAACTTTACACATCCTAGAAGTAGCTCCCCTCTCCTGGAAGGAGAGGGGCAGGGGGTGAGGTTGAAAAATTATCAATAATTCCAGCAGCCATCTCCACTTCTACTACCGCAACAAATAAATTTGCCACGGAAACGGATACCTATGATCGATAATTTCGAAACCTGCATCTTTAATAATTTTTGAGAACTTCCTCCTGCCCCAGCAATGCACATGATCCAGTCTGTTTCCAAACCTGAGTATATATTTTAATCTTAAAAAGTTTGAAATTCTGAATAACGGCTCATTTGGTACGCTCAAAATCAGATAATTCTTGTTCAAAGTCCTTAGTGAACTTAAGGCAGACTTGGTATCCGGCAAGTGCTCCAGAACTTCCAGACACATAACAACATCCGTATCTACTTTAATCTCCGATGTGTTTAGCAAATCACCAGTCCTTAAAATCAAATCGGGATGCAGATTTCGACCTCGCGATAAAGCATCTTCATCAATATCTATACCTTCGCATCGAACACTCGGATACTTATTTTTAATCTTATTTATTACGAATCCTTCGGCACACCCCAAGTCCAGAACGCTTTTGCCACCCGTTTTTCCAAAAAGATCCAAGATGTGCACTAAAAATCTTTCAACAAAGAATGTTTGTATCTTGCCCGCATTCATATATTTATCCCAATTGCTCGAAGACATGTTTCTATCCTACTAGAACTCATGCTTTCTCCCAACATCATCACGATGATATTTACCAAAGTCAGTGATTTGAACGCATATATCGTTATTTATCACAGGCCCATCAATGCATAACCTGATTCCAAGAGGATCCACCACGCAATTCCCGCATAATCCGTATCCGCATTTCATATAGCGCTCTAAACTGAGCTGTGATGGTATCTTTTTATCTGAAGATATTCCGGAAACTGCCTTAAGCATCATCTCGGGACCGCAAGCCAAGAGCTCATCGAAGTTTTCCCCTCCCTCAAGCATCTCGCTGAGTTGATTGACGTTGTAGCCCTTGTAACCTTCTGATCCATCATCGGTTGCCACGTGCAAAGTTACACCTTTAAGTGATCCAAGTTCATCGATATAAAGTAAATGATCCTTTGAACGCGCTCCTACAAACACATGAACATCACATCCGTTCTTTACGGCCTCATGCGCCGTGAAGTACATCGGCGCCGCACCGTATCCTCCTGCAAGCAATGCTAACTTCTGACCCTTTTTCCATTCATAATTCGTTCCAAACGGACCTCTTAAGCCCACCAAGTCCCCTTCTTTCTTCTTTGCAAGCTCTTTGGTCATATCCCCGACCGCGAAGAACGTGATTTTGAGTTGCTTGCCATCATCATAGGCAATGCACATAGGAACTTCATCAACTCCCGGAAGCCAGATCATTCCAAATTGCCCGGGGCGCGCTCCAAGACTAACCTCAAACGTGAAAGTCTGTACATCAGCTGTTTCTTTCTTCACCGAAGTAATCCTGTATGTAGTCGGCAGCCGATTCTGTTTTGAAGTATCTACCATTTCTAAGTTCTAAGCTCTAAGTTCTAAGTTCTAATAGATCCAACCAACTCAGAAACCTCCGATATCCCCTCCTCCTCACACCATTCTTCCATTTCATCACACACTTTTTTGAATACATCCTGCCCGCGCTCGCCTATTGCAGTACCAATTCCGATTAATGAGGCTCCTGCGATCATCATTTCCAGAGCATCCTGACCTGTGTGCACTCCACCCGTTCCGATTATGGGAAGTTTTCCACCAGTTGCCTTGTAAACATCGTGTATGCACCTGACTGCGATTGGCTTTAAACCTGGACCGGAGAGTCCCCCCACCTTATTAGCAAGTATTGGCTGACGGCTCTTGAGGTCAATTGCCATTCCCGGCCCGAAAGTGTTAACCGCCGTGAAGCCATCTGCTCCGGCTTCCGCACAAGCAACTGCAACAGCTCCAATATCATCCACATTCGGAGAGAGTTTGATAAATATTGGAACATCTCCGCTTACTTTTTTAACTGCTTCTGTTACTTTCTTTGCATCAGGTGCACTGCAGGCAAAAGGTTTGCCACATTCATCTTCAACATTTGGGCAACTGATGTTAACTTCGAGAAAATCCGGCCCTAGCCCACATACAATCTCCGCAATTGCTACAAAGTCCTCAACTTTTCCCGCAACAATATTCGCAATCAGAGGCGCAGACTTATCTTTTAGGTATTCGCCAATCTCTTCGCGCGCTTTGTCCGGCCCTGCATCCGGAAGTCCTACAGCATTAAGCGTCCAATGTTCGTTTGCAATCACAGTCGGATTCGGATGACCCTTGTGTTCCCTAATCCAGAGCGACTTTGTGGTAACTCCGCCTGCTCCATTCTCCACAACACGCTTCCAGCTGGAAGCTGTCACTCCCCAAATGCCGGAAGCGAGGACTGTTGGGTTAGGAAATGTAACTCCGAGGATGGTTTGTGAGAGGTCCATCGAGCTAATTTTAGCACAATAAAACCTCACCCCCTACCCCTCTCCTAAAGGAGAGGGGAGCTACTTCTGTGATAGTAAATAGGTTCTATTCGTCACATAAGTAGCTCCCTTCCCCCTTGGGGGAAGGGCCGGGGATGAGGGTTTATTGTTTCAACCAACTACAGTCCTCATGAACGCATTGAATAGTGGTTGAGGACGGTGCGGACGGCTTTTAAATTCCGGATGAAACTGCGATCCGAGCATAAACGGATGCCCCTTGATCTCCACAATCTCCATTAGCTTGGTTTCGGGCCATTCGCCTGAGAATATGAGGCCTTTCTCCTCAAGCTTCTTTCTTAGTGAATTGTTGAATTCATAGCGATGGCGATGGCGTTCTGAGATTGTATCGTCATCTCCCAACTGATCTGAATCTTTATAGGCTAGATAGGCCAAAGTACCTTTCTTCAATTTGCATTGATATGCACCGAGTCGGAGTGTTCCTCCCTTTGCCCTCCCCTTATGCTGACCCGGCAGGAAGTGTACAACGTATTTTGATTTTGGGACTTTCCCCTCTTCATCAAACTCTTCACTTGTAAGTTTAGGATCCTTGAGTTTGGAACGTGCAAATTCAATTGCCAAGATCTGTGCACCCAGACACAAGCCAAGATACGGAATCTTATTTGTTCTGGCATATTTTGCGGCTGCAATCTTTCCTTCGATTCCCCTGATTCCGAAACCTCCTGGCACTATTATTCCATCACAATCTTTAAGCTCGTCCCAAGTCTCCTTATCTTTTTGTTCTAACTTTTCTGAATCTATCCAAACTATCTCTGCCTTCCTCTTATTATAAACTGCGGCAGTCTTGGCAGCTTCAATAACTGACATATATGCATCCTCGAGGTGCGTGTACTTTCCGACTAACGCGATTTTGACTTCTTTGACTGCTTTTTCGTGTCTCTCCCTCCCCTTTTTCCACTCTGACATGTCCGGTTCCAGTTTGCCAAGCTCTAATTGCTTTCCGATAATCTCTGCAACTTTATATTTCTGGAAGTTTTCTGGAACATCGTAAATTGAGCTTACAGTTTGTGCAGGAATTACAGCTTCGCGAGCAACTCCACAGAACTTACTTATCTTATCGAGCAGTTCTTTTGGAATTTTGTAGTCCGCTCTCGCCATAATCATGTCCGGCTGAAGTGCAATGCGCCTGAGTTCGCGGACCGAGAGTTGAGTCGGTTTGGTTTTAAGTTCTTTTGATCCTTTCAAGTACGGAAGAAGAGTCAGATGCACATGGAAAACACGTTCCGGACCTAAATCGGACTTGAATTGCCTGAGTGCTTCCATAAACGGTTCGCCTTCTATGTCGCCAACTGTTCCTCCAATCTCTACCATCATTACATCCGCTCCGCTTTCTTCCGCAGCTCTGATCATTCTATCTTTGATTGCATCTGTAATGTGCGGAACTATCTGGATTGTTCCTCCAAGAAAATCTCCTCTGCGTTCGCGTGCTAAAACTGAGGAATAAACTTGCCCGGTCGTAATCGTACTAAGCTGACTCATTGGGGTATCTATGAAGCGTTCGTAATGCCCAAGATCCAGATCCGTTTCCGCTCCATCGTCTGTGACGAACACTTCCCCATGCTGGAACGGACTCATTGTGCCGGGATCAACGTTCAAATATGGATCAAGCTTCATTACAAATACTTTGAGGCCACATGCTTTGAGGATTGCACCCATTGATGCAGTTGCTATTCCCTTGCCTAAACTCGAGCAAACTCCACCTGTGGTAATGATGTAGCGGGGAGATGTTGATGGGCTTTTGTTTTTTGATTTATCTGCCTTTTTTGTGGCCTTAGGTGGAATCATTTTAAAAATGGGCAATCCCTATGTTCTGGGGGACCCGCCCGCTGGGCAGTTTACACACCTTCTAGATGAATGCAATGCAACTTTTCAAGATCAGTTTTGTACACCTTTGCCTGAACGTGTAAACCTACCAGAGATTCATCAGAACCATTGATGCCTGCAATTTCGACTTGTCTATCTCCTGCAGTCCTACGTGGATCATAGCCGCAGGATTCTTCATGTAGTGCCTGAACTCTCTCAAATCCATCCACATTGCGCCGAAGTACCTCAGGTTCCAATACCCAGTAGTTATCGCCAACATCAGCATAGACTGAACCGACTAGATATCCTTTTGGTGGAAGCGACTCCGGCAGAGATCCAAGATTCTGCCTATATGCTTCAATAACCTTTCTACCAGATTGTTTACCGCACCATACTTCCTGCAAAACTTCGGAGGGTACGTCTTTGTGCCGAAAATTGTAATGAACGTCCTGCCTAACAGGAAGAACGCGCAGGCCATTGTCTGCAACGTGTGGGAGAATTAAGCCGCGAACAATAAGAGCTATCCTCTTATGAGCAAGTTCTTGCAGACTCGACAAAAGTGGATTTTCTGCATTGCCAGAAAGATCGCTAACCAAAGTTGCTACTTTTAGTGTATTTCCATGCAAACCAACTTCAGAGTACTCTCTGCTAAAACCCACAAGACCAAACTGCGCTGCCCAGCTTCGTATGCTAAATCGCACAATACCTGTTACTTCATCCAAGCACTATTTAGCAGCATCTCTCTCTTCCGAGGTAAGATTGATCTGAACCTGTACTTCCTTTGCTGGAGTATTATATACAGGATGAGAACGTTCTTTTTCACTCATTCCTGTTACAATACCATCGAGCGTTGCGCGGGCTATTGAGAATTTTGCTTCCGTTTTCATAATAATGGAGAATATATCATTTATAATAAATATTTTGTAATACTTGCTTTATTATAAAAGTATACTATAGTATCATAAATTCTCTACCAATCAAGCCATTCCATATGAGTTCACAAGAAATCCAATGGGGAGCCAGCTCAGTGCAAGATCGAGGATATGTGCTGCCAATTGGCGATACAGATGATCCTAAGCTCGCTACAGCAAACGGAAACTATCACGGTCCGTATTCAACATATCATGCAATGGGTCATGTAAGAGGCTTAATGAATGGCGACCCACACTTAGAATCTATCAGGAGCATAAAACCTGAAGTACGAATCGGACCATTTGGAAGCTGGGTCGGTGAACAGATAGCTTCAATCGATCCATTTGGAGCAACAGCTACACAAGACTTTCCTGATTTGGTAGAACATGGCATTCGCTCAACAATCACGATTATCCGCAACAGGTTCGTTCTAGATCCTGCACTTATGAAACGTTGGGGTATTGAGGTTGATGATAAAGTTGTAAAAAAGAAAAGCCCCCGCGATTTGCCAGATTACCAAAGACCAGCAGATCTTGTTGATCCTTCTGTACTGGATAATGAATGGTTTATTGCAGAAGGTACTCATGTTTATGCAGAGCCCGTGTGGCATATTCCTACTCTCGAGAAACGCCTTCATATTGACAAGGGTGCAATTGCAGAAATTCTCGGCAATCAGCGACATGTAATGCGTAGCTTGGTTGAAAATCCGGATCTTCAGATAATGCTCCCGCAAATTGAAGGGCCTATGGCATTCGTTTTCGGTGATAGCAATAATCTTGGACAAGAAGATGTGCCAGTGACTGGGCGCGTGCACTACAAATGTAAAACATCTGACATGCTAAACACTGACAGATGTACATGTAGGCCCTACCTACAACAGGGTTGGTACCAAAGCATTGCTGCGGCCCAGCGGAATGAAATCGGCATTGTAATCTACAATGAAGAAGAAGGTAAAGGAGGCGGACCATTGGATAAGTATGGAATATACTATTTGCGCGGAAAGGATGCAGACAAACCAGATCAGTATCTTGATCGAACCTTACACACTTACGGATACCGCGATCTGCGATTCTACGAACTTATGGGAGACATGCTTAAATACTTAGGTGTAACACACATCGATACTATGCACAGCCAGAGCGATTTCAAAAAACGGCAACTCGAACTGCAAGGTATACGCATTGGAAATATGATCCCACTTGAACCGGATCTAATCGCCCCAGGAGCATATGTGGAATACTACGGTAAAGAAGGTTCTGGCCACTATGGAGACAATGATTTGTGTACTCTTACACGTGTAGATCCTAATGAAGGATAATAAATATGGACAACCTACCCAAACCATATGTCGGCATAACAGGATTTACAACCGAAGAGCATGTAGCACACGGAGTTGATCGATTCGAAGCAGCAGGATTCACCCCAGCAAATGACAGAATAGGTATGATGGGATTTATTGTAGATCATGAAATGCTAAATGGAGGTAGAGAACATCCTCACGCGCCAAGATACTTTCGTAATGTTGCAGATATTATTCCTCTTGCTCTGCAGAGCAGAGATAAAGCATTGAATGTTGTTCATTATACTCCTCCAAAC
>DCXE01000073.1:744-4812 GCA_002328295.1 Candidatus Peribacter sp. UBA2144 | reverse complement strand
GGGTGCGGGTGTGGGTGCGGGTGTGGGTGCGGGTGCGGATGCGGATGCGGGTTCGGGTTCAGCATCCTCGGTTCCCTCAACTTCCTCCTCAGTTTCTTCTTCCTCACCCTCTTCCTCACCCTCTTCCTCACCCTCTTCCTCTTCCTCTTCTACTTCTTCCTCAGAATCTTCTTCACCTTCATCCTCCTCTTCTACTTCCTCCTCAGACTCCTCTTCACCAACATCTTCTTCATCAACCTCTTCCTCAACTTCCTCCTCGTTTTCTTCATCCACAGCCTCTCCTTCAGTTTCCTCAGTTACTTCAGTATCTTCTTCCTCGGTTTCCTCCTCCTCCTTGTCCTCCTCCAGTGCGTCCAATTGATTTTCTCTTACAGGCAGTACGGCACCGCGCGGAAGATTTGCAGGATCGCTTGCGTCGCCTGCGGACGGTTTGCTTGCAGGCAAAACGGAATCGGGTCCTAAGGGCTTTCCTTCGGCATCCAGCATAGGAGATTTATTCTTTTCTTTACCTTTATCTTCTTCCATAGAAGTTAAAGCTTGTTCCAATCTACTTGATCCTTTTTGAACATCTTTTGTTGGCTGGTTTTCTACAATTGTTTCCTCGGAAGGTTTGGCTGCTTTTTTCTTTTTGCCCCTTTTAAAGACAAATAGGAATATAAGCACAAATAGAACAACGATTACACCTCCAGCTGTCATAACAAGACCCATAGGGATTCCCTTTTTGCTCTTTGTTTTCTTTTTATTCTTCTTTTCCTTTTTTTCCTTCTTTTTCTTTTCATCTTTCTTCTTTCCGTCGTCTTTACTGTCATCGTCCTTTACTACTGCTGCTTCGTCAATTTCATCAGCTTCATCATCCGAAATTGTACCCGAATCCGAGTCCGTACCAGCACTTGCGTCATCATCTGCTACTGTATCTTCAATTTCATCAACTGTGTCATCCGAATCTGCATCTGAACTCGAGTCATCATCATCAGCTTGCCTTTTTTTTGGTGCAATTTCCACGATTTCTCCATTTCTATAAAACACCGGTGCAGCAGCATTCATTCTTCTCATGTTAATTGCATAAATAGAACGAGAAGTGCCTTCATCCAAAACTTCATCAAACATGGTCCTGTCTGCTAGATCAGTTCTTGAGTTTGCATGAGGATCAATAGCGGTTGCTATCAATAAAGTGAATCCAATTGATGCAAGAATGATAAATATTGATGTGTATGGTTGTGGTTTCATTTACGCGTTTATTATACCAGAAATACAAAAATGAGGCAATATTCACATATATACGCAGAGAGATGGCCAAATGAAACAGAATACTGTCATCCTGAGCTCTGTCGAAGGATGACAGTGTGCCATGGTTCGACAGAGCTCACCATGACACACCTATTTATTACTGCGCACTCTGTTCAACTCTCCTTTCCCGAATTACATTAACCTTAATCACGCCTGGATAAGTGAGTTCTTCTTCAATTTTTTTAGCGATATTTTTAGCCAATTCTTGTTGTTCCAAATCATTAACTTTCTCCGTATCAACATATATGCGAATCTCGCGTCCAGCCGATATTGCGAATGCCCTTTCTACTCCATCAAATTCTTTAGCGATTCCTTCCAAATCTTTTAGTCTCTTTAGATATGATTCGAACGACTCTCTTCTTGCTCCGGGCCTTGCTCCGGATACTGCATCAGCTGCAGCTACTATAAAAGCTTCCGGAGATTCAATTGGAATATCTTCATGATGCGAAGCAACACAGTGAATCACCTCCGGTCTTATCTTAAATCTTTTACATATCTCAACTCCAATATCAACATGCGTTCCGGCAACTTCATGGTCCAGAGCTTTTCCAATGTCGTGCAGTAAGCAAGCTTCAATTACAACTCTTGTGTCGGCGCCGGCTTCTTCGGCAAGCATCTTGCCCAGATTTGCCATTTCTACGGAGTGTTTAAGAATGTTTTGTCCGTAACTGGTTCTAAACCTAAGGCGACCAATGATTTTTAGAAGATCCTGCGGGTAACCCGTTATCCCGAGTTCCTCTACAGCGCGTTTTCCAAATTCAAGCATCATTTTGCCCACCTGTTCTTTCATCTTTTGTACAACCTCTTCAATTCTTGCGGGCTGGATACGCCCGTCTTTGAGAAGCTTTTCCATCGCTAGCTTCGCGACATAACGCCTGGCCAAGTCGAACCCAGAAATTACAATTGCCCCCGGAGTATCATCAATAATAATATCCACTCCGGTAGCTTGTTCAAATGCAACAATATTGCGCCCCTCCTTTCCAATGATTTTTCCTTTAACATCGTCAGACGGAAGTTGGACGATAGTGGAAGTGGATTCAGTTGCAACTTCCGATGCATAACGCTGAATTGATTCAGTCAGCAATTGTTTGGCTTTCTCCTCCATTTCTTCTTCCATGTCTTCTTTTAATTGCTTTATGTTCAAAGCAAAGTGGTCTGAATATTCCGTTTTCAACTCATCCCATAATTGTTGCTTGGCCTCTTCCTGGCTTAAGTTTGCAACCCGCTCAAGTGCTTCACGGTGCTTATCGCTTGCATCAGAAAGTTCAGCTTTAAGCTGTTTGGCTTGTTCAAGCTGGGTTCCAAGAGTATTTCTCTGTTGGTCGATTTCGGCAACACGCTGAGTTAGGGCGTTCTCTTTTTCTTCTAATCGAGCCGCCTCTTTTTCAATTTTATTTTCGAGTTCAGATGCTCTCAGTTTTGCTTCGCTGATAATTTCCTTTGCTGCGGCGCGAGCTTCCGCTTCGGCGGCTTTTACTCTTACTTCGGATTCATTGATTTTGCTTTCGAGCTGTTCCAAAGATCTCTCGCGCTCATTTATTTCACTACGGAGGCGTTCGCTGATTCGTTTGCCTTTTGAAAACCAAAACCAGCCGGCGAGTAGACCGAGTAAAAGACCGGCACATAAAGCCAGAAATACAATCAGATAAATTGTGGTGGAATCCATGATTTGTTGGGGCAGAATTTAAATTAATAACTTCTGCCGCTCTCTCAATTTAATTAATCCAAGCCAAACTGCACTCTTCGGAAGAGCGCTTCTTTGAGACTTCGAACTTTAGAGCATTCGAACCCAAGCGGTGCAGTACCAATAATGAAGGTTTCATCAGATTAAAATCAATTTAGAGAGAGCGACTAAGCTCTGTTGATATTATAACGGTCTTTAGTACCAGATGCGAGTGTCCACTTTTGGGCTTAAAGAAGCTAAATCCACGTATCTAAGCACAAAAGACGGCTTTACAAATTTGCTAAATAACGCTTTTTGTTGTTTCTTAAGTGTTCCGCTTTGATGCGGAACGTCTTACAAGGCTAAGGCAAGCTAAAAAGTCGAGGTCGTCTAAAAGAAATTTTAAAGTGCTATTTAATTCATCCTTCATCTCTGTTTTATTGTTGTACTTTTATGTTTACTCATTTTCTAAAGTACGGCATCCTTTGGATATGCGCCATAACTCTCGCGGCAGCTATCTGTCCGGTCAGAGCTTCTGCCCAGGTTGTAATTAGTGAAGTCATGTGGATGGGCTCAGATATGTCTAGTGCAGATGAGTGGATAGAAATTGCAAACACTTCAAGCGGAGCAGTTGATCTTTCGGGATGGGAAATAAGCTATTTAAGTTCAGGTGAAGAAAAAGTAATGTTTACATTTCCAGAAGAGTTTGATTTGAGTGCTGGAGAATTTGGCGTG
Source organism: Candidatus Peribacter sp. UBA2144 (assembly GCA_002328295.1). GTDB lineage: Bacteria > Patescibacteriota > Gracilibacteria > Peribacterales > Peribacteraceae > UBA2144. Next base: position 1,127 of record DCXE01000073.1, on the reverse strand, counting down.
ATTAGTAATTACAATTTGGATAAGTCCAGACTGAGCGACGAACCGATGATGATCACATCTTCTATGAGTCTTCCGAATTCCAAACTTCTAATTAGCTTAATCGATAAAGATGGCAATTTGATTGATCAAGTTGATGATGGAATAGGCGCACCATTTGCCGGCAGCAAATCTCCTTGGGCGAGCATGGAGCGGATTGATTTGGGAGCTTCAGGATCAGATAAAAACAATTGGAAAACTTCAGAAATTTCAAAAGGATTTGATGATGGAATCGAGATTTATGGAAGTCCAGGGTATTTTGAAGAAACAGAGGAACCAGAAGAAACAGAGGGAACAGAAGAGCCAGAAGAATCAGAAGAATCAGAGGAATCAGAGGAAACAGAAGA
>DCXE01000073.1:0-429 GCA_002328295.1 Candidatus Peribacter sp. UBA2144 | reverse complement strand
AGAGGAAACAGAAGAAACAGAGGAATCGGATGCGGGTGTGGAATTAATTGTAATTCCTAATGTATATATTTCAGAAATTCTTCCGAACCCCGAAGGGAAAGATGATGGTGAATGGATTGAAATTGTTAACGATGAAGAGCAAGAAGTTGATGTATCCAATTGGATTATTAAACGAAGTGGAGATAAATATAATTTTAATGATTATTCTTTGGGTCCAAAAAGTATTGCAGTATTTATGAAGTCAGAAACCGAACTTAGTCTAAAAAATTCCGGCGATACAATTGAAATATTTAGCGGGTCAATTCTGATAGATTCTTTTTCATATCCGACTGCGCACGACGAAGTTAGCTTCGGTCGAAAAGCAGGAGACAAAAATTCATTTGCTTCATATTGTGTACCGACTAAAGGTGAACTTAATCAGGTCAAGAA
>DCXE01000008.1 GCA_002328295.1 Candidatus Peribacter sp. UBA2144 | reverse complement strand
GTATTCCATGTTCCGCAAGCGAGTATTAAGACGTCTCCTTCCAAAAGGTCTTCCGACTTTGATTCTTCAGCTAATTGTGAACTGACACTAATGCCTTTTGATTCCAGTGATTTGCGGAGTACTCCTACAACATGTTCGGTATTTCCCGTTGAAGTCGTATATATGATATTTACAACCATATTGAATATCTTAGAAGTTAAAAGTTAAAAGTGAATAGTTAAAAGTTCTTTTTAAGTGACACTTTTCACTTTTCACTCTTCACTTTTAATTATATCTCTTCCCTTGCCTAGATAAGCCTAAACCATGTACTCTTTATCGGCTATGAAACTATCAAAACTCTTACAAAGAATAGTCGCCCACGGCATTGCAGCCGATCCCCGCTCCAAAAAAGAGGTTGAAAAGGCTCTTATGAAATATAAGACCAGACAAAAGAAACTTTCTAAGAAGGAAGCTGAGCTTTTTGATGAAGAACGGCTGTGGAATCCGTTTGCAGATTCACGTATTTATAACAAACCTGATGCAGAAGTTAAATCAGTAATTGTCGGAATCGATGTGGAAACCCCCGAACTTCTTCTGGTTGATCGCATGAATAAAGAAGGCAAGAAGATTGATGCTGTAATGGCGCATCATCCGGAAGCGAGAGGCTTGGCTGACTTGGATAAGGTTATGGATATGCAAATTGACCTATTGGCTCAACACGGAGTACCGGAAAATAGAGCTGATGCCCTTATGCGCCCGAGAATGGAGAAGATCTGGAGAGCAATTCATGCAGACAATCTGTTTAGGAGCCAGCAAGCTGCCGAGTTTTTGGACCTCCCCTTCTTCAGCTGCCACACACCCGCAGACAACCTCGTATATCAATTTGTCGAAAAGAAAATTTGTAAAAAGAAGTTTGATAACTTGGGTGAGATCTTGAATGCGCTTCTTGAAATTCCCGAATACAAAACCTACGCAAAACTGGGCAATCCTCCAATATTGGTAAACGGATCTAAGAGTTCGAGAGTTGGCAAACTGGTTGCAACTGAGTTCACGGGAGGAACAAACGGACCGGAAGAGTATATAGAGGAACAGGCCAAAGCCGGAATCGGGACTATCCTGACGATGCATGTGACCGAAAAATCGCTCGAAAAGGCAAAAGAGCACCATATCAACTTCGTTCAGTGTTCTCATATTGCCTCTGATAACATCGGTTTGAACCTAATGCTCGACAAATTGACAAAGGATGAGCCAAAACTCAAGGTTCATGAATTCTCCGGATTTATGAGGGTTAAAAGGAAATAGGGTCTAAGAGCCTTGATTTATGTATAGTAAACACGTATATTCCGCCCGCTTTAACATATACGCCTATGAATCCACAGAAATCCGCTTCACAAAGCCAAAAATCAGGATCTGCCGGTACCGGTGGCTCTGACCCTTTTAACAAGATAACAGAAATGGAAAAAAAGGAGGCAGAAAGAACAAAAAAAGAGATTGATGCCATGGAAAAGGAGAAAATCGAGGTGGAGAAAGCTGTGACTGACAAAACCGCAACAGCCGAAGAAGAGCTAAAATCGCAGGCAAACGAGGAATTGAAGGAGTTTAAAGCAGATAAATGCTCTCAAATCCTAGGTGAAGCTCAAGAACTGGCAGAAGAAGAATGTAAAGAGCTAGGGGCAACTTGGAAGCAAAAGAAAGGAGTTATAGTTGCCAATTTAGTTTCTGATATGACAAATCCCGATTCCCCCATCTTGAAAGAACTTCAAAAATAATTATGAGGATGGATATTGCCAGCACAGGCACCCCTCACCCATCCTCTCCCCCTTCTGAGGGGGAGAGGAGATACGGAAAAGCCAATCAAATTAATGAATATTCATTTAATAATGTATTCTTTTACTCTTCAAATCTATTAGATGGCAGTCGTTGAGATGCAAAAAGTGGCCATTATCTCGCATGAGTCTGCGAAAGAACAACTCATCGAATCTCTTCATAAGGAAGGGGTGATGGAGATCACTCAATCTGATTCCCCTGTCGTAATAGATCATACGGAGGTCAATTTCCGCTCAGCGGAGCTCCAATTCGCAATTACCACTCTCAAAGACTACGCGTCCAAGGAGACTCTTGCTGTTGCAGGTAAATACTCGAATGAGCGAGATATAATTCACGCCTCAAAGCATACAGACGTAAGAGGAATAGTGGATAGATTGCATGAGCTGGAGGAAGAAGACACGGATGCGGAAAAACAGATTAAGCAATCGCAGCAAATTGCAGAAGTACTTGATCCCTGGAGAGCCCTTCCCTATTCACTGGATGTTCCAAACGCTTCGGAGACTACAATTCGCATTGAAGGATCTATTCCCAAAGTGAAACTTTCAGAAATGATCAAAGAGCTTGGCAAACTTAAACTGGAACTTAGCGAAGTTAATAATAAGACAGGAATTATTTACTGTGTTGCACACGTTTGGAAAGATGACGCTCCACGATTCGAAGAATTAGCAATTAAATATGGATGGACTAATGTTGATCTTCCAAAATTGGAGGGGAAAGCTTCTGAACTACACGAACAAGCTCTGATGCATGCAAAAGAAATGCAGAAAGTACGCAATAAAAATGCAAAAGAACGCGCAAGACTGAGCGTGGAACTTCCAAACTTGATTAAAGTCGCAAAATTTATGATGTGGCTGGATGAAAAACAGGAAGCACGCGAGTCTATGAGTTCAACTGAGGAAACTTCTACCATTCTTGGATGGGTTCCAAAGAAAAGAGTTGCAAAACTGGAACAAAGACTGCAAGACGTTGGCCCGGCTGTCGCTCTTCTAAAGGTAAAGCCCAATGAAGATGAAGAAGTACCTGTTGCACTATGGAATTCCAAAGGAGTAACTCCGTTTGAAAGTGTAACAACACTTTACGGACTTCCACTTCAGCATGAATTTGATCCAACAGTATCACTTATGCCATTCTTCGCTCTTTACTTTGCACTTTGCTTGACCGACGCGGGGTATGGAGCAGTACTAGCTACTGTTTTTGGAATCGCAATCCTAAAGAAGAAACTAAAGATGCGTGAATCTAAACTGGCTTGGACTTTGTTCCTTGGCGGCGTCGTAACCATAATCGTTTCCATCCCGTTCGGAGGCTACTTCGGATTTGCACCTTCTCAGGTTCCGGCATTTCTAACCAAAACTAACGCTGATGGTATGTTGTTGTTTAAAGGCCAAATTTGGAACTTAAACGACCAATCGGGTATTACCTTCCTTCAAAATTTGTCACTGTTTTTAGGGCTCACTCACCTCTTTTACGGAATGTTCCTGGCGGGTCTGCATAAGTGGATTCACGGAAAGAAAATGGAGGCTTTTTGGATGAATTTCACTCCACATATTCTGCTGGGAGCCATTCTCTTTATGGTGTTTGCACCGGTCAGCCTGAAGCCAATTGCTAAGTACATTTTTTACGCAAGTTTGTTGATGCTTGCATGGGGCAAAGGTCACGGGACCAAGTTATTCCTTAGACCATTGATGGGTGCAATCGGAGTTTTGAATTTTGCAATTGGAATGCTTAGTAATACTCTTAGTTACCTAAGGATCTTGGCGCTCGGACTTGTAACAGGAGCAATTGCAATGGCGGTGAATCAAGTTGCAGTTGAAGTTGGCAAACTTTTCCCGATTTTTATAGCAGTCCCCGTGATCATTCTGATCTTTTGCATGGGACACTTAATTTCTATAGCACTAAACACTCTTGGGAGTTTCATACACTCCGGTCGTCTTCAGTTTATCGAGTTCTTCTCGCAATTCTTCGAAGGTGGCGGCAAGGCGTTTAGTCCATTTAAACGTTCTTCTATCTAATTCTCCCCCTATCTCATGGGTCTCGACTCACACGAAACACAGGCAGAACAATTAGCTCAAGCATTAGCTATTGAAGATGAACATCCATGTCCTGAGGCAACGGCGCACGTTAGAAAAGTCGCAGGACCTCTAATAGCAAATGCGGACGATTGGACTGAGTTTAATACCAATCCATCTGAATTTGCTGGATGTACCGTAGCAGAAGAAAAATGATAATTTTTAACTCTTAACTTTTAACTATTAACTTTTTCCCCTTCTATATATGAAACGCTCACTAATCGTTGCCGCCGGAGTACTAGCTCCTATTGCGGTCTTCGCACAAGAGCCCGTGGCAGCTGCAACCCACGCCGGTGAAGTGCAATGGGGCCTTGCATTCGCCTTCTTTGGCGCTGCAATCGCCACTTTTGTTTCTTGTATCGGCTCCATCATCGGAGTTTCTGTTACAGGACAAGCAGGTGCAGGTCTTTTGACCGAAAAGCCTGACCTTGCAGGTAAAGTCATCACTTTGATGGTTCTGCCCGGATCGCAAGGACTATACGGAATGGTTATCGCTCTTCTCTTTATCTTCAACTACGCACCGGTAATCTCGGGCGAAGTTGCAATCAGCGTTAGCCAGGGAGTTGCAATTCTTGCGGCCGCTTTGCCTGTTGCATTCACATGCGTAACTTCAGGACCTTACCAGGCAAAAGTCTGCGCAGCCGGTATGCACATGCTCGCAAAGGATGACAAGATGACAGGACGTGTTATTACAATGGCCGCCTTGGTCGAGACATACGCTCTTCTTGGATTCTTGATTTCCTTCTTCATGTTGAACAACTTCAAGGCAGGAATTTTGGGATAGTCGCATGTCACAAGTCACAAGTCACAAGACTTGCGACTTGTGACCTGTGACCAGTCCTGTGACCTGCGACCTGTGACACTTACCCTCTACCAATAATTAACATGGCCCTCCAAGACATTCTAACGGCAATTACCCAGCAGGCAGATCAAAAAATCACTGACGCCAGAAACGTTCATCAGAAAGGTCTTACCAAAATCAGAGAAGATGGAGAAAGAACTGTTTCCGAGCGCAAACAGGAAATCGCAAGGCAGAAGGAAGTAAAAAAGGCTCAGATGAAAGCTAAGTCAGAGAATGCTGCTGATATGCATGTGAAAAACTCATTACTTAGTAAAAAGCGCGAACTTCTGGACGAGACTTATGACGAAGTTGTGGATGAGCTCGCCAAGTTGCCCGACGACAAGTTGGAGCCACTTATGCTCGCATGCCTTAAGTCAATTACATCTGAAGGAACAATCCAGCCTGCCGATAAGCACACAGTGCTGATGAAGAAATTGGCTGATTCCGACAAGTTCAAAATGGGTTCGACTGTAAAAGCCAAAGGAGGATTCCGATTTATATCTGAAAACCGCGAACAGGATTGCACGCTGGAGCATCTAGTTGCCGAAGTGTTACGTCCTGCAACAGAACTAGAAATTGCTGATTCCCTATTTACTGCAGCTTAAATGCCAACTCTTCAATCAACCTTCGCGCCAAAATTCGCCTACTCCCACGGAAGAATGGGGGTGCTCAAACTGTTATTGCTTGAGCAGACCGATCTTGATCGAATGCTTGGGGCCAAGGATGCGCGTGAAGTGGAGAAGATTTTGACTGAGGTTAAGATGACGAATGTGATTGATCAGGGAATCTCGGAAGGATCTGCAATTTTGGAAGCTGTAGGCATGTGGATGCGAAACCAAGTTGAGCAGATGTCGCCGGAAGAGAAGCGTTCTGTATTCCATATCCTGTGGTTAGAAAATGACTGCGCTTTGATGTCGCATGTAATAAAGAAACATCACGGATTGCTTTCGGAAGTAAGTGAAGAACCGATAAGCGGTATGTGTTCTTACAAACCGGAGGATTATGAGAAAATCGAATTTATTATTGATATGAAAAAACGAGAAGGAATAACTGTGCGCGAAATTGATTCTGCAGTTTCTGCTTACATCGCCGGACTTCAGGTTAAGTTGGCACGTGAAAGCGAGTCTGATCTTATTGCAACTTACGTTTCCCACAATATAGATCTAAAGAACATTCGAACTGCTCTTAGGCTTTCCAATGATAACCCCGAAGAAGTCCTTCCTTACCTCTTGGAAGGGGGAACAATACCAAGGAAGGAGCTTGCAGGTGATCGAGACATAATCATTTCAGCTCTTAAGAGATCAAATATTTCTATGTTCTTGCCCAATGACCTTGAGTCGTTACTTAGCGATCCGGTTGAGTTTGAGCAAGCCGCTGCACATATCATTTCTTCTGATCTTTCCAAGATGTGGAATGTGCCTCTGAGTATTGATCCACTGTTTGCATTCGCGGCAATAACAATGAACCAACTTAAAATAGTCAGAACTATTCTTATTGCTAAGCGCTCTGAGCTTAGTCCTCAGGAAACCAAGAGGATGCTTCCTCCTTTCTTAACTGCATCGAACTTCACATCATGAATCATAAGATAGCCATTGTCGGCACTTGGGAAGCAGTCGCAGGATTCGCGCTCCTTGGAGTAGATGTAACGCCGGTAAATGATTCTGATGAGGCTGTGGCTGAACTGCACAGATTAAAGAAAGAGACAGCACCGGATGAACACGGAGTTGAGAGAAACGTTTACGCAATCGTATTTATAACAGAAGACCTCGCGGGCGGGATTACTCCCGACGATGAAAAGAAACTCGCCCGCGGCGCCTTGCCAGCAATTATTCCACTCCCCTCTCACAAAGGTTCGACCGGTTACGGTCTTCAGAGACTTAAGAGAATAGTCGAACGAGCTGTGGGGTCGGATATTCTTAAGTAACTTTTTAATTTTTAACTCTTTAACCATGTTATTCGAAACAGATAGATCCATTATCCGGGCTCAACAATTAGCCATAGAACCCGGTACAAATGTAAAAAGATTTGAACCACGTAATTTCCACGAACAGCAAGCAGTTGATCAGGCACTGGTTGCTCAAACACTTCTTGGTTCAACCGATAGAACCGGTGAAGCAGCAGCAGCAGTTGTACGGCAAGATTATCATTTGCCAAGTTGTTTTAAAATTCGAGATGCGTTAACTCCAACGGCTGATTCATAACATTTCACTATTAACTTTTAACTTTTAACTTTCCCATCATGACAAACCAACCAACAATTGTGAAGGTCGTCGGTCCCCTCGTAGTCGCAAAAGGTATGAAACATGCCAAGATGAACGAGGTTGTACGCGTCTCCAAAGAGAAACTCGTAGGAGAAGTAATCGAGCTTCACGGAGACGAAGGTTCTATTCAGGTTTACGAAGAAACAGCCGGCGTAGGTCCGGGTGAGCCTGTTGAACTGACTGGCGCAACACTTTCTGTAGAACTTGCACCCGGTCTTCTGGAGCAATTCTACGATGGAATCCAGCGCCCTCTTAAATTGATCGAGGAGAAAGCGAAAAGCCAATACATCACTCGCGGAATCGAAGCGCCGGGGTTGGACCGTGATAGAAAGTGGGATTTCGAAGCAATTGCAAGTAGCGGAGATGAGGTGGCTGAGGGAGATATCTTGGGAACTGTTCAGGAAACAACTTTGATTGAACACAAAGTAATGGTTCCTCCGGGGAAAGGTGGAACTTTGAAGGATATTAAGTCCGGAAGTTTCACAATCGAAGATACGATTGCAACAATCAAAGTTGATGGCAAAGATGAAGACATTATGATGCTTCAGAAGTGGCCTATCCGCGTACCACGCCCAACAGGTAAGAAACTTTTGCCCACAGAACCTTTGGCAACCGGAATGCGCGTTCTGGATACCCTGTTCCCAATTGCAAGAGGAGGAGCAGGCGCAATCCCGGGGCCTTTCGGAGCAGGTAAGACTGTTACACAGCAAAGCTTGGCAAAGTTTGCCGACGCTCAGGTTATCGTTTACATCGGATGCGGAGAGCGAGGCAACGAGATGACGGATGTACTTAAAGAGTTCCCGGAACTAGAAGATCCAAACACAGGTGAGCCTCTGATGAAACGAACTGTTCTGATTGCGAATACTTCGAACATGCCTGTAGCCGCTCGTGAAGCATCTGTTTACACAGGAATTACGATTGCTGAGTATTACAGAGATATGGGATATGACGTTGCTCTTATGGCTGACTCGACTTCACGCTGGGCAGAGGCAATGCGCGAGATGTCCGGACGACTTCAGGAAATGCCTGGTGAAGAAGGATACCCGGCTTACCTTGGATCGCGAACTGCAGGATTCTATGAAAGAACTGGAGCATGTGAATGCCTTGGAACTGACGAAAGACGTGGTTCGCTGACTGCAATTGGAGCCGTTTCGCCTCCAGGTGGGGACTTCTCTGAGCCTGTTACGCAAAATACTCTCCGAGTTACCAAAGTCTTCTGGGCATTGGATGCGAAACTGACTTACAAGAGGCACTTCCCTTCCATCAACTGGCTTCAAAGCTACTCGCTTTACACAGAAGCATTAGAAAACTTCTACTCAAAGGAAGTTGCGGAAGACTTTTCAAAGAATAGAACTCGCACATCAGAAATTCTTCAGCAAGAAAGCAAGCTTGAGGAAATTGTAAGGCTTGTTGGTACGGAAGCACTGTCACCCAAAGAGCAACTGACGCTTGATGTTGCGAAAATGATTCGAGAGGACTTCCTATTCCAAAATGCTCTTGATCCAGTAGACGCTTACACATCAATCAAGAAGCAATACAGAATGATGCGAGCAATCTTGCTATTCATGGATACAGCTTTACCTGTAATCGATCAGGAAGATTTTGATTTTCTGCGAGTTCAGAAGCTCATAGTCAAAGAAGACATCACAAAGTGCAGCTTTATCCCCGAAGAAGGAATGGAGGCCGAGTTTGATAAGATCGAAGACAAGATCAGAAGCCAGATGGCTGGACTCAAGGAGTCCGGCGCAGAGACAAAGACCGTGTCTGAAGAACCTGTTGCTACCGCTTAACAATTGACACGCTCGCTTCGCTCGCTTTTGACAATTGACCAGTGACTAGTGACAAGCGACCCCCAACACTACTACAACCTACCAACTACCCACTAATCATATGTCCACAGCCTACAAAACCGTAACGGATATCGCCGGTCCTCTGATGATGGTCGAAGGTATCGAAGGTGTAACCTACGATGAGCTTTGTGAAATCGAGCTCGTTGACGGAAGCAAGCGCCTTGGTAAAGTTCTCGATGCCAGATCGGATCTTGCAGTCGTCCAAATGTTTGAGGACGCCAAGGGTGCCACGACTGAGGGTACCAAAGTCCGCTTCCTAGGACGTACATTCGAGATCGGAGTATCGGAAGATATTCTCGGACGTGTATTTTCGGGTTCCGGAAAGCCTATCGATGGCGGCCCCGAAATTGTTCCGGAAAAGAAGTTGGATATTAACGGTGCGCCGATTAATCCTTACTCTCGCGAGTATCCGGATGACTTTATCCAGACAGGTATTTCTACAATTGACGTTCTAAATACTCTTGTGCGAGGGCAAAAGCTTCCCCTCTTCTCGGGTGCAGGACTTCCTCACAACCAAATCGCAGCGCAGCTTGCAAGACAGATGAGAGTTCTAAGTCCGGAAGAAGTTGAGAAGGGTAAAGGAATATCGGATGAACAACGCGGAGAATCTGATGAGAAGTTTGCCGTTATCTTTGCAGCTATGGGAGTGACGTTCGAGGAGGCACAGTTCTTCCAAAATGAGCTGGAGAAGACCGGAGCACTTTCTAGAGCAGTCCTCTTTGTAAACACTGCTGATAATCCGGTAGTTGAGAGAATTGCCACCCCGCGTTTAGCGCTTACTGTAGCGGAATATTTGGCATACGAAAAAGACTACCATGTGACCGTTCTTCTTACAGATATGACCAACTATTGCGAAGCTCTGCGTGAAGTTTCCGCAGCTAGAAAGGAGGTTCCAGGACGAAGAGGTTATCCGGGTTATCTGTACACGGACCTTGCGACTTTATACGAACGCGCAGGTCGTGTAAGAGGGAAGAACGGATCCATTACTCAGATTCCTATCCTCAGTATGCCGGAAGATGATATTACACATCCGATTCCGGACCTTACCGCATACATTACGGAAGGGCAGATCTACATCGACCGAGGACTTCATCAAAAAGGAATCTATCCCCCGATTATTCCGATGGGATCTCTGTCGAGACTTAAACCAAAAGCTCAAGGTGAAGGAAAGACCCGTGCCGACCACTCCGGAATGGATGCTCAGCTTACCGCCGCATACGCACGAGGAGTTGAAGTTCGCGAGCTTGCAGTTATCTTGGGTGAATCTTCGCTATCCGAGACTGATAAAGCATTCTTGAAGTTTGCAGAGAGATTTGAAAACGAATTCATCCGACAAGGACCAACCGAAAACCGTTCAATCTATGAATCACTTAGCATTGGCTGGGATCTTTTGACCGAGATTCCTCGCGAAGAACTCAAGCGTGTTAAGGATGAATACATCGATAAATATTTACCTAAGAAATAGTGCCTTCAGTTTTCTCAATAATCGGCTCCGCCTGGGACTTCTACAAGAAGCAGCCGGTTCTAAACTCCATATTGCTTTGGATGTTGATACTTCCATTCACGGGAATGTACATCGTTGAGGGATCTATCGGTATTAACGAAACGTTGGGCGAGTTTGCATGGAGAGAAACTGACTTACGTCCGTTACTCTTGATCGGAGCTGCTGAATTTTTACTTACGATAATAATTATTTGGGGAATTGCCAGCATAACAGTTGTAGGCAAGAGGCTTTTGACTTCAAAAGCAGGAAGAAATAGAAGTTCTTTTACAGTAGTAAGAAAAGAAGGCTCCAAGTATATCGTTAACATGTTCTTAACAGGTATTCTTCGAGATTGTTTCACGATCTTCTGGGGCATACTTCTGATCATTCCGGGAGTTATTTACGCAATTAGAACCGCATTTTATAACGTCACAATTGTTTGTGAGGGGCTCGGATATAGAAAGGCCTTAAGAAGAAGCAAAGAGGTAGTAAAAGGCCATACTTGGACTACTTTTTGGCATTTGCTTGGTTTGGTAATTGTAATTTTCTTCCCTGCAATCATTGTAGCCGCATCAGTAGATGAACTAGCTCGAGGCTTAGATACCAGACTGTTATTTGCAGCAAATATAATTGCTAATACTGTTTTATCTTACGCAATTCTTCTCTTTGCACTCGCAACAATTATTCTTTACGGAGAAATTAAGAAGCTTCCTAATCCCAAGAAATAATGGCCTTACTAAGAGTTAACCCCACACGAATGGCACTCATGGACCTTAAGCGCAGAGCAAAGTCTGCAAAACGTGGTCATAAGCTACTTAAGGACAAGCAGGACGGCCTTATGCAGCAGTTTATGAGTATTATCAGAGAAGCCAAGACTCTGCGGGAACGTGTTGAAGAACAATTAGGTGATGCTTTCCGCGCATTCCTATTCGCTTCTATGTGGCTGAGTGATGCTCAATTAAAGAATGCTCTTTCAAGTCCAGAAGCAAAGATTAGTTTGAGCGTGCAGACAAAGAACGTAATGAGTGTGCGAATCCCCTTCTTCGAAATTAAGAAGGAAGGAAATATAAAGAACTATGGATTTGTTGGGACTAACGCACTTCTGGATCAGGCAGTTGAGAAGTTTGATGAACTGTTCGAAATTCTGATTCAATTAGCACAGATTGAGAAACAAGCTGAGAGCATGGCAATTGAATTGGAGACGACAAGGAGAAGAGTAAACGCGCTCGAGTACAAGATGATTCCGGATATGACCGAAACAATTAAATATATAACAATGAAGCTGGATGAATCTGAACGAGCCGGAATTATAAGTACAATGAAGATTAAAGCGGAGATGGAAAAGTAAGTAGTTGACTGATAAGCTACTCTCACTATGAATCCACTCTCCTTACCACTCGCTAAACGCAAATTCTTCTGCATTGGCGCTTCTCTTCTTGCATCAATCGCTGTTGCATTTACTCTGCCTGCCGAACTAATAGAAAAAGTACCAATGGTACAAGCAGGGATGATAATAAACGGACTTGTGATCGGCACGATGCTGACCTTCGTTGGAGTATTCACATGGCATCCTGTTTTTAAGTTCCGTATGCATCCAATTTTCCGCGGAGCTCTGATCGCTGCTTTTGTTCATTTGGATTACACGATCTACACATGGTCCGACCAACCTTTATTTTGGAAAACAATGATAATAGCCGCTGTGTTTGGAGCTGTAATCGATCAAATGGCAACTCAACTTTATGGAGAGGGAGATAAGTTGTTGAAAGGAATGAATAAATAGTGAATAGTTAATAGTTAAAAGTGAATAGTTACTAAAGAGAATCATATTTTATAAAGCACTATTCACTATTCACTTTTCACTATTCACTTTGTTGCCTCAACAACTTTCTCGAATACCTTAGGTTCATTGATGGCAAGCTCCGACAATGTTTTCCTATTTAATTCAATTTTTTTATCTTTTAGAGCTTTAATAAATCTTGAATAAGAAACTCCTTGTTCTCTTACTGCAGCATTTAGGCGGGCAATCCATAGCTGTCTGAATACTCTCTTCTTCTTTTTGCGATCAATGTAAGCATGCTCTCCGGCTTTCATCACAGCCTCATTTGCCTTTTTAAATGTAGTCCTGCGCATACCGCGATATCCCTTCGCGAGTTTGCGGATTTTCTTGTGTCTATTGTGCCGAACTGAACCACGTGTAACTCTCATCTATAGATACGGGAGTAACGATTTAAGCTTCTTATGCTCAGACTTCTTTGGAAGTAGAGTCCTGCTTAATTTCTTCTGCTTCTTGCCCTTTTGCAGAAGCAAGTGACCGCGGCCAGCTCGCTTAATAGCAATCTTGCCGGATCCTGTCCTGCGGACACGTTTTTTAGCGCCTGAATGTGATTTTTGCTTAGGCATTGGGGAGATTATATTGAAGATTCAGTCTAAGAAAAGAAAAAACTTAAGAAAGTGGTAAATAAGTTAAATTGTTAAATTGCCAAATTGCTCACAGAGTGAATAAATAACTTAAGATACTATAAATTGCAGAAACCAGCGTGCGTAACGCTCTGTCGAACAATTTAGCAATTTGACACCCCTTCAATCCTCGATTTTTTTACCACCACGTTTCGGCCTTAAAATGACTATAAACTGATTCCCCTGAGGCTTGATCTCCTGTTCGACTTCGGAAACATTTGCCAGATCCTTTACAACTCCAAGCAGTTTTTCTTTGGCATATGCTTTGTTGGTAAGTTCGCGACCTCTTAGTTGAATGACAAATTTGACCAAATGTCTCTCTCCCATAAACTCCTGTGCACGTTCTTTTAACCTGTCTATATCATGAGTATCTGTCCTAAAGCTCATTCGTAGAGTCTTAACCTCCGTGGGCTTGCTATGAGAGCGCTGTTTGCGCTCCTTCTTCTTTATCTGATAAAGATACTGGCCAAAATCTCCTATCTTTACAACAGGAGGCTTTGCTTTGGGCGACACTTCTATAAGATCTAGCTCTTGTTCTTTCGCACGAACTATTGCCTCTTCCGGTGTCATCTCCTCTGCATCCTCTCCATCCACAAGAAGTACTCGAGGCGCTCGAATCTGTTCATTTATACGTGGACGTTTTTCCCGTTTATAAGCTGTAATGTATCTTCGTCGCTTTTGCATTAGATCAGAAGGATGTTAAAGGGGTATTTATACTTATACAAGGGAAACAATACAAAAAACCTAAGTTCTAAGTTCTAAGTTCTA
>DCXE01000026.1:819-14738 GCA_002328295.1 Candidatus Peribacter sp. UBA2144 | reverse complement strand
TTTATCAATTTCTTCAGCCTCTTTCTCTGCAACTTCTTTTGCACCGTCCATAAGATCAACTTTTGCTTTATTTACTTGGTATTCATTTTCGAAGTGCTCAACATCTGTTTTTGTAGCATCCATTCTAGTTTGATGATTTCTGAGAGTCTCCTTTTTTGTTTCTAAATCACTTTTTGTAGTAGCATAATTTGCATCCGAAGGATCCATCGCATCCAAAGCGGTCTGCGCATCATCAACTTCACTTTGTAGAGTCCTTTCTCTGTTTTCCTGATTATTAAGCTTATTTTCAGCAGTATCTAACTTTGTCTTAGCATTGTCTCTGGCATCTTTCGCATTGTCATAAACGGTCCTGTAGTCACTATCCTCAATCTCTTTTCTGACTGCTTTAAGTTCCGGAGCCTCTTGTTTTTCTGGTGGAGTCTGATTGTTATTTTCCGGGCCCTGAGGAGGTGTATTGCCCGGACTTTGTGCACCTTTATCCTTGTCCTTATCTTTGTCCTTATCACCGGCAGATTGTATCCACTCTAAGATTAGTGCAAGAATAGCTTCAATAATATTCTTTCCCTCAGCTGAACCCGGAGGAGTATTCTTTGCTTTTTCGTTTGCGGCTTTAAGTTTTTTGAATGCCTCCTGCTGTTTAGGTGAAAGCTTACTAAGGGCTTGATCAAGTGCTTCGGTTGCCTTTTCGACTGCTTCTTTTGATTTCTCTTGTTCTTCCTTAAGAGCTTCCTGGGCTGTTGTAATATCTGCCTTTGTTTTATCAACATCTTCTTGCAGATGCGTAGCATCAATATCTTTAAGCAACACCTCCTGACTTCTAAATACAACTTTTTCTGTACTATCGGTAGCAACGGCATTGTTAACTCTTCCATGCAAATCTTTAAGCATTTTTAGTTTGTCTCCTAATTTTTTGACATCTCCTTCTGCTTGTTTAACTTTTTCACCGGCCTGCTGTTGAACCTGTTCTAAGTTTTTCGTTTGCTCCATTGCTTCTTTTACCTCCTTTTCTACTTCCGGAGCCTTTGTAGGCTTATCAACATATATAAACCTGCTCTCTTTGTTTGGAGAGAAATTTCCAAATTGCCAATGGGTATGTGCGTTTATATCTTTCATAAACTCATGATTGAAGCTTCTAAATCTGAAAGTATGTCCTGTTCCTTTGCTTTGTTTTTAACTTCTATTTTCTTCATTTCATGTTTTGTATATTCCGAAACATCCTTAGTCAGCTTATCCATGTACTCCTTGTACCTTTTGTCATACTCGGCAAATGCTAGTTTGTAGCGTTCAAGCCTGGCCTTCTTTTGTTCTTCAGGCTCAGTACCATACTGTTCCTCCAAAGTATTTACGTTGGTCGAGATCAGGTCCGGCTCGATATCCTTCATGATCATATCGAAAATTTCCTGGCCTGAAGGAATTACGGGCTTTGCTGGAGTTTTTACCGCTGTTTGCTGAGGATCGGACATAGGTGTTTGTTTTCCTTATTATTATATCATATTTAGGAAGCCGAGGAAACCAAGAAGTTATACTCAAATTGTGCTCCAGTTATGACTTTAGGGGGAGATTTTGCATTTTAACACTGCAAAACCCTCCCCCCAACCCCCTCCCTTAACAGGGAGGGGGCTTGTATGCTCTTTCGCCAATGATTGTATTTAGAACTAAAAATAAGGCCTCAAATCGCGTTAGAAAAGCTATATCTCAAGCAAAATCATTGCGAAAAAGGCACACAAAAGCCGAATTATTATTGTGGCAAAAATTGCGGGCTAAGAGGCTTTATGGTTTTAAATTTAGACGACAATACGCAATTGACTCATTTGTTGCAGATTTTTATTGCGCTGATAAGAAGCTGATTATTGAAGTAGATGGAATTATCCACAAATTTAAATATAAACAAGATTACATCAGAGATAGAAAATTAGAATGTATGGGATATAGAATTATTCGATTTAAAAATGAGGAAGTGATTAATAATCTCAATGCAGTTCTAAATAAAATTGCTTTTTATCTTCTGAATAATAAGGAGCTAAGAATATAAACAAAACAACATACAAAACATCTCCTCTCCCTTTAGGGAGAGGATGTCACGCGCCAAGCGCGTGACAGGAGAGGGTTAAATAATCGTATTGGTTACTCCTTCCCAGTTACCTCGGAATCCTTGGTTACTTTTTCCCCTTCTTTTTCTTCTTTTCTAAAGCCTCCACTTCTTTAGCCAACTCCCCCAACCACTCAACAACATTGTCTGAGCTTTTTCTAACGATCTCGCTGTGATAGATCTTCAATTTGTTGCCACTCACTCTCCATTGCGGATTTACTTTAAGAAGTTGCATGATTTCTTTTGCAGTTACGCGCTCAGCTAGCGTAAGAACAATTTCCTTATCATCTTTTTTAACCTGCCCTGAGCTTGTCGAAGGACTACCTGACTCTTCTTTGATGCGCGAAACTCCTGCCTTTCTACACACCATCTTGAGCTTGAGAACTGCGAATAAGTTTTCTACTTGCTCTGGTGGTTTTCCATACTCATCTTCGATATCATCCTCAAACTCTTTGAGTATTTTTTCATCTTCGCTCCCTGCAAGCTTTTGATAGACGGAAATTTTCTCCTGTTCATCAGGAATGTAGAATGTTGGAATCATCGCTTCCACAGGCAAAAGGATTTCAACGTTAATATCCTCATCTGCCCTGCCTTTGCCTCCAGCTTTAATCTCTTCGACTGCAGCCTTGAGCATTCGCAAGTAATGGCTGACTCCAACTGTGTGCATTGTTCCTGATTGATGAGCACCAAGTATTTCTCCTGCTCCTCTAATTTCTAAATCACGCATTGCAACTTGGAATCCGCTTCCAAGTTCGCACGCTTCCACAATAGCCCTGAGTCTTTTACGTGCATCATCCTTAAGCTTAGCTCCGTGATAGAGGAAAAAGGCGTACGCCTGCAATTTACTTCTTCCAACGCGCCCTCGGAGCTGATATAACTGAGATAAGCCGAAGTTTTCTGCACCATTAACGATTAAAGTGTTTGCTTTTGGGAGGTCAATTCCGTTTTCGATAATCGTTGAGCTAACAAGTACATTGTATTTTGCTGATTTGAAATCAACGATTCTTTTTTCCAAATCTTCCGGCTTAAGTTGGCCATGACCGACTATAAATGTTGCCTCGGGGACAAGTTCTCTGAGTTTGTTTGCATAAGCATCAATCGTTTCCACACGGTTGTGAAGCATATACACCTGTCCGTCTCGCTTTATTTCATCAAGTATTGCTTTTCTGACCATTTCATCTGAATACTTTCTTACTTCAGTTACAATCGGAAGCCTTCCCGGCGGAGGAGTTGTGATTGTTGTGATATCTCTGAGTTTGTGAAGTCCCAAGTTCAACGTTCGCGGGATGGGAGTCGCAGTTAATGTAAGTACATCGACAGCCGCTCGCATTTCTTTGAACTTTTCTTTTTGCTTAACTCCGAATCTTTGTTCTTCATCAACAATAACCAAACCTAAGTTGAAGAACTCCACATCGGGTTGAAGTAATCGATGAGTTCCAATGACTATATCAACGTCTCCTTTTCTTAGTTTCTCCAGAATCTCTTTCTGAGCTTTTGGTTTTTTAAACCTCGAGAGCATCTCTATCCTCACATTAAAGTCCTTCATACGCTCTTGTAGGCTCTTGTAGTGCTGGTCAGCCAAGATTGTGATAGGTGCCAGGAAAGCAACTTGCTTGCCGTCCTGAACGGCTTTAAATGCCGCCCTCATTGCTACCTCTGTTTTCCCAAATCCAACATCTCCACAAACTAAACGATCCATAGGATAGTCTGCTTCCATATCTTTCTTCAGGTCTTCGATGGCCTTTAGCTGGCCGGGTGTTTCTTGGTATGGAAATGCTTCATCAAATTTTCTCTGATCTTTTGTATCATCATTGTAGGCAAAACCTTTTGCTTTTGCGCGCTTCGCATAAAGGCCGAGAAGTTCCTTAGCAATTTTCTGAGTTTCCTCTTTCATCTTTGCAGTAACTTTTTTCCATTCCTGAGTTCCCAAGCGCGTTAGTTGTGGTTCGTTTCCTTCTTCATACACAAACTTAGAAAGTTTGTCCGCTTGGTCAACGGGAATAAATAGCTTGTCACCCTCTGCATACGTCAGCTCTAAATATTCGTGCATCATTTCATCCACTTCCTTCTGTGTCATACCCTCGAAAAGCCCGATACCATGCTCCATGTGTACCACGTAGTCGCCGGGGACTAGTGATGTGATGAAATCGAGCGCAAGTTTTTGAACACTCCTTTGTTTGCCGGCTTTTTTAAGAGAGAATATTTCGCGGTCTGTAAGAAGTGCGAACTTTTCGTCTGGATTTTGTATTGAGTGCGGAAGTAAATCATCATCTTCAGCTCCAACCAAAGTTAAAGCGCCCGCTTTCCTCTCGGGCTTGGATGTATGAGGTATCTTTTCCTCTATGCATATTCCTTCCAGTTCTTCTAGCCTCTTTGTAACAATGAAAAGAGACCAACCCTGTGTAAGCTTGTCCCGAATATCGTTTAAAAAGTCCGTAAGTGTATAAAACTTAAGAACTGAAAGGTACCTGACATGTATATGATTATCATCAGTCTCTGGAAAAGGTGTAAATCTCATTCCCATTGTCTTGAGTGGGAATTGGATATCATCCTGATCGTCCAAAACAAGAAGCGCCTCGGATGGAATTTGTTTTTCGAGTGCCAATTCCTCTTCGTAAAGAATCGGACATGCTTCAAGAGTCTTTCCTGCGTCCTCCGTCTTGGTTAAATCATCTTTATCGACCGCAATAATCTTTTCGACTTTATCGAACTCCAAAGAAATTTTGAAAGAGTGATCTTCCTGAATCGGAAATATATCAATAACATCGCCGGTACGTCGGTACTCCCCCGGCTCAAGATACAAATCTTCACCATGCCGATATCCCATTGCCACCAGCCCTTCTACGGTCTTTGTAAAATCAATCGTATTTCCCTTTTTGAATACGACTTTGTTCTCTGCAAACTCTTTAAACGATGGAAATGTCTTGTCCCATGTATCGCGAGCACACAGGAAGACATCATTACAGTCACACTGCATGAACTTGAGGAAGGTTTGCACTTCATCAGGCAAAACATTCCCCTCATCATCAACAACCGGCCGAAGAACCGATACTGATTGATCGAAAAAGTTAAGCCAATGCTCCCATGTCTCGCAGTGTTCAACTGAATCTGTCACCAAAAGAGTTGGACGGCTGTTGAATGATAGGATGTGGCTGAGCAAAAGCGCTTTGGCAGTTTCATTCGAGGCACCAGAAAGAACCAGCCGTCTTTTGGCCTCAAGTAACTGTGCAACATCCCGGTGGGTATCATCCCCCAAGAGAAGAGATGGTTTCATAACTTAAAAATGACTACTTAAAAATGATGTATTCCGTTGTAAGCCCCTCAGCCCAAAAAGACTAAGGTGACTAAGATTCTTAATTTCTCTGACTGTATTATAGCAATATAGGAGTCCACAATCAATAAATCTAATGGGGTTTCTAAGGGTGTTATTCGCGGCTTAAGAATTCATCAAAGGCCATCAAAGAATGGCCTACATTGTCCACATAAATATAGTTTTCCCAACTTTCGGTCATAATCCCCCCTGCAACGCCTCTTGTATCGGCAATACCAAACTGAAAATAGCGCAAATTTTGAATTCCCAGCCTATTTGCTGCCTCATATTTCTCAGCAATTTCGGACATATCTTCCTTGTGAACGCCTGCGGCATATCCCAGCGCTTCAGTGAAAACTGCCTCCGCAGACGTATACCATGTTTGTTCCATATCAAATCCACCCTCTATTTTGTTTTCATTTGAGTCAGTATTTTGAAGACTCATAAGTTCATCTGCCATAAAACGAATTGCCTCTCTGTACTTCTCCTGTTGATCTACTTCATACAAATGTGTATATGCAATTGTATGCCAGGAGCCCCACGATGGCCGGAAGTTTTCTTTGATTTTTGGGAAGTAATATTCATATGCCTTCCTTGCACATTCCAAATAGCGCGGATCTTCATTAAAGCGATACATATAAACGCACGCCAGTATGGCTTGGCCGGAAGCAAAGCGTTCCATCCGATCTTTCATGGCCAGATCTAGATCTTTATTCCCCTCCGGTGGATGCATAATATGAAAAGACCCATCGTCTTTTTGCATATGCAATAAGAATTTACCAAGTTGCTTTGTTTTCTTTTTGTATTTATTGGAAAAAGGAGAATCCATAAATGCCATTATCGCAAATGTAGTTTCATTTATTCTTGCCCCATCGGAATACTTTTGAATGCAGCTAAAATTCTTTTCTTTTTTTATAAGCTTAGAAACATATTTAAGATTCTTGCGGTGAGCAGTGACAATTTGGGCGTCATTAAAATGTGATGCCGCATTTGCGAGCCCATGTGAAGCAAGAATCTGCTTTACAGAATTATCTTGGTCATCCGTTTTATAGTTATTTGTATTTCGTCTATAAACAAAGCTTCCGTCCTTTCGCTGATTATTTACCAACCAATATGCTGCATCGTTATACGATCTTTCAACTGCCGCTTCATTAACCAGCGGTTTCTTTGTTTTCTGAACAACACTCGTTGGCGATTTTGGAGACAGAAGATACACCGCTATTGCCAACATTATAATTATGTCTGGCGCAGTTGTGATGTTCCGCTTAATGGAAAAGTATTTTAATGTACGAGCTATAGATTCATGTAAAGTCGGAAGCCCCCATAGAATAAGCACAAAATAATACGGAACCAGATAGCGCTCTTCTCCCGGATTTGCGAAGTATGCCGTTGAGAGCAATGATAAAATCAGAAGCAGACCGAACGTCCAGTAATATCTACCCCTCCGGAAGAGGACGGGATACAAAAGAAATCCTATCAGAAGGGCAACTGACATTATTTTCCAAAAGTTTATTGCACGATAATGCCACTCTGAGTAAATCAGATTGGGATACATCCTACCATGAAAGATATTTATGAGATTGCTGAAATTTGTAATTATTCGCTCCGGATTTTCGAGCATGCAATTAAACCCCATTTTGTAGTAATACATCTGGTTATGAAACGGCACATCCGTGATTATGTCTGTTGAGCGATCCTTGTTCCAAAAGACTGGCGGCGAGAACCACCACTTATCACCATTCGAAGCATGATATCGAATTTTTCGTGGCTGACACCACGTCATAGCAACATTTACTCCCCCATTTTCTGCAATGGCATATCTTTTGTGCTTATGTATCTTGTTATTTTCGATAGATATAAGAACTGCAGCCAGAATAAAGCCACATAACAATATCGGCAGATAGCGAAGGGCTACTAATTTTAGTTTTTCCCTAGATTTAAACAACATCCATAGTGCAAATAGTGGCAAGAATGAAAACAAGATAGGCCGTATAGCGGTACAAACTCCCAACAAAAGCCCTGTTATAACAGGATTAAATATTGATCTTCCGTCATAACGCCAGATTAAATAGACGCTACCCAAAAACAGGGGGGTAAACAAGTTTTCCGACAAAATCAACGCATTAAAATAAAGGCCTGGGTAATAGAGCGAGAAAACAATAGCAAGTATTATTGGTGCTCTTGATCTACCGGGGAAAATTATTTTGGCTAAAGCATAGAAAATAACTACTGCTGCCGCTCCCAAAAAACAGTTAACTATGGCAACATAAAAGAACCGCTCATCAAGCGCTCCAAGCCAATTAAGCGCCTTATAAAAATACGCTAACGGTATGTAAAAAGACGCCCACGAAGTTGGATAAACATGTTCTACTCCATTTAGAAAATCCATTGCAATCGAATCAATTGAACGCGGCAAGACCTTGCGGAACTGTTTGTCATCAAAAACCTGCCATACATAAATCAAGCGCAAAGCTAAAGAGCCCAGAAAAAGGACAAAATGAATACGATATTTACGAAGCCAACGCATATTGTTGGTCAGTTTAGAGAGTTATTTTGTTATTAACAATTTCTAAAATCATTCAATCCTCCTGAAGCCTTAGGGGCATCACAAGATGCAGACATTGGTCATCTGATGGGATGTGGAAGACCGCAGGATGCATACTGTCGGTCACATGCACTTCTACTTCGTCTCCCGTAACATGAGTCAGGAAATCTAGAAGGTAGGATGAACTGAGAGCAATCTTGTTTGCATTTCCATCCACAGAAACATCCAGATCTGCTTCATCTTTGCCCATCTGGGTTTGAGGAGTTGTGATATAAACTTTGTTCTTTGCAAATCCAAACGTCAGATTGTTATTAATCTCCTTAGCAAAATAATGCATGCGCTTAATGACTGTTGTGAGTTCTTTTGTAGAAATTATAACTTTGGTTTTAGTCTCCTTGGGAATGATCTGCTGATAATCCGGGAACTTGCCTTCGATAAGCCTGGACAAGAGTTTGGTTGGGCCTACATTCAGCTCGATCTGCTGGCTACTCATTGCTATCTCTACTTTTCTAATGTCTGCCTCTTTCTTTTCTTCTTTTTCTTCGTTTCCTTTCCTTTCTTCCTTCCTTGATCCTATTATCCCCTTAAGTTCTTCCAAGACTTTTGCAGGAATAATACATGATAGGTCTGTCTTTCCTCCTTTCATTGGCACTCTGTATTCAGAGAGTCTGTAGCTGTCTGTTGCTACGAATATTAGATTGTCTTTCTCTGCCCTTAGATACACACCTGAAAGGACAGGCCTAAGAGTGGATTTGGCTGACGCAAATGTGACCATATTTAGTGCATTTATAAGCGGCCCGGATTCAATAGAGAATGATTCTTCTTTTTCTACAGGTGAAATGGTTGGATATTCCGACGCGGCTTCTCCTGCGATTATTGTTTTGGCATGAGCTGATGTACATTTAAGTTGAGTGCCTTCACTTGTCTCTAAAAGAACTTCATCATCTGTATTGTATTGTGCGAAGTTTAAAATTGCCTTGGCAGGCACTGTTATAGATCCTTCGTTTTCTATGTTTGCCTCGAAGCTTGTAATAATACTCAACTCAAGATCAGTCGCGCTTACTGTGCACCTTTTTCCTTCCGCTTCTATTAATATATTTCCTAAAATCGGAAGTGCTTGTTGGTTACTTATTGCACGACTTACAAGATGAAGAGAATTTAATAACTCGGAGGTGGGTGAGGAAAACTTCATATCCCTATAGTAATAAAAAAGGTAGTAAGTATATATATAAATAGTAGTAATAATAAGGGGTTATTAAGTATTAGAGTTTTGGGGTGTGATATGTGGATATATTAGGGTATTGGCATAATAGAATATTGAGACATTTAAAGAGGCTAATTTGGAGTTTTGCTTACAAATAACACAAAACCCTTTCTAAAGAATTGAATAATCAACAAAAATAGTTCAAAAATTTACTGTGTAAGTGCAAATATGTTGTCTGGTTCTGATGTGGAAAACCTGTGGAATACTATAAAAGTTAAGGTAAAGGCAAACATAGCGTAAAAGTGGCTTACATAAGCGGAAATTAAGTGATTCCACCTGTTATCCACAGAGATGTGGAAAACAGGTATTGCACAGGGGGTGGGGATAACTTTTGAATAGAAATACACAGAGTTTGATCTATTTTCCAATAGTTTTATTCCGAAATCCTTCCCTTTTTTCTGCGCCAGGTACTCCAATCTTATTTTCTCTAACCCTCATTTCATCTTTTTTCATAGTCACAAAACTCTTATCCGGCACATCCTCGGATACAAGCACGTGGCTACTTATAAAAGTTCCTGATCCAATTTTTATCCCCGGATTAATACCAGTATGTATCCCAAGGCGGCAATCTGCTCCAATAATCGTTCCAAATTTATTCAGACCCGTCTTAATCTTTTCTCCTTTAACAATAGATGATATCTCAGCTTCATCTAGCCTTAGATTTCCTGTAGCACTTCCTGCACCAAAGGAAACATTAGATCCAACTACACTATCTCCTATGTAAGTTGTATGAGTCCAGACATGGTCAGCGAACACACTGGCCTTAACTTCACTTGAATAACCTACAACACAGTCAGATCCAATACTTGAGTCACGAACAAGGGCATTATTAGCTACGATACTATTCGGTCCAATGTAGCAAGGGCCTCTGACAGTTGCGTGCGGAAAAACTTTTACGCCCTCGGACATAATTACAGAACCATCAATAACAGCAGTTGGATGAACTTGAGCGGATTCATGTATCTTCTGTTCAGAAATTTTACTTAGAAGCATTGGAAGAAGGTTAAGCATATGCCAGGGGTACTTAATTGCCTGCCAGACACCTTCGAAAGGCACCGCTGAGTATATATATTTCTTAAATAACTGATCGAGAGCAATTTCATATCCATCATCTTTAGCTGGAGCTTGCTTAAGGGCTTCCAGAAGAACCGATGAATCTTTGTGAACATGAGCGACTATGTTTACAAGGTCGCTTGGCTCATTTCCTTCTTTCGGCTTTTCGATAATACTTGTGATTCGTTCGCCATCAATCTGCAGATACCCACCAGGGAAATACCTATCAACTTTTTGCGCAAGAAGCGCACCCTGAACATCAGGGCTCTGACATTTATCGATTAAGTTCTTGTAAGCGGAAGGATCAATCACATCATTAACACATACGATCATCACAGGTCCAGATCCAATCTCAGGCAGAGCATCCAACAAAGCCCCACGCATTCCAAGACTCAGATCCTTCTGTTCAACGATGGAAAACTCGGGGTATTTCTCTCTAACCAGCTCCAGATTATGAGTGCCTCCAATCAGCGTAATATCGGTCAATCCGGCTGATTTAAGCCTTCCTGTGGTTATTTCCAGCAAATTGGTTCCACATATGGGAAACAGCGTTTTTTCGCTTAGGGGCCAGAAACGCACCGATCTGCCGGCAATGAGTAAAAGGACCCTCATTGAGGAAATTCTAAAGCCAAAAGCCCAGCGAGGGAAACGAATGGCAGACATTTTCGGGCTGTATGTATCCGCCTAGGCGGATACATACACTCATTTTAGAACCAGCTGGATCGTCCCATCATCTTTAGTCGACTTAATGCCAATATTCATATCATTGAGTCTTGCAATAACCTCAGGCGAGGGATGACTGTAGCTATTGTCCTCCCCTACTGATATAAAAGCTTGCTTAGGGTTCACCCCTAAAAGAAACCCCGTTGAAGATGATGTGCGCGAACCATGATGCGCGATTTTTATTAAATCAGATCCAAGCTCAGCTCCACTTTTTAATATTTTCTCCTCTGCCTCTCCCTCGATATCTCCAGTTAAAAGAATTGAATGCTCCTTATATAAAACTCGCAGAACAATAGAAGAATTATTAGTGTCCATATCACAATAAGAGCACGGGTGAATCACATCGAGGATGATTCCATCGCCGATATCAATATCTTCATTCGGATTGGGCAGGATTACTCTTATATTTTGCCCCGAAGCTTCTTCCAGAAACGACTTGTAACGAGAATTTTTAGATTCGGTCATAGCAACCAGTAAATTGCCAACATCATATCGTTTAAGTACATCGGGCAATGCAGTCATATGGTCAGCGTGAGGATGAGTTAGAACTACCAGATCAATTGATCGATCAAAGAAAGACATGTGTTCCCCAAGATGTTCGAGGGCTGCAAGATCAGGACCACCATCAATAAGTATTTGTTTACCTGAGGGCGTCACAATCAGAATCGAATCGCCTTGGCCTACGTCAAGGATGTATGTGTGGAGGTTTCCGTCAGGCAGAAGAGTTAGTTCCCGCGCAGTTAAAACAAGTGAGATTGTAAGTAATCCGGTAATGATCCATTTCTTATTCATATTGTTAAATACAAATTAATTTTCAATTTTCAATTTAAAATTTTCATTCAAGGTCCAAATAACAATTAACTAAAAATTATTTTACTGATTTCATACTTTGTGCAATCTTTTGAAATATTAAGACAAGTTCGTGACATTCTTGCCAAATAGGTATTACCTCATTCTTTTTATCGGGGACTGCCACTGCAATCATGCGCAAAAAATGCTTTGTCTCGCCGCATTCTTTTTTAACAATATGTATTTTGTTTCTAAAGTCTTTTTTTGAACTAGCACCATTAGCTTCCATGTAGTTAGCCCCAATACTTGTGGAAGAACGTATTATCTGAGAAATCAGATGCTTGGTAATGTCGGTTTTTGGTAATTTTTTGCATAATTTGATGACCTCCTCTCCGAATTTGGCGGTTCGTTCTTCTAAGTCGTATTTTCGCAACCCACTTTGCTTAATTGATTCATTGAACATTGGAATTTGAATGAAAATTTTAAATTGAAAATTGAAAATTACTCTGTTCTTTCAAATATCATCCTAGGTGTAAAAAATTCCAATAAAACCCAATTTCAAAAAAAACTTTTCGTAGTTGGGATCTTTTGCCTTCTGTAAAAGAAAAAAGACGTTCCGCACCAAAGCGGAATATGCATAATACAATATTATTATTAAACTGACATCCTATACCAATTCACCAGCCATTTTCCTTTTTCTGCTAGCCATCCATCCAGCGACACCACCGAATACTATAACTGCAGCTGCAAAGGCTCCAGGTCCTGTGTTATTAAGAGCACTTGGCTGATGTGCAAGAGGCTGAGCCGCCTGAACTGTTGCGGCTACCGGAGGAGGTGTGGGTTGCTGTGTACCTGGCTGTGCAATCGGTGCCATAGAAGGCATAGAAGAGATTCCAACTCCTCCAACATTAATTGACTGGAATTTACCCATAAATGCCTGACCGTCTTTCTTTACATATGAAAGCATCAAACCAAATGGTCCTGGTTCCACACTTGGGATTTCGATTCCATTAATGTTGGCCTGCAGATTCTGCGATTCACCGAATGTCATGCCGCCGTCGCGAGATTGATTAACAACATAATGAGCTAAATCGATTTGGCTTCCTATAACATCCCAAGAAGCTTTTATAATAAATACTCCATTACCTTCCGGCGTCTGTTCAAGTTTCAAATTTGATATTCCCTGGAAAGGCTCTTGAGCTACCACTTGCACGGTGCCTGCGACTTGTGTGCGCCCTCTTCCTTGCAAGTGTCCATTGAAGAATGCACGTCTTGCGATTTGATCCAGAGGAATTCCCTGTGGGCTGTAAGCAGGTTCGCTGACTCTCAATTCATAAACAGTTCCTGCAACTTGTTCCTGAGTATTTATAGTTGCCTGCTCATCCTGAATTGCAAGTTGAAGAATATGGAGAGGATTACCACTTGAATCTACTATGGAAAATGCTTCAGGGGCGCGAGTTGGCTCAACTAATATCGCAGCAGAGAACAAAAGCTGTACCTGAGTTGGTGAAATAGCTTCCGCAGAGAGAAGGCTTACTGAAGCTGGGAGAGACGGAGGCGGAGGCAGCAAAGGTTGAGTTGGCGCAGGAGGTTGGGCAGCCTGAACAGTTGTAGGTATGTTAACAATTTCATTTACATAAGGTTGATAACTGCCTGGAATACTAAGTATTTCATCTTGAACCATCAGAATATCTTCAGCTTCTACATCAAAATTTTCATCCACTGGTAATAGGTCTTCATCTCCACCCATTAAATCGTCTTCCATATCTCCATCAGGAAGATCCTCATCTACGAACAAATCATCCTCCAAATCATCATCGTCATCAGCAAAATCCTCATCAAAGTCATCATCTAGATCATCGTCATCGTCAGCAAGGTCATCATCATCAGCAAAGTCATCATCCTCCAAATCATCATCTCCGAAAGGCAGATCGTCTTCATCTAACAAATCATCTTCAGGGAAATCGTCATCGTCAGCAAAGTCATCATCCTCTTCAAAAACAAGATCATCATCCTCCAAATCATCATCGTCATCTACAGGAAGGTCATCATCAAAGTCATCATCTTCCAAGAAACTTTCATCATCCTCGGACAAATCGTCATCATCATCGGAAAAATCCTCATCAAAGTCATCATCTAGATCATC
>DCXE01000026.1:0-517 GCA_002328295.1 Candidatus Peribacter sp. UBA2144 | reverse complement strand
ATCAAAGTCATCATCTAGATCATCATCTTCCAAGAAATCTTCATCGTCATCATCCATGTCATCATCATCTGGCAATCCACCATCATCATCGATTTGAATGGAAATTTCTTCAACAAACTTATCAATATCCTCACCCGCTTCGTTCACTCCGATTACAGCGAAATATAATTCGTCATAACCATCCGGAGGTGGGAACTTGTGTTCATTCTCATCGGACTGCGTTTCTATAACATCGTCATATAAGCCGTCGTTTTCCAAAATTGATTCAAAGCTGTAGTAAATTCGATATGAAGCAATATCCATATTTGGTTGCTCCTTCCATTGCAAGGTTATCTCTCCTTCCTCAAGAGAAATATCCAAACCTTCGACATAAGCGGGGGCCTGAGTGATTACCACGATTGGCAAAATCACAAGTGTAATAAGTGCTGATATAAGGAAGGTTCGCTTCATATTTATTTTGTGTGTTTTCGTGAATATTATAGCAAAAAAGCGCCTTCAGATCAATTGGCTGAGTGAG
>DCXE01000040.1 GCA_002328295.1 Candidatus Peribacter sp. UBA2144 | reverse complement strand
CAAGGTGAAAGTTGAGTTGGTTGCGTAAAAAAACAGGGGTCATAGTGAAAGACTTTCACTATGAATGAGGCAGAGGAGCTACTGCAAAGTGGAGGGCTACGTGAGGGTTGATAACCAGCCTCACGAATCAATGCCCAAAAAGGCAGTGCATCGGACGCTCGTTCCTCGTGCAGGTGAGTTTATTCGTTGGGAATCAGTAAATAAATAAAAGAGGAAGTAAAAATGCAAGAAATCAGCTGCCCACACTGCAAGAAAGCTTTCAAAGTTGATGAAACTGGGTATGCGGACATTTTACAGCAGGTCCGCGATAGAGAGTTTAAGGAGCAGTTGAATGAGAGACTTGAATTGGCTGAGAAAGAGAAGCAAACCGAGATTAAGCTCGCTGCCGCTACCAAGGATACAGAAATTCAAGAACTAAAAGCTAAGCTCGATGTCAACGAAGCTAATAGGGAACTCGCAATTACACAGGCAGTCGGTCATGCTGAGAAGGAACGCGATGAACTCAAGAACAGTCTGGACAAAGTTGGGCTAAAAAATGAACTCTCTGAGAAGGCACTCGTGGAAAAGTACGAGACCCAGATTAAAGATCGTGACAGTACGATCGAGCGCTTAAAGGATATGAAAGCCCGATTGTCAACAAAAATGGTTGGCGAAACCCTCGAGCAACACTGCGAAACAGAGTTCAACCGTATTCGCGCAACTGCGTTTCCAAAAGCTTATTTCGAAAAGGACAATGATGCCGCCTCTGGCAGCAAGGGGGACTACGTTTTTCGTGACTCAAACGAAGAAGGTACTGAGATCGTGTCTATAATGTTTGAAATGAAAAACGAAAGCGATACGACAGCGACAAAGAAAAAGAACGAGGATTTTCTAAAGGAACTTGATAAAGACAGAAACGAAAAAGGGTGTGAGTACGCTGTGTTGGTTTCCCTGCTAGAAGCCGAGAGTGAACTTTACAATTCTGGAATTGTTGACATGTTTCACCGTTATCCTAAAATGTACGTCATTCGGCCACAGTTCTTCATTCCAATTATTACGCTTCTGCGTAATGCCGCGATGAACTCATTAGAATATAAGACTGAGCTTGCGCTTGCCAAGGCACAGAACTTCGACGTTACAAACTTTGAAAATCACCTCGATAAGTTCAAAACCGCATTTTCAAAGAACTTCGACATTGCGTCTAGAAAATTTCAGACAGCCATCGATGAAATTGACAAGGCAATAAAACACCTAAATAAGACGAAAGATGCCCTGCTTGCATCTGATCGGCAACTTCGTTTAGCTAATGACAAATTGGAAGATGTAACGGTCAAAAAATTAACACGGGGTAACCCCACTATGGCAGCTAAGTTTCAAGAACTCGGGAATGAAGAGCATTCCGATAATGAATAACTGCCCCGTTATGCAATTGTTAACATCAAAACTATACAGCGCATAGTTTTGCCTATTCGAACGGGAGCTTCAATCGAAGTAATATTACAATCTAGTGAAAGCAATAGATTTATACGGAGGAAATTTGATTTGGAAGAAGGTTGCTCATTTAGTGAATACAGTAACCTTGGGAAATATGCTTGATTAAAATGGTAGATCACATTACAGCAGAAAAACGAAGCTGGAATATGTCCCAAATTCGTTCAAAAAATACAGTCCCTGAATTAGCTGTGAGACAATTATTATATGCAGCAGGGCCTGAACATGGTTTGTACCATTAGAGAAGTAAACCCCGATGAGGACACCTGGCAAATGTTCAAGGTGAAGGTGGAATTAATTGCATAGGATCGAATCTAATCCCAACACGATGAGATGTGATTCCCAATCTCAAGCTAGGAAATGACGCGTCTTCGGCCTCAAAAGGCAAGATTGGACTTAGAAGAAGGAATTGACTTCCTGGTTTCCGAAGATGAAGATATCAACAATCTTTATAGTTGTTATGGGTTGCTAAAATTAAAGCCTAGAAAGGACTATTTCAGATCCTTGGTAAGTTCCATAATATCTCAGCAACTCAGCAACAAAGCAGCCAAGACAATACTGAAAAGATTCATGGATCTTTATGGCGACAATCGATTTCCCAATCCTGATGATATTCTTAATACCCCAAGGCATTTGATTCGTAAAGCGGGTTTATCAGAAAGTAAAGCATGCTACATTACTGGTTTAGCCGAAGCCATTAAAGATCGGAGTCTTCAATTGGATCACCTCTCTTCAGCAAGCAATGAGCAAGTAAGGGAAACTCTGATAAAAATAAAAGGTATCGGTGATTGGACGGCTGACATGTTCCTCATTTTCTCCTTAAATCGCCCGGATATTTTCCCTATAAAAGACCTGGGTATTTGTAAAGGGTTTGCAGTTCTTCTTGGATTGCCCGAACTGCCAAAGCCTGAATTTATGGCCACATATTCATCTAGGTGGAAGCCATTTAGGACAGTAGTCTCTCTGTATCTTTGGAAGATAGTAGATGAACCGGAAAGCTATAAGCCTAATAAAAATTAAATACATTCATCTGAACTAAATTTCACAAATTGAATGACTGATACTTTCACTAAAGAAAAAAGAAGTGATGTGATGAGCCGTATCAGATCCAGGGATACTAAGCCTGAAAAATTAGTAAGGTCTTATCTCTACTCAAGAGGTGTTAGATTCAGACTACATAGAAAAGATTTGCCAGGTAAACCAGATATAACACTTTCAAGAATCAACTCAGTTATATTTGTACATGGGTGTTTCTGGCATCATCATAAGAATTGCAAACGTTCCAACTGGCCGAAGTCCAATGTAGACTACTGGAAACCGAAGATTAACAAGAATATCCTTAGAGATAAACAACATCTAATAAAGTTGAAGGAATTGGAATGGAAACCATTAGTAATCTGGGAATGTCAGGTAAACGAAATTGACCAGAACAGGGAATTAAATAGATTAGTATTAGAGTACAACAAATCTCTTATACATGCATCCAAAAATTAAGGAGGAAATGTAGTATATGTATACAGTGGGGGGTTTGTTCGCGGGAGTAGGCGGTATTGAACTTGGATTCGAAGGAAACGGCTTCAAAGTGTTGTGGGCTAATGAGTTCGACAAAGATGCATGTAATACCTATCGTTCGAACTTCAACCACAGACTGATTGAACAAGACATCCACACCTTGGAAGTTAAGGATTTATCTCCTGTAGATGTCATCACGGCGGG
>DCXE01000093.1:18830-37632 GCA_002328295.1 Candidatus Peribacter sp. UBA2144 | reverse complement strand
AATAGAACGATTCCAGATCAGCGTGTAAAGCTTTAGTTGTTGATGATCCAGAACTTCTTTGAGTGAAGCCGGTGTTCTATCCATCTCGGTTGGCCTAATCGCTTCATGTGCTTCCTGCGCTCCTTTACTCTTGGTTTTATATTTTCTCGGAGCCGAAAGAATATATTCACGCCCATATTGTTCCTCTATTACTCTTTTAGCATCGTCGAGCGCCTTTTCACTCAAATTAACAGAGTCTGTCCTCATGTATGTAATAAGTCCCGTACTGCCTTCTCCCTTCCCAGTACTAACTCCTTCATAAAGTTGTTGAGCAACCACCATTGTCTGCTTGACGGAGAATCCAAGTTTTCTTCCCGCTTCCTGCTGTAGAGTTGAAGTTGTAAAAGGAGGTGGGGGACTTTTCTTTAATTCTTTTTCGTCGACAGATGAAACTTTGAATTCTTCTCCTGTGCAAACTTCTTTTACTTCCATCGCCTCCTTTTCATTTGAAGGAACAAACTTCTTACCATCTTTTTTGGAAAGTTCCGCTGTGAACTCTTCCTTTTTATCTGTTTCGAGTGATGCAGTAACAGTCCAATACTCAACTGGAATAAAAGCTTGAATCTCCCGCTCGCGGTCCACAATTATTCTTACAGCGACTGATTGGACTCGTCCTGCTGATAAACCTCGATATACTTTGCTCCAGAGGAATGGGGATAGAGTGTATCCGACCAAGCGATCTAGTATGCGTCTGGCCTGCTGGGCTTCCACAAGTTTTTCATCAATTTCTCGCGGATTTTTTACAGCTTCATCAATGGCTTCACGTGTGATCTCGTGGAATACAATACGTTTAACTTCTTGATCCTTATTTATCTTTAGTGCCTGAATAAGATGCCACCCGATCGCTTCTCCTTCGCGGTCCTCATCAGTTGCAATCCAAAGATCATCTGCTTTTTTCATTTCTTCCTGTAATTTTTTTACAACAGTCTTTTTTTCTTTCGGAACTTCGTAAACAGCCTCGAATGTATCTTCCGTATCCACGCCCAGGGTGGACGCAGGTAAATCGCGCACATGGCCCATACTTGCATGCACAGAATAATCTTTTCCAAGGAAGCGTTTAATGGTTTTTGCCTTTGTCGGGCTTTCGACGATTACTAAATGCATAAAATTAAGTTTGTAGGGTAACGGGCGGGAGATTAGAGAGTCGACACCCGTGTTGTCAAATTTTAGGGCCTAAAATAGGGGGGTGTTCCGCACCAAAGCGGAACACTTTTCTAAGCTAACTGAAGCTGGAAAGTCTGAATCGCAAAAAGATTTTTTTTACAGCTTATTGACTCTTGTTTTCTCGCTGACACAATACTTACGACTCGCCCCTGCCTGCCGGCAGGCAGGCACCCTGACCTTTAACCCACCCTCCTTCGACAAGCTCAGGACAGGCTTGGGAGGCGGGTGCATTTCCAGCGTATTTAAGAAGGAAATCTCCTTTTTAATCCATTGTTAATACACCAAAATGTCACCTTTTCTGTTCATCTTTCGTATTCACATTTTTTGGCTTGCTTAAGCCATTTTCCTGTATTTCTGACGGATATTTTGAAATCAATCTCGATTTTTTGGCTTGCCTAAGCCATCTCTATGCGTAGACTTCTTATTAGATCCTACTTACATTCCCCCTTTTGCCCATGTCAAAGCAGGATATCATCAATGCAATAGCAGATGCCGCAGGCATTACAAAACGTTCCGCAGGCGCCGCACTGGAAGCACTTACAACTCTCGTAACTAACGAGTTAAAGAAGGGCAACTCGGTTACCATTACAGGCTTTGGAACATTCCGTGTTTCTCAGCGCGCTTCTCGAATGGGTGTTAATCCACGCAATCCATCACAACGCATTTCCATCCCTTCAATGAAAGTTCCCGCTTTCAAAGCAGGAAAGACGCTAAAAGATGCTATTAGATAAGCAATCTAAATTGTTAAATTGCCAAATTGTTCGGCAGAGCGTTACGCATGTCTGATGTCACAGTTTATTAAGTCAAAATAATCTACTCGCTCTGCGAACAATTTAACGATGTTCCTCTGGAATAATATCAAAGATATTTGAAGCTTGAACTGTTATTACCAAGATTAGCAATTTAACAATTTACCTCTTTTTATTTCAACCATCCTTGCATTTCCGCTATCCTCTACCCAATCATGAATAAGAAACTTATCGAATCCACAGTATCAGAAATCCTAAAAAGATTGAATTTGGATTTCACAAAAGTCGTAATCAGCGAAGAGGACGACATTATTCGCGTTGATATAGAATCCAAGGATCCAAGTCGAATTATTGGTTGGCACGGCGAGACTCTTAATGCAGTTCAACATATTGTAAAAGCCATTATCAGAACGCAGGAGAAGTTGGATCGCGCACCATTCATTGTTATGGACGTTGACGGATACAGGCGCGCTCAGGAAGAGAAGGTATGCAAGATTGCTGAACAGAAAGCTGACTTTGTAAGGCGTACAGGAAATCGCGTTGCACTTGCTCCTATGAGCCCATACTTTCGTCGTATAGTGCACCTTCATGTAGCTAACGATGCAAATATGCAAGATCTAATGACCGAGAGTGCAGGTGAAGGAGATTACCGCCAGATTGTCCTGCGATTAAAAGACGGAGTAGAAAAAAGCGGAGGAGAAGGTGGCGAACTTCAACCGGTTATTGAAGATAAGGAGGATGGGGGGTTGGATAATTTGGATATATGACAACAATTGACAGTTGATACGCTCACCCCGCTTTAGCGGGATTCGCTCTTAACAATTGACAATCTCTTTATACTTTAATAACAAGAAGTTAATTGTTAAAAGTCTGCCGAAGGCGGACGTGTCAATTGTTAACTGTTAATTGTTTTCTTCCACTCCTCCATCAGCTTCTTCTCCTCACGGCTAAGTTTACTTGGTATTTCTACTCCAATAGTCACATAGTGATCTCCATGCTTTGAGCTTCCGAGTACCGGCATTCCTTTTCCTTTGACTCTAAAGATCTGATTTGGCTGAGTGCCCGCTGGAATCTTGAGCTCGGTATCCCCATGAACTGTTTTAACTTTAACTTGCGTACCAAGTATTGCATCAAGAACTGATAATACTGAGTGTGTTCGAATGTCATCGCCGTCGCGTTCAAATCTAGGATCAGGCCTTATTGCAATTAGAAGATATAAGTCACCAGACTGCGCCCCATGCCTTCCAGCTTCACCCTTGCCAGCTAGTCGGAGAGTTTGTCCATCATGTATTCCCGGAGGAATATCCAAGGTTACAGTTTCTTTTTTTTGAATGCGTCCTTCGCCCGAACAAGCTGAACATTTTTTATCCGGCACTCGCCCTGCACCAGAACAGGAAGAGCATACGAAATTTTGTTGAATGACTCCAAAGAATGATTGTGCAGTCTTGGTTTGTTGACCGGTTCCTCCACAATCAGAACACATGATCATTTCTGATCCTTTCTCCGTCCCTTTGCCTTCGCACTCATTACAAGAAATAAATGTTTCTAAAGCAATTGTTTTTTGCGTGCCCTTCACAGCTTCATCAAATTCAATAGTAAGCCTAACTTCTCTGTCTCGACCTCGCTCGCTCCTTTGTGTCCTGCCTCCGCCTCTATTGCCTCCAAAGAAACCTTCAAAAATATCGCCAAGCCCGCCCATGTTTTGAAAACCGGAGAAATCAAAACCTCCGGCGCCTCCTGCTCCTCCAACTCCTGCTGAGCCGAAGGTATCGTATTGCTTTCGCTTTTTATCGTCACTAAGCACTTCATAAGCTTCGTTAACTTCCTGAAATTTCTGCTCCGCCTCTTTATCATCCTTGTTTTTGTCCGGATGAAGCTCTTTGCTAAGTTTTCGGTATGCCTTCTTTATATCGCTAACGGAAGCATCGCGAGGAACACCGAGGATGTCGTAATAGTCACGGGGCATTGGGGGGATCTTAGCTTATAGAGAACAAAATTGAGAAAAGTTTATTGATATATTTATGGCAATTAGCTTGTTAGCAGATTAGCAGATTAGCCAATCTGCTAATTGCCAATCTGCTAATTGCTGTTCGTATTTGCAAATAACAAGCATGATTCTAGGTATTCTCAAATATCGAGATCTGTGCTATAATAATCCGATGCAACCTGAACCAGGTTTACTAAAGGCAATGAGGAGAATGACGCTCAGTTTGAGCGTAATGTGCCTCGCCTTTGTTGCATTTGCAGTAACAAATATCGAGGAACCCTCGCTCCAAACACGCTTACTCCCCGGTCATATGCGAGGCGTGGTTCCATGGAAAACATTCACAGTAGATGATATCGAAATGGGCATAACAGCCCCTGCTCACGTTAATGTCTTGTTTCAAATCCCTCCAAAAGAAAAGAAGGTTTACAGAAAGGTTCTATTTGGAAATAGTGGATATGATGTACGTTACTGGGGATATTGTTTCCCGGAAGATTACGAAAAAATGCAACAAATGAAGAAGCGAGGACTTCCTGGACGCGTTTTCCTTTCGGAAAAGGAAAGAAGTGTCAGGCGACAAAAAGAAATAAATACTAGGAGAACTAAATTCTCGCTATTTAGAGACTACTCAGAAAAAAAACTAAACCAAGCAGAATACAACAGAGGACGAGTTCGTCATCAAATGGAAATATTTGAAGGAGGTACGACTTGTTACCTGATGACAGAAACTCCCATCTCTATCGGAATTGATAAAGACGGTGATGGAGTTAATGCTTACGTTGAAGCACACAAAAAGTCCGATCCGGATATTGAGGATACAGACGGAGATGGATTGAATGATGGAATGGAAATCTTTTCTCTGGGTACCAGCCCCATAATGAGGGATTCAGATGGAGACGGAATAGTTGATGGCCTGGAGGATTACAATAGAAATGGAAGGGTAGATATGGGAGAAACAAACCCACTGCAAATAGACTCCGACCGTGATGGCCTTTGCGATGGACTTTGTAGAGTTGACACGTTCAGTAAAAAGGTGCGCGGTGAGGATGTTAATCTTAACGGCAAAGTTGATAAAGGCGAGACCGATCCTACGACCGAAGACTCTGATGGAGACGGAATTTTGGATGAACAGGAGTACTTTAACTGCATGTTGAAATCGAGCAAATCTTGTAATTATGAAGCTTTTAAGGTAAAATAGTTAGAAATAATGACTCATAGTGAGTCCAATCGAACTATGCAAAAACAAACTTCGACAAAGGCAATCTCCCTCATGATTCTGGCAACGGTACTCTTTGCACCAGCGACCGCTCTCGCATACCTGTTGCCCGAAGAAGTATTAAGGGGAAATGAAATGTATATCCCACCAAGGAACAGAGATATGAGAGATGTGGTAGAAAGACAGGCTTACAATAGTGCAACAAGGCGCAAGGAAGAATACGACGTTGAATATGAACGCCAGCATCCGACTCCTCCGGAACCGGAAGTTGTTGCAGAAGAAACTGATGACAAAAAAGGTGGAGCAGCAATGATGCTTACAAGCGACGCAATGGAATTATTGCGAACTGTCCGATTACTTGAACGCGTAGATCAACAGCAAGCACTTAAGCACACAGGCGCACCACCCTTGGCTCCAACTGGGGCTCCAGCAGTTCTTTCTGCAATGGCAATCATGAGCGCGGCAGGTTGGACGGTGCTCAGGTCAGGGAAGAAGAAGGTTTGGACAAGTAGGAAGATTAAGTAAATATTCGAAGCTCATTGTTTTGTATAGGCTGTTCCGCTTTGGCATGAAACCTATTTCAGCCCTAGTTTAAGCTTAATAGTAGAGGTGTGTGCCGGAAAATTTTGAAATGGTATTGACCTAGAATTTCAGACTAGCATCATATATAACTACCGCCCCGCCACCCTGAAGCTTACCCACCCCTGGGGGGAGGGTGCATCTAAACTCAGTAATTGCCGACGGACCCATCTTGTTCCGCTTTGGTGCGAAACCGGAAAGGTCCCTAGTTCAAGGGGAAAACTAAAGCCCCTTAAAACTTTTTTTTAATGATCTATAGACAAGCTTGTTCTGACTGTTAATCTCGTTTGGTGACATCCAAGCTTTCACTCACAGGCAAGAAATGGATTATTCCTGAGGTTTTGGAAACTAATGGCGAGGACTTGGTAAAGAAGTTAATGGCAAATCGGGGAATAGACTCCTCTCTCGAAGGCGAACTTCCTGATGCATTTGCATTTCATGATATGCAAAAAGCTGTTGATCGAATTCGATCGGCAATCAAATCCAATGAGTCTATAGGAATATTTGGAGACTACGATTGTGACGGTGTGACATCCACGCTTCAGCTCATTCGATTCTTTAGACGGAATAGTGTTGAACCTCATGTAAGACTCCCCCACCGAATCAATGATGGTTACGGCCTCAAGTCTCATATCATTGATGAGTTTATTTCTAAAGGGACTAATCTATTGATCACAGTTGATTCCGGAGTTGGATCTGTAACTGAAATAAAGAAAGCTAAAGATGCCGGAATGGACGTTATTGTCACTGACCATCATCACGTTGGAAAACACATACCGCCTGCTGTTGCAATTATTCATCCTGACTTTTCTGATATCCCCCCACCACATCCATCCGGCTCCGGAGTTGTTTATCATCTATTAAGAGCTCTTGAGGATGGTGTGTGGGACGATATGCAAACTGACGAGGCTCTCGCCATGTTGGGAATGATTGCTGATGTGATGGAACTAAAAGGTTTTAACAGGACGCTTGTTAAACAAGGTTTAAACTCAATCAAGAAACTAACCAAAGGACCTCTGGTTGAGCTGATAAGAATATCAGGAATAAATATCAATTACATAACCAGTACTTATATCGGATTTAGAATAGCTCCCAGAATTAATGCCGCAGGACGCATGGGCGATCCTATGATTGCTCTCGAAGCGTTAATGGATGGCGGTGATGCAATCAAACTTATTGATAATCTTAACGAGATAAGACAAAAGCAGACTGAAGAGTTTTTGAATATTGCGATTGAAGAAATAAGCAAAGCTCCTTCAGGTCCCCTTCTTAGTATTATGCATGCCGACTTTCCTCAGGGAATCGTTGGTTTGATAGCTGGAAAACTGACCGAGATGACAGGGAAGCCAAGTCTTGTCGGCCGTGAACATGATGGTATGTGTACTGCGTCACTCAGAAGCCCTCGCTGTTATCATATTACGGAAGGATTGGAACGATGTTCCGACCTTCTGCAATACTTCGGTGGCCACGCACAAGCTGCGGGTTGCTCATTTAGATCTGACCTCTTCGATCAGGTCTCTACTCGTCTAGCTGAAGATGTTTCCGGAAATACTGAGCCTGACGATCTTCTCCCATCTATTGAAATCGATGCCACATTGCCAGCAGAATCAATAACACTTGAGCTTATTTATAAACTGCGTACCCTCGAACCATTCGGACATGGAAATAGAGAACCTGTATTTTTGATACAAGGCGCTCAGATGGAGTACCAAAAGCAAGTAGGATCGGAATGCAATCACCTTCAAACAAATATCGATGGAGTTAAGTCGATAGGTTTCAGATTGGGGCATTTAATTGAGCATACAAATGAGCCTGTTGACGTCGTTTGTAGACTGGGAACCGACAATTGGAATGGGTTAACAAGACCGCAGATTTTTGTTGAAGATTTTAGACTTTCGATCTCTGTTGAAAACAGAATATAAAGAGACGATTGTTAAATTGCTAAATTGTTCGCAGAGCGAAAACAGATATATGTCCAATTATTCACCTTCTAGATTGCTATGAAAAAATATCTTCAATTGAATGATCTAAGTGCATACAAAATTGCATACAAGCTTTCAGAAGAAGTGTGGGATGTCGTAAAAGAATGGGATAGATTTGCAAAAAATACAATAGGAGAACAATTCGTTCGTTCAGTGGATTCAATAGCGGCTAATATTGCTGAAGGATTTGGAAGACGAACTAAAAGAGACAAAATTAAATTTTACAATTACAGCTTTTCGTCAACGTATGAATCCTTAAACTGGAATGAGAAGGCAAAACGCAGAGAGCTGATCTCACAGGTGCAATATGACAGTATTTTTGCTGGTCTAAAAAAATTACCAAGAGAAATCAACAATCTATCGAATTTTACTATGCGCAAACTAGACAAGTGAATATGCTTAGCCAGAGGTATGAGAGTCGCTCTGCGAACAATTTAACAGTTTGGCAATTTAACAATCATTCAAAAGCCAACTGCCAATTGCTGTTAATTCCAAAATCGAACTAAACTAATCGTCACTCTAAACTGGCACTAAGCTACCTTCCATCCAAAAAACTTCAGTCAAAGGAGACTCAAGCGCAGTAGAAATCTTGAATGCGAGAAGAACCGAAGGATTAGTTTGTCCACGTTCAATGCTCATTATTGTTTGTCTGCTAACCCCTGTTCGCAGTGCAAGCTCCTCTTGTGTCATATTTCGATCGAAACGAAGACGACGTATAGAATTTTTTAGCACTGCTGTTGACATGAATGGTGGGGGGAAAAATCTTTAAGTGTGGGAGGCATTGTACTTGCAAGTTCTCGGTGAGCAAGAGAAAAAAGTTGAGTTAATTGTTTTTCGTACAAAAGTATTACTCACCACAAGCTTTGTTCGATTAAAAAATTATTAACCACAACCCCATCGGAATCAAATAAACTGCAAACCAACTCAGGCTTCTTTTGATAATCCAAGTGCGCAAAAAGAGTATTGCAACCACGCTTACTATCAAAGACGAGAAGAATCCTGTGAGTACAGCCGACAATGCAGGTAATTCGAGTGTTCCTGCGAAAGAATCAATAAGCGTTAAGAGGGTTGCGCCTGCAATTACCGGCACTGCCATCATAAAAGAGAAGTCCAGCGCCTTTCTGCGCGACATTCCCGTCATCCTTCCTGCCCCCATAGTAAGCCCTGAACGCGACAAGCCTGGTATAAGAGCGCACGCCTGTGCTATACCTATCCAAAGTGCTCTTAAGCGCCCTAAATCGGAAGTTCGGTGTTTCTGCGGGTACCGTTCTCCCAATATTAACACCAAAGCTGTAACTATCAGTCCCATACCAACCGTTGTTGTCGATCTAAATGAGTCGACAATCAA
This sequence comes from Candidatus Peribacter sp. UBA2144, assembly GCA_002328295.1. GTDB lineage: Bacteria > Patescibacteriota > Gracilibacteria > Peribacterales > Peribacteraceae > UBA2144. The sequence goes on along the minus strand of DCXE01000093.1, from coordinate 28,571 downwards.
ATCCCCTAGCAATACGCCTGCGAGAACTGCAGGAATCGTCGCCACTATTAAAGATAGAAATAACGCACGATATTCTCCTGTCATTCCCGGTTGGGAGGGGATATCTGTATTAAAGAATGCTCTAAACATTTTTAACCATACAGTACCGTAAATGATTAATAGTCCAACCAATGTTCCCGCATGGAGGATAATGTCAAAACCCATAAGAGACTTCGATCCAATATTTATGCCTAGAAATGATTCAAGTATCACTAAGTGCCCGGAGCTGGAGACTGGAAGGAATTCGGTTAGACCTTGGACGATACCTAAAAATAGAGCTTGTGCGATATTCATTGGAACAATGATATTGAGTGAATAGTGAAAAGTGAAGATAAAAGTGAATAGTTAAGAGTGAATAGTGAATAGTGCTTTTTTAAAAAACTTTTAACTATTAACTATTCACTATTCACTTTCTCAGTTTCCAATAACCAACAACCACAACCACCGATCCCATCAATAACCAAAATAATGCTGTCTGACTCCATTGCGCCACCATCTCTTCATTCTCTCCAACAAAGTATCCGATAAGGGCAAGAATAGTCACCCAAAGCCCCGCACCTAATCCTGTGTAAACTGAGAATTTTCCAATGGGCATTTTGGCAACTCCGGCAGGGAAAGAAATGTATTGTCTGATGACTGGAATTAATCGACCAATAAATGTTCCAATCTCTCCATGTTTTTTCAAATACGATTCAACCTTCATGAACTTTTCTGGTGGCAACAAAAACCAATGACCCCATTTTAGAAGCGTTTTTCTTCCTATTGTTATTGCAATGTAATAGTTAACCCATGCTCCGATGAGTGAGCCTAGTATTCCCATTCCTACAACCATTCCCAAATGCATCTGTCCTTGTTGTGCCAAATATCCAGCAGGAACTATTACTACTTCGCTTGGGAAAGGAAAGAACGAACTTTCCAAAGCCATAAGAAGAACTATCCCCGGATAACCGAGCGTTCCTATTGTTTGGACTAGCCAGACTATTAATTCGTGCAACATTGCATAGATGCTAATGGCAAACTTCGAAAATTCCAAATTCCAGACACCAAATTCCAAAAGTTTATTATTAATCTTGGAATTTGCGAATTTGGAATTTAGGAATTTTGCAAGTAATACTCTTTGCATTCTAAAAAACAAAAGAGGTATGATGTCACGAACATGAGCCCTTCTCCCTTCCACGGAATATTTTCGTTTGGACAAGACCTTCCTCAAACCACACCGGAAGAATCTGGGGGTTTTGGGTTTAATGAAGTTGAGGAGAAAACCGAACCTTCTACTCAACCTCAGGGAGACACATCCCAAACGAGTACAAAAGGTCAGATCGCAGTTGATATCTATGAACAAGATGGTTACTACGTAGTTCGCGCTCCAATTGCTGGAGTAAGCTTAAATGATTTGGATATCGAGGTTGATGAAAAAGTTCTAACAATTCGCGGAACCAGAAAATTAACTGATGAGATTCCAGAAGATCAGTATTACATTCAAGAATGCTTCTGGGGAGAGTTTGCAAGATCTGTCACTCTGCCGTGCACAATTGATCCGAAGAAAGTTAAAGCCACATTCAGCAAAGATTCAATCCTCAAGATTATTATCCCTAAAGAAGAGAAAGTCAAAATTGTTAGAATCGAAGGAAGCTAACCATTGCAATATTAGCCCTGCAGCAATTGATCCTGAGCTTGTCGAAGGATTAAGATTGTTAGGATTGAAGGCTCTTAACAACAATTGACAGTTGACACGCTCATCCCGCTTTAGCAGGATTCGCTTTTAACAATTAACACCTTCATTATTCTGGATAACGAGGTGTTAATTGTTAACTGTCAAAAGGCCCCGAAGGGGCCGTGTCAACTGTACTTCTTGAGTTTAACATCCGCCTCCTCCGCCATCTGCTTCAGCTCGATGTAGACGTCTTCCCCACCCATATATTTCCAATCGACTTCTTTTAAGAGTTTTTTAAATTGCCTGATACACTTTCGTGCCTCTTCAACTTTCTGAGGACTTCTAATTCTTCCATCAAGCACCTTCCAAACATCCATCTGCATCAGATATAAATTCTGGACTTTTGCTAATTCATCTTGAGGAGACATGGGTTTTTGTATGAATGATTCAGATCATTATATAGAATTTTGGAGTTTTTTGCAAGCTTGGTTAATTGGTTGTGTGTAGTGGCACAGCGCGCTGTGCCACTACTAATAAAACAACCAATTGACTTTCCTGACTTCATTATCGGCTCTAAACTCTCCCCGATGCCATTAAAACAAGCAATATTGCCGGTAGCTGGATTAGGGACTCGTTTCCTGCCTTGGAGCAAGACTGTCCCAAAGGAACTCCTTCCTCTTGGCAATCAGCCTATCATTGCTCATTTGGTCAGCGAATGCATGGATGCAGGCATTACTGATGTTTGCTTTGTGATCAGTAAAGGTAAGGAGTTGATATCAGAATACTTTGAAAATGACTCGAAGCTGGAAGCTGAACTTGGGGCACGAGGCAAATTGAATTGTCTGGAAGATCTTAAACGATATGACTCCGTTAATTTTCATACAGTCTACCAAGACGAACAGCACGGAGACGGTCATGCGATTCTGCAAGCAGCTGATTGGGTTGAAAGTGAGCCAGTTGCAATCTTGTTTGGAGACGACCTTTTTGTAGGAGATGCAGGGGGACTTACGCAACTCAAAAAAGCTTATGAGCTGATGGGAGATGAAGGAGTATTAATTGCACTCGAAAATATCGATCGCTCCCTCGCACCGCGTTACGGAATTATTGATGTGGGTGCAGAGCATGAGGGTGATTCGAGATTAAAGGAAGTAAATGATCTCGTAGAAAAACCATCGCCCGAGGAGGCTCCATCAACACTTGGAATAGTCGGAAGGTTTTTAATACCCAAGTCTACGATTGATATTCTTCCAAGCATCGGCAAAGAACACAGCGGAGAGATCCGATTAGTTGATGCTCTTAAATCGCAAATAGGCTCAGTTCCAATTTTTGGATACGAGTGCAAAGGTATGAGGATAGATACTGGAACACCGGAGGGGTATCGAGAGGCGGTGGAGATATGGGGTATTAACAATTGACAGTTGACACGCTCATCCCGCGTTCGCGGGATTCGCTTTTAACAATTAACAATTTCATTATTCTGGATAATGAAGAGTTAACTGTTAATTGTTAAAAGTCCGCCGAAGGCGGGCGTGTCAATTGTCAACTGTCAATTGTTATCTGCAAAAATACTGATAAGGAGGAATCCTATAACTAGGTCTTCGGAATGAGTACGAATCACAGTAAGTCAACCGATCTACCCTGGGAACATAAGCGCGCATCTCGGAATATTTAACATCCGAAATCCTTCTGCTCGAATACCTGGCAACTTCCGGATCTACGGGAGGAGCGTAGTATCTATCACGGTGATATGGGTGTAGAGCGTGTGTTTTGGATCTGTCTGGATGCATGTAGAAGTAATCCTTGCTGTAACGGTAAGGGTCGATTTTAGAATACTCATAATGCCTTCTGGGACGTACATCCCATGGATGCGTACCATAAGAGATTGTGTCAGGCGCTCGGAAATAAGCAGACGCCGAGGGAGCCGCGAAGGCGAATGAAAGGACTAAAATTAGAGCTAAATTTGCTGTTTTAAGCATAGGAAAAGCATCCTAACCATATCTATGGATTAGTCAAGAAAAATAGACATTTCATTCTCCCCGCCTGAGCAATTCAATCTCATCCCTCATGCCTCGACAGGGCTCGGCATGACAGCTTCGATTGATCTATTCCCCACGCTTCAGTAATTCGATTTCGTCGCGCAAATCCGCGGCTTTCTCGAACTCTAGATTCTGAGATGCAAGATCCATTTGTTCCTCGAGTTCTTCAAGGAGCCTCTTCTTCTCATCAGCTGGAATCTTGTCATGTCTTCTGCGCGGACGTTTGAGTTCCGCTTTTTTGCTCTCTTCTGCAATATCATGAATAGCTTTTACAATGGATTGAGGAGTGATGCCGTGCTTCTTGTTATAGGCTTCTTGGATTGTTCGACGGCGGTCAGTTTCATCAATCGCTGCCTGCATAGCATCCGAAGTTTTACTGCCGTATAAAGTCACATGTCCATTGATGTTCCTGGCACAGCGTCCGATTGTTTGAATCAACGCATCACGTGAACGGAGGAAGCCTTGTTTATCAGCGTCTAAGATTGCAATGAAACTGACTTCGGGTAGATCCAGTCCTTCACGAAGCAGATTGATTCCGACTAAGATGTCTATTTCTCCGGTTCTAAGTTGCCTGAGTATTTCGATACGCTCCAGAGTTTCAACATCACTGTGTAAGTATCTAACCTTGTAGTCAGCTTCCTTAAGATAATCTGTAAGTTTTTCCGACATCTTTTTTGTAAGCGTCGTGATAAGTACGCGCTCGCCTCGCTTAATAGTTTCATCGATCTCTCTGATAACATCATCGATCTGTCCTTTGGAAGACTTTACCGTAATCACAGGATCCAGAAGTCCCGTTGGACGAATTATCTGTTCCGCTATTAAATCTTTCGGAGTGTTTGCATATTCATATTTGCCGGGAGTGGCAGAGACATAAATTGCTTGTTTTATGTGCTCCTCGAATTCTTTGAACTTAAGCGGACGATTATCATGCGAACTGGGAAGGCGAAAACCGAAGTCGACCAAAGTTTTCTTTCGGCTGAAGTTCCCCTCGTACATTCCTCCAACTTGTGGAACCGAAATGTGTGACTCGTCTACGAACAGAAGAAAGTCATCCGGGAAGTAATCTAGGAGAGTTGATGGGGGATCCCCCGGCTTATTCCCCGCAAGGTATCTGCTGTAGTTTTCTATACCAGAGCAATATCCGGTTTCTTTAAGCATTTCCAGGTCATATTCGGTTCGTTGGCGGAGACGCTCTGCTTTTGAATTTTCACCTGCTTCAAACAATTCTTTTTCTCTTATGTCCAAGTCCTTCAAAATTTCATCTGATGCTTTGTCGATCTTTTCCTGTGTTGTAACCGTGTGAACTGCAGGGAAAATATTCACTTCATTTAGATCGGTGATGAGTTCGCCGGTGAAGCTGTCCACTTCTTGAATTACTTCTATTTCATCATACGGCATTTCCATCCTTATTACCGTGTCACCAGCGGGAGGAAATACTTCTACTGTGTCACCAAGTACATGGAACATTCCTTGTTTGAATTCAAGACCGCTTCGTTTGTACTGGATATCAGTTAGGCGCCTGAGAAGTTGGTCACGCTGCACGGCTTCCCCGCGCTTGAGAGTGATTGCCATTGCTTCATAGTCGCTGACACTTCCAAGACCGTAAATACAACTGACTGATGCAACAATTAAAACATCACGACGAGTTAGGAGGTTATAAGTGGCCGCATGTCTGAACTTTTCTATCTCTTCGTTAATTGATGCATCCTTCTCTATATAAGTATCCGTCGCGGGCATATACGCTTCGGGTTGATAATAATCATAGTATGAAACGAAGTAGCTGATCGCATTGTTCGGAAAGAACATATTGAACTCGCTGCATAACTGAGCGGCCAGGGTTTTGTTATGAACAAGAACAAGAGTCGGACGTTGAACTTCCTGAATTACATTCGCCATAGTGAATGTCTTTCCTGTACCAGTTGCTCCCAGCAATGTCTGGTGACGCTCTTCGTTATTTAAACCCTTGATAAGCTGTTTGATGGCTTTTGGCTGATCGCCAGTTGGTTTAAAGTCGGAAACGAGCTTGAATGGGATATCCTTTGGCATGTTCGGGTCATTGTATAACTATCGTGGCTCTATTCAAATGCTTACTCGAATAAAATTCCAAATTCACAAATTCACAAATTCCAATCAGATCAGCAAATATTTAGTATATTTTGCTTTTATTATAGAAATAAAGTGATAATCTGGGGAGTCCATGCAAAATCAGAATTTTAAAGTAGAGCCAATGCCACTTGATAAGCGAACTTCTCAATTCGCCAGAAATGTGCGTCATTTTGTGAAAAAACTGCCAAGAACAATTAGTAATATTGAAGACGCAAAACAGCTTGTCAGATCTTCAGGGTCAATAGGTGCAAATTATATTGAAGCTAATGAAGCAATTAGCAAGAAGGATCAAATCTACAGGATGAAGATATGCAGAAAGGAAACAAAGGAAACAGTTTTCTGGTTAAATAATATCGAAATATCAATTAATGAATCTTATAGAGATGAATGGAGCGTTCTTATAAATGAAGCCAAAGAATTATTTTTAATATTCTGCGCAATAGTTCGAAAATCCAGTTAATAACTTGGAATTTGGTATCTGGAATTTGGAATTTCTTATTTTACCGCCCTCGCCTTCCTATGGCTCCTAAACGCGAGCAGGGCAGATGCCACGATAATTACAATTGCAGGATACATCATCCACTGTTTTAGGAACTCAACCGGATAATCACCATACGGCTTGGTAAATTCTCCTGAAATTGCAGGAATGTACATTGCCGCAAGAAGAACCGGAACCAGGAATTTTACCAAGACATTGAACCATTTGCCTATATGCATCCTGGAAACCTGATTTATGTATTTCCTCAACTTATCTACAGGAGTAATCCAAGCCAGAATAACAAACTCGGGGATTAGGAACCAAAACACCACATGTTCAACTAGAAGATGGTCGAATACATCTAATCTGAGCAATCCGTTCCTGCCTGCGAATGCAAGCGACCAGAAAAATAGAATCACGCACATAATGATCATGAATACTTCGTGTGAAATCTTTTTATAAATTTCTTTAAACTCGTTTCTGACTGTGGTTGCAACAATTTCGATAATTGCAAACGCCGAATCAATAGCAAGAGTGAATACGGTCAGGAAGAATAATGTTGCAAAAAGCTCGCGCGCGAATGGTAATGTGTAAAGTGCATTCGGGAATGCAACAAATGCAAGAGTCGGACCGGATGCTACAACCTCGGTAAGTGCTATTCCCTGCTGAGCTGCTGTATATCCAAGAGTGCCAAAGATTGCGAGAGCCGCAAGGACACTGACAAGAACGTTTCCGATGGATACTATGAATGCCGCTTGGGCAATGTTGGTTTTCTCATGATTGAACCCTGCATACATAATAATCAGTCCGAAGCCTATATTCGCGGAGAAGAATGACTGTCCTGCTGCTGCTCTCCAAACTTCAGGATCAGAAAGCTTGCTCCAATCAGGTAATATCAAAAATTTAAATCCCTCAGTGCTTCCAGGAAGCGTAAGTGAGTTTAGGAATAGAACCAAAAGAAGAATAAACGGAAGCGGAACGGTCCATTTGATTACATGACTGATGGAAGTTATTCCTTTAAAAATTGAAAAATAAACGGTCAGGTAAGAAATCACAAGACCTACGAGAATCGGAGTCGAAAAGCCACCGAAAGAAAATGGGTCTTCGTGAAAGTTTAGTATGTTGGTAAAGAAAAACTCTTGAGCGTTCTCTCCCCACGCAAGCATGGGGCTGTGATAAAGGAAATTTACACTCCATCCAATAACCGTCAGATAATAACCGGCAATACCTGCAACAGTGAGCACTATCATCCATCCAATAAATCTTCCAAACCAGCCAGCTTTTGCACCAAGAGCAGAGACTATTTCTTTTCTTTCCAACTGTCCCCAGGCAGTTTCCAGCGTTACAAGAGGAATTACGAAAACAAGTAAGCAGACTAAGTATGCAACTATAAACGCAGCGCCGCCGTTGTCATACACCATGTATGGGAAACGCCAGAGGTTGCCAAGCCCTGCAGCTGCACCAATTGCAGCAAGAATAAAAAGCCATTTTGATTTCCAGAGAGGTGCAGAGGTAGTCATAGAATTGGAGAGAAATCAGATATGATTATACACACGATATTCTCAAGAATGCTAGTATTGCAGTACTCTAGCATTCCATTTAGTGTACTCTATCCACGTATGATCGACCTCGATGCTATTCGTGCTAATCCCAAAGTCTACGAAAAAGCCGTTAAGGACAAATTTCTTGATGTTTCTGTTAAGGATTTCCTCAAATTGGATGAAGATAGGAAGTCGAAGCTTGTAAAAGTAGAAGAAATGCGTGCAAAGAAGAATGAAGTGTCAAAGAAGATCCCAACTCTCAAAGGGGCCGAAAAAGAGAAAAAGCTCGCTGAGATGAAAACATTTAGTGATGACCTTAAGACCGAAGAGGCCGCATTGAATTCAATCGAAGAAAACTGGAAGGCAATGCAACTCGACCTTCCTCAGATTCCGCTTGATTCTGTTCCGGTTGGTAAAGACGATGAATCTAATGAGGAAGTTAAAAAAGTTGGAAAAATTCCCAAGTTCAAGTTCACACCAAAGGATCACGTAATATTAGGTGAGGAACTTGATATTCTGGACATTCCAAGAGGTGTAAAGATGGCAGGCGCAAGGAGTTATGTACTTAAGGGCGATGGCGCAAGGCTCGAGATGGCATTACTCCAATTCTCACTAGATAAGCTGAGGGAGAAGGGCTGGACCCAATTTACTCCGCCTTATATGGCAACTTACGATTGTTTCATGGGTACGGGCTTCTTCCCCGGAGTTGATCAGGAAAATATTTACGCACTTGGCGGCCAGACAGAAAAGGACGGGCCAATTGAATCTGACAACTTGTACATGGTTGGAACTTCGGAAGTAACTGTAGCCAGTTATCATTCAGGTGAAGTTTTGAAGGAAAAAGATCTTCCGCTGAGGTATGCGGGTTATTCGCCATGTTTCCGCAGAGAAGCTGGGACTTATGGAAAAGATACAAAAGGACTTTATAGAATTCATCAGTTCCAGAAGATTGAGCAGGTGGTTCTTTGTGAAGCTAATCAGAAAGAAGGATTGAAGATGTTTAATGAAATCTTAAGTAATGCAGAAGATGTTATGCAGGCTCTGGAACTTCCCTACCGCATTGTGACTAATTCAACAGGAGATATGGGCAAAGGAAAAATATTTATGCAAGACATCGAGACGTGGATGCCAAGTCGTGATTCATACGGTGAAACTCATTCTTGTTCTTACCTTGGCGACTACCAAGCCAGAAGACTCAACATCAAATATGAAGATGCTGGCGGTAATAAAAAATTCGCCCACACTCTAAATTCCACCTGCATTGCAACCCCAAGGATACTTATACCGATTCTCGAGATTTACCAGAATGAAGATGGGACCATTTCGGTTCCCAAAGTACTTCAGCCTTATATGGGGAAGCAAAAGAAGATTGGCTAATTAATCCTAACGAGCTAATTGAACCAAAAAATCAACTTGTTAGTTGTAAGTTGTCAGTTGTTAGTTAATCATAGATCCATGAGGATCCTCTTCACCCTTCGACAGGCTCAGGGCAAGAATATTGCACTCATTTATACCTGAATCAGATTATTTGCTTATGAGAATTTTGTTCACCAGATTCCCTCTAGAATCGGCTTACGGCGGAGCCGAGGTGCAAGTCCTGTCTCTGATGGAAGGATTGATCCAGCACGGCCACGAGGTTATATTCCTTGGAAGTTGCCCCATTCTGCTCAGGGAATGTAAAAGGAAAAAGATTCTCGCTACCCAACTTACAATCGGCCCTCCTCCTGTAACCAAATGGGGAGCTGTCAGTTTTCTTTGGAGGAAGAAGAGAATGAAGAAACTGCTGGAACAAGCAATCGATCATTTACCTAAAGCTGATGTTGTAATCATGTTAAGCCTGACTGAGAAGTTGCTTTTAACCGAACCCCTGCCTGACCGGCAGGCAGG
>DCXE01000093.1:18100-18519 GCA_002328295.1 Candidatus Peribacter sp. UBA2144 | reverse complement strand
CCTGCCTGACCGGCAGGCAGGCGATAACCGAACCCGAACCTTCTGGCTAGAACACGACCGCGTCGGACGCTGGCTGACCTGGAACCCCTGGCTCCAACGTTTAAGAAAGCTAAGCAATAACGCAACAACAATCGTTGTCTCTGAGCTCAGTAAAAAGATTTATGTAAAACTTGGATTTCCTGAAAATAAGGTAATCGCTATTCCGAATGGAATTAACATCCCTCACCCTAACCCTAACCCCCACCCGCGCCCACACCCATATAACCTCCACATCGGATGCATCTCTCGACTGACAAAAGACAAAGGTGTTGATCTTTTAATTGACGCTGTCAAAGATATTCGAGGCATTAATCTAACAATAGTTGGCTCAGGCCGTGACGAGGAAGATATAAAAAAACTAATTCTCAATTCTCAATTCT
>DCXE01000093.1:0-17790 GCA_002328295.1 Candidatus Peribacter sp. UBA2144 | reverse complement strand
AACTAATTCTCAATTCTCAATTCTCAATTAACATTATTTCTAGAATTGATGACATAGCCTCCTTCTACAATTCCTTAGATCTCCTCGTTCTTCCTTCCCGCGAACACGATCCGTTCGGATTGGTAGTTGCCGAAGCTATGATGCTGGAAGTTCCTGTAGTTGTAACTGACGCTTGTGGAATTGCCGATTACCTTGAAGACGGCAAAGATGCGGTTGTCGTTAAGGCTGACTCATCTGATGAACTGAAGGAGGAGATTTTGAAATTGATTGATAACGCGGATCTGAGGAACTCTGTCGCAAAAGCCGGTTTCAAGACCGCTCAAAAGCAATTTACTGTGAATAAGATGGTGGAAAGGTATTGTGATTTGATTGGAAGCAAGAATGTATAATTATATTATATTTAATATTCATTAGTAAGCTGACCAATTGATTAGTTGACTGTATAAGTGTCAACTTACTTGATCTCAATGATTCATTATTCAACTATTCAATTGAATAGTTTGATATAAACAAACCGCCTGCTATACTTAAACTCAAGCTCATGAAAAAATTAAACGCACTCGAACGAACATATAAGGCAACAGCTAACCGTAAAAGATTGCATATTCTTGTGTTTCTAAAAAAGAAGAATTCCGCAACAGTAGGCACAATTGCAAAAACAATAGGATTAAAACATCAGGCAACTTCCAAACATCTTCAAATACTTGAAAACGCAGGATTTCTTTCTAGAAGGAAACGTGGATTGTTTGTTGCCTATCGCCTGTACACTCCTCTTAAAGAAGTACAAAGGAAGGTTCTATCTTCTATTTAGGCAAATAAACCAAACAGACAGACCTCTTAGCGATCGCTATAATAAAGTCCCGATGCGACGCAGTATTCCCATCATCGCTTTTATTTTAGCCCTGACCTTTGTTTCGGATGCCAGTGCCAGAGGCGCTATGCGCCCGAAAATTATTTCACGCGCAGAGTGGGGGGCAGATGAAGAGCTTCTAACTAATTCCAAGAATGGAACAATGTCACTTAATGCGAGTGATGCCGGAGAAACCGGTAGGCTTTCGGATAGAGCAAAGGAGTGCAACGACTGGAAGAGGAAATATCCGCAGGATTTTAAGAAAACAAATCTTGTCACTCATGATTCAAGCGGCCAGAAATTAAGATGGGCAAGAGAATATTCTCCCGGAGTAAAACTTCTGGTCGTTCATCACACTGCACTTAAGCTCGCAGGTGATGACAGATCCCCGACCGAGCGAATGAAAGCTCTTTATACATATCATGCCGATAAGATAGGCTGGGGAGACATTGGATACCATTTTGTAATAGACGAGAAGGGGAATATCTTCGAGGGAAGAAATGGAGGCAAGAGTGTGATTGGAGGACACTTATACTGTGGAAATACCAGTACTATTGGAATTGCTCTGATGGGGAACTTCGAAGTTGAACGTCCGACTCAAAACCAGTTTAGAAGCCTTAAACAATTGCTTAGCTATCTTGCAAACGAATACGCCTTAAATCTGAACGGGAAAGTTCGATTTCACGGGAAACTGTCATCGCCAATCGTTGGACACAAAGATGCCGGCCATACCAAATGCCCCGGCTTCAATTTGGATGAGGTAATGCCGCAGATTCGTTCGCAAACCGCAGCAGGCAAATTTGGGTCACTGATAATTTCACCCACTTCAAAACGAAGACAGGACAGTACTTACGCACGCAAGCTTTCCAGACTTACTAACCTTGAGGCACGACAACCTATCCTCAGAACAGTTGGATCGACGGAAATTATTGGAAGACCGGGAAGTAATTTGTACATACAACTGCAGTACATAGCAGGGGAATCTTCCGTTCCGCGCAGAGCCCGTTTAGCTCGAGTTGAAAGAAGCAGTAACAGAATCGGAGTATGGCAAAAAATAAACGGGCGCGAGATTTTGGTCAGAAAAGAATTGATATCCCCGTCCAAAATCAAATCGCGCGATACGCAGGTCATGCAATTGCGCATACAGCTCCCACGCCAGGCACGAGCTTATCAGCTTAAGATCGGAGACTTGAGTTTTACACTCAGAGCTGAAGGCAGGAGAGTTCCTCTGCCTGAATCTGCAAGAGAATCCAGACAAAGGACATCCTTGGTCAAAGAACGCGCAACAATAAGGGAATCTCAAAATCAAAATGAAACCATAACGCACAAAGCTGTTGCATCATCCGACAAGACAATTCGGATCAGATTGAGCTATACGAATGATATAATTAAAATTGAAACGAACACTCTTTCAAAAGTTAACGGCCAGCCCACCGGCAGCCGTAATCTGACTTTGCAGAAGGAAGGAAATAAATGCGCAGTCAGAACTCCTCATCGCAATCTAGTTCCGGTTCCAACTCCAAAGCATGCGCAGCAACAATACGTTCCGCAACCGCAAAGCGCTCAAGATAGGAATACAGGAGGAATGTATTTATCCAGAGAATCTATTCGGATTGATCCCATATCAGGAACATCAACAATTACAAACTGGCCTCGTTCAGCAAACAGATTTAGAGGAGTTATTGAATGTAGAGTAATTGATAACGAATTAGTTTTGATTAATGAGTTGCCGCTTGAGCAGTACCTGTGGGGATTGGCTGAGGAGCCTGACTCCGAGCCTTATGAAAAACAACGCGCATTTGCAATCGCCGCACGAAGCTACGCCGCACATTACATGCATCCAAAGAACGTAAAATTCCCGGGCATGCCTTACGACGGCGATGACTCCCCTGCTCGTTTCCAGGCTTACGGAGGTCTTCATTTTGAAGAAAAAAATCCACGATGGGTCAAAGCTGTGGACAGCACAAGCGGACTGATCATAAGTAAATATGGAAAGATCGTTAAAACTCCATACTTCAGTACAGATGATGGGCGTACAAGATCACCTGAAGAACGTGGATGGAAAGGCTTCCCATTTTCAGAAGTGTTTAACAGCAAAGCAGATCCATGGTGCAAAGGGATGAAACTCCGCGGCCATGGAGTAGGAATGTCCGGCTGCGGAGCGGAGGGGCAGGCGAATGAAGGCAAGAAAGCTGAGGAGATACTCGATTATTATTATCGTGGGACGGAGATTAAGGGGTTGCCGTAGATTATTTAATGTCCCAGTTTTGTATAACCTTCACAAACTACCTCTTATCCGTGGAGTTGAACGAAATGGCGGAACTATTAAGAAGCAGAAATTTTTGGCGATCCCCCATATCAAGACAAAACAGAGGGCTGGCGTGTAGTTTCTGAAGAATAGTTATATACCTAACTCTTGATGATACCGAGAAGGTACATGTTCTCTATATAAATCTCGAAGTTCATCAGTAATTTGAACAAGTCTATCCACTTTGACTCTTTCGCCCTCGAGAGCTGTTTCGCCTTTGACAATGTTCTCTCCTTCACTCACTAAAACATCGGGGTCTTGATCTCCATTAGCAACGTAATCTACGACTGTGGAGCCCTCACCATTGAAGTTGCACTCGATCAAATTCTTTCGCTACCGCTTCTAAAGAATCCGGATTATTCATTGGTATTAGTAGAATATAACATTAACATTTTAGCAAGATTGTACTAAATTGTCAATATGCCCATAGCCAAAATTTCTGTGCCTTAACGGGTGGCTCCGCCACTTCACCTAACACGACATATTCTTCATATTTCACCCCCCTTCGCTTCTGGGCTACGGGGGGCGGGGCGGAGATGCCTGGAATTTTGTATATACCGGAATATTGTGCGAAATAGTAAAATATGCTATAATATACTTATTATGGCATTTATAATTGCTGAAAACGACGAGCAGTTCTCGCAACTTGAAAGAGGTGAACCCATAACACATCAACAGGGCACTTCTGCACCTCTTACAGGAATTGGTCCAATACGTGTTGAAGCTCCAGATGATGATGACGAAGAAGACACTCCTGAACCTATTGAATGTATTATTACGCACGTTGAAGAGGCTGTAGGTGATATTGGCAGAGTTTTAACTATCGAAAGATTACATTAATAGCACGCATATTCCCCACATCAGACTACAAAGCCTGTGTGGTTTAGGCGACTTTTCCTTTAATTCTTCACGAAAGAATTGACTGAAATACGTACTAAGGTAGCTTCCTTTCTTCATTATGAGTGAAAGAGGTATCGAGATCCCGGCAAATAATCCTGAAACTTTTATAGCAAGAGTAGAAGAGAAACTTCCTATTGCAAACTTGCTTGAGGCAATACAAGAATTTGGAGATTTTTTTGAACAGTTAGTTGAGGCATCCGGATTGATGATAGAACATTTTTTGATCGATAATGAGACAAGAACACAAACAGACGTAAAAGATGAAGTGACTCAGCTTGCTAAATTTACAGGATATTCAGATATAGATACTGAACAATTGAGAAAATGCTTACAGCTTCTTGCGCATTCCAGGTGTGTACGTGAATCAGTAATGTGGACACTTGGAAAAGCATTGTCTTATGCAGAATCTTCTCACTCTCTTTCTGCAGAAAGAGGATCTGATATATGCCTCAAGGCAAAAAACACTTTACGTCATTTTTTATCGCAAGCAGAAGTCTTTCGCACAAAGCCAATCAACCTCCTCGCTAATGTCATACTTGAATATCACTCAGAAGATACTGATATAACTAGGGAACAAGTAGCGTTCTTGCTCGAAAAGATGGATGGAAAAGTGAGACACGAAGTGCTCTCTGTTCTGAGAGAACAAGGATTTAAGCCTGTGAGTCCAAACTTTAATCCTTGGGAAGCCCAAGATGAATAGTGTCGCCAAAATTTCTGTCCGCCACATCACCTAACAAAGCTTGTGTGGTTTCATACAGGTGTATGTACATTGCCTGCCTGCCGGCAGGCAGGTACATACAGTAGTTGCTTCGATTTCATACAGCCACAGTCTCCTTCTTCTGCACAGCACTCAGAAGCTCCTGCGCCTTATCCGTCTTCTCCCACCTTACATCCAGATCTTCTCTTCCCATGTGTCCGTAAGCGGCAAGCGGACGGTATTGGGGTTTAAGTAGATCCAGATCACGGTTGATTCCTCCTGGGGTCATATCGAAGGTTTCTTTTACAGCTTGCTCAATCGCACGATCAGAAACTTTTCCGGTTCCGAATGTTGTTACATGAACCGATACGGGCTCGGGGTATCCAATTGCATATGCGATTTGCACTTCGCATTTGTCAGCTAGCTTTGCGGCCACAACATTCTTTGCAATATACCTGGCCATATAAGCACCGTTTCTGTCCGCCTTGTTAGGAACTTTTCCACTGAATGCTCCTCCGCCGTGCCTTCCAACTCCGCCATAAGTATCTACGATTACCTTGCGACCGGTGAGTCCCGTATCTCCGTGTGGTCCACCAACGATAAATTGACCGGTTTCGTTAATCAGATACTTGGTATTCGTATCCAAGTAATCTCTGCAGATAGGCTTGATAACATGTTCAATGATATCTGATCTGATGCGGGTGCCGTCGATTCCATCATTATGTTGTGCTGCGATTACAACAGTATCTATTCTGACTGCTTTGTCTTCATCATCATATTCAATCGTCACTTGAGTTTTACCATCCGGTCTAAGGTACTCAATAGTTCCATCTTTTCTTACCGTAGCTAAACGCTTAGCTAATTTATGCGCTAATGTAATTGGAAGCGGCATAAGCTCTGGGGTTTCGTTGCATGCATAACCAAACATCATTCCCTGATCACCCGCTCCTTGAGCTTTGTGCTTGCCATCCTCAGTCTTTTCTCCCTGCGCAATATCCGGGCTTTGTTCGTGGATTACGTTGATAACACTGCAACTCTTGTAATCAATTCCAAAGTCGGCATTGTCATATCCGATTTCTGCAAGAATCTGACGTGAGATTTTCTGAACGTCCACATAAGTGGTTGTAGTAATTTCTCCGCCTACGATGATGAGTCCCGTAGTCGTATAACACTCGCAACAACACGCACCATTGGGATCGTCAGTCAAAACTGCATCAAGTATTGCATCAGAGATCTGGTCGCAGATCTTATCTGGATGGCCTTCCGTAACCGATTCTGAAGTAAAATAATAAGACATAGTAAGTTGTGGGAAAAAATTAATATACAATCGACAATCAACACGGCCCTTCGGGCCTTTCAACAATCGACTATGTTGATTGTTGATTGTTGACAGTCACGCAAAGCGTGACGTGTCGATTGTTGTTTTAAAGAACTCCTCCCGCAGAGGAAGAGCTAATTTACTTGCTATCTTCCCCACAAGGGGCTGGATTTCCCACCTTTTCCCTAAGGATGGTTGGGGGGCGATTCATCAGGCCAGTACCCTAAAACGCCTCTCTTGATAGAACTGTGATTTACAGAGATTCTACAAAAATCATATCGATGTGCAAGCTATTAACTTAACTTATTTAAGTAGCAGCCACTTCACATTGATCAGCATGAGCACAACTATCCTTAAACATGCAAGCCGCTACACTCCTAGACGTATCGAACAAAATGAATCTGCATTGTGCACGTTCAGATCCTCGTGCTTCTCTGCAAAGATGTTGTCCCATTGCCAAGGCCTTATCTCTGTCAGTCAATAAATCCGGCCTTCTGCTAAGCAACAGACTTAATTTTTGCTCTCGACCTACTTCACTTGCTGGTACTTCAATACGCATAACTGATAGGGAGTAAATCACATTCGACAATAATCCTGAACATGTCAAACTTCAATACTCTTAACTTTTCAGCTTAAAATGGGGCTGAAACGATGGTGGGCAGGGTTTTGGAGGATATAGCGCAGTTTACATTCAACGATCTACACAATGTTATAAAAATACGCAAACAGCCATCCACCAATAAATCCATCTACTAGGCCTGCACCGGCTCCCATAAAGGATCCAAGTATTGTTGCGTCATATCCCGGATACACAGTGCCCATCAGACTGACTATTTCCAATCCATAGTCAAAGTAAGAGGCCATAACACCCAAAGCTAATGTACCTATAAAGCAAACAGCTCCAAGCGCTAGTCCAAAACGGACAGGATTTAGTTTTTCATTTCCTTTCATAAAAGAAGGGGGGAGGAATGATACCCACTATACACTAATTTCCTTATTTCTACATGTATGTATTACAATTGTAACAATCGAGATCATTAATAATATGAACATGGGCAGCCCTGCGATTTCACGAATCCAATACCACTCCCCCCTAATGCCGCCAGTGACACGATACAGTACAGACATTAAATCGACGTACGCTAGCGGAGCATAAACTATAAGAGCTTTTTTCCAATTAGATTTCTTCAAATTAGTACAAATCCAAAGAATAATCATTATATTCAGAATTGAGAAATATTGGTTATGTCCAACTTTGTAAGTACCAAGCAGTGCCATTAAGGCCAAAACAGATGCAGTAAGAGGTTGCAATTTTTTTGCAACATAAAATGCATACACAATCAAAATAGAAAAGAATGCCAAATAGACGCTTAGCCAGTCCACGTTTGGACTATCCATAAATAAACTAAGCGGGGAATAATCCCCTCTTAAGAAACGAAATATTGATAAAAGCTTAGATTTTCTTTCCACGGTCATTTGCAGTGGAAAAAGTACCTTTCCCCCCCCCCAAATATAATAAGAAATGCCAATTCCAAAAGCCATTGAGGTTAAGAATGCCAAACCAAATTTCCACCTGATCCTCAAATTAGATCTGACCAGAAATATTGGCACTAGAACAATTGGTATTATCTTGTGCATAACTCCTAGCGACAAAAAAAGGCCCGAATAGTATTCTTTGCCTTTGAGCAAGGCAAACAGTGCAATCATAGTAAACATAATAGTCACTGCATCATTTGTGCCTAAACCAACAGTAAAAACAATAAAGGTGGGGCTTAAGAATAGTATGGAAAACAAAAAAATCTTTTCGATTTCATTCAAAATCTTAATTGTATTTATATGTGCATAAACCATGAATGATGTAATCGCCCATGATATGACAAAGATTATTCGGGGAGCAAACACGTTAATATAATTTGCATACATGAATATAACATGGACAGGACCATGTGAATTTTTTAGATTTCTGTGCCACGGATTTGCACCTTCAGAAACTCTAGTCCAAAGATGAACGTAATTTTTATAATCATGTGAAATTCCACAAACTACGGCAGCCACAGACAGCAATAGAACAACTAGCAAAGCAAGAGCTAAATCCAGCTTGGAAACTCTTTTTGTACCAAATAGAAACCCACGCATGGATCTTTTATACCATAACTTGAGTCTAACTTCGTTACCTTTTTCACAATCTGATAACATGAAATCAATTAACTAATTAACTATTCAGACAATTAACTATAATATGAATGCGATGACAACAATTACGAACACCTCCTTTAGCCTGATAATCTTCGGTGCTTCCGGGCATTTGGCCCAACTTAAGCTATATCCTGAACTTTACGTATTGGCACTAAAGAAGAGGCTCCCCAAAGATTACGCAATTGTCGGTTTTTCCAGGAAAGAAATGAGCTCAGATGAATTTAAGAAGCTTGTTGAAGATTCAGTTAGAACAAATATGCCAGCTGTTACAGAGGATGCCCTTAAGGATTTTTTGGCGCATGTTCATTACCACCAAGGGCAATACTCAGAAGAAGCTGACTTTTCTAAACTTAATGATGAATTGAACAAGATTGAGTCAGGATGGGAAAATCCGGCCTGCACTGAGCTATGTCGAAGTGTCAGACTTGCCTACTTCTCGATTCCCCCAACCGTATTCGCGGACACCGCACACAATCTTTGCAAAGGAGGAGTTCACAACAAAGAAATTCCCTTTCGATGCATTGTCGAAAAGCCAGTCGGCCACGACCAAAAGAGTTTTGAAAAAATTAAGAAGGAGCTAGTCGGGTGTTTCAAAGAAGAAGAAATATATTTGCTTGATCATTATCTGGGCAAAGAAGCAGTTAGGAATATTTTTTACCTGCGCTACGCAAACCCTGTTGTTGAACAAATACTTTCGGGCAATCTAATTCATCATGTTGAGGTTACTGCTTTTGAATCACAAGGACTTGAAGGCAGAGCCGGTTATTTCGAAGAAACAGGAACTTTTCGCGACATGTTCCAGAGCCATATGCTTATGATGGCGTCTTTGCTGACAATGAATCTGGTTGAAAAAGAATCATCTCTGATAAAAAGTAGATCCGAAGCACTGAAACAATTCTATCTTCCTCCAGCTTCTAATCTTGATGAAATAGTTTTGCAGGGTCAGTACGATTCTTACAGCTCCGAAGATGGCATTGAAAAAAATTCGAGGACAAATACTTTCGCAGCGCTCAAACTTCTTTCGAGGAATAAAGATTGGCAAGGAGTCCCCTTCTATCTTCGATCCGGAAAAAAGCTGGAAAAGAAAGAAACCAGAATCTCAATCACCTTTATAGATGGGCCTGATAGTTGCGAGGGGGCTTGCGCAAACTGCCTTGATATTATTCTTCAGGGGGAAGCCGGCATGAGGCTTCACCTTCAAACAAAGAAGGGGGGGAGCAAGCCAGAGTTTAGAAAACTGCTTTTAGAAGACCCACTGGTGTGCGAAGGGGATTGCCTTCCAGAGCACAGTTTATTGATTCTAGAGGCCATATATGGCAAAAAACAGTGGTTTTTGACGTTTGATGAAATTCAGACTGCATGGAGATTGGTTGATCCCGTGCAGGCTCATTTAGAGCAAGATTCAACTTCCATATTCAAATATAAAGCCGGAACCAATGGACCGGAGGAAGCTAATGAATGGGTAAAGAGGGATGGGATTAATTGGATGTGAATAATCAATTGTAAATTGAAAGTGGAAAGTGGAAAATGCTTATAAGACGAATCAATTTTCCATTTACAACTTTCAAATTTCAATTCGATGGAAATCATTAAAGCCAACTCCGACGCCGATTTTATCTCTAAGGGTGTTCAATTGTTGACTGACTCGATCACTCGAGCCTTCGAACGCCGCGGACATTGCACGCTCGGACTTTCCGGCGGCTCAACTCCGCGTCCAATTTATACTGAACTTGGGTTGTCTGATTTGGAGTGGGAGAAAGTTTCGGTTTTCTTAATCGATGAAAGATATGTTCCACCTGATGACAAACACAGTAATCAGGGAATGATCCAAGACACCCTTTTAAAGCACGCGCGAATCCCCCACTCTCAGATTTATTTTCCGGACACTTCTCTTAACATTCCGGACTGTGTCCAATCGTACACTTCTGATCTTAAGGACCTCTTTAGCGAATGGCTACCGGACGTTGTCTTGCTCGGCATGGGAGAAGACGGACACATTGCAAGTTTGTTTCCCCCACTCTCTGACGATGCAGTTTCTGACAAACACTTCACACTCCACGCAACTACTGATGTGTTTGATGTACATGATCGCCTTACGCTTTCATTAAACGTCATCGGATCTGCAAGCGAACACATCCTGATTCTTAAAGGCGCAGAAAAAATAAGAGTCTTTGAAGAGATGATGGAGAGTGTCGATGATGAAAGAAGGTGGCCACTCAAAAGAGTCATCGAATCATCAGAAAGATTTAGCGTTCTTACGAATTCTTAATTTAGTCCTGTGCAGGTACTTGAGTGAGCACAGGATCATTTTCAATGAAACCTTCCAGCAGGTTTCGCGAGCATTTTGGAGCATTGCATTCTGTCTTGCCCCCATACATACAATCCCCGCCACCTGGACTTGTTCTTTGTAGATGCTCACATGGAGCTGTACGCAGAATTCTGCCCTTTACCGCATCGCGCGATGAGGTCACAACAAACTCATTATTATCAACGGGGCATTCGCCTGTATGTATAGGATTTGCATCCCTTTTGTCAGAATCCACGATTTCTCCGACATCAATTTTCTGATCAATATCCATCATAGGAGCGCTATGAAACTCTTTCTTCTCCCCGCAGTCAATCATTTTGATTTATTTTTTACTCACCCACACCAATATTTTTAAAGTGATTCACCACTTCTCCTCCCACCACGCAGATCACATCAATTCTGCATCCTTCATCATACTCATGTTCCGAAATCCATTTATTTTTTGCTCTGATCATTTTCTTTTTCTTAGCTCTAGTTAAATTCACAAGAGGAGAATAACTATTCCATTTTTTCTTCCTTGTTTTTACTTCAACAAACACCAAAAGTTTTTCTTGCGTTTCATATGCAATGATATCTATTTCGTCATGACCAAGTCTTACGTTGCGTTTATATACCGAATATCCATTTTTTTTGAGGTAAGCAACAGCGATTTCTTCTCCTATTTTTCCAAGTTTTAAATGAGGCGCCAAAGCAGGGGATTCGTTACCAATTGTTTCAATTTGTTTACAGGGACTGTTCATACACTTTAGTGAACGGAATGGTGAACCTAAGTTCAACTTTTGGCTTGATTTATGGGTGTACCTTAGTACACTTACTCCCTTTACACAAATTTTATGCTTGCAAATTTAAGCTCCTTTGCCTCATTTGGACTCCATTGCGAAAGGATAGCCGTGGAGGTGGGTGCAACCAAAGGAGATGAACCGGGAATGCACATAGTGGGCTTAGGGGATACTGCTGTAAAGGAAAGTAAACAACGTGTTCGAATGGCTTTGCGATCAAGTGGTCTCAAGTATCCATCCAGCAAGGTAATAACTGTAAATCTTGCACCAGCTGATCTTCGGAAGTCTGGTCCGCGCTACGACTTAGCCATCGCACTCGGCATGATGATTATCGATGGATCACAATTGGTGGACGCTCATGCTTTTGAAGACATGGCATTCCTGGGCGAACTTGCACTCGACGGAACACTGCGACATGTGACCGGAGTTTTGCCAGCTGCGATTGCATGCAAAAAGCACGGCATCTCTACTCTTGTAGTTCCGAAAGTAAATGCACCCGAAGCCGCGTTGATTAAAGGACTTAATGTTATTGGGATTAGTTCGATTCGTGAACTTGTCGATGTTGTGATGGGTGAAGCAACTCCTGAATTCATACCCCCTAATCCTAGCCCTCACCCTAACCCTCAATCCCTCATCGACTTCGCCGATGTCCGCGGACAGGAGCACGCAAAAAGAGCTCTGGAGATTGCTGCAGCAGGCGGACACAACGTACTTCTGAGTGGAACCCCTGGATCCGGGAAAACGTTATTAGCTAGGGCTTTTTCGGGCATTCTGCCCCCTCTAAATAACGAGGAATCCATTGAAGTTACACAGATTTATTCGATAGCAAATCAGCTTCCAGCGGATACTCCCCTGATTCAACAAAGACCGTTCAGACTGATTCACCATACTGCAAGTGGAGTAAGTATTGTTGGAGGCGGACAAATCCCCAAGCCCGGAGAAATAACATTGGCGCACAGGGGAGTTTTGTTCTTGGATGAATTGGCAGAATTTCCAGCTCAAGTTTTGGAGGTGCTAAGGCAACCACTCGAAGATCGACAGATAACAATTACCCGCGCGCACGGGAGCGTAACTTTTCCAGCTGACTTTATTATGGTTGCTGCAATGAACCCACCTGAGTTTTCCGCAGGCAACGCAAACAAAATTCAGAAAAGAATTTCCAAGCCTCTTCTTGACCGAATTGATCTGACTATCGATGTTCAATCCGTTCCAATTGAGGATTTACAAAAAGCTCCAGGAGTAAATTGCGAAACCAGTACGCAAATTCTTAAACGCGTTAACAGTGCACGCGAAAAACAATTTGAAAGATTCAAAAATTTTCCAATTTCACTTAATAATGAAATGAATGTTAAACATATCGATACGCTTTGCGAGCTTGAAAATGAGGCTAAGGAGCTCATGAAGAAAGCTGCCGAAAAGATGAATATATCTGCACGCGCATATCATCGGGTGATTAAGGTGGCGAGGACAATTGCCGATTTATCAGGTAACACAAATATATTCACAGAGCACATCGGAGAAGCTCTGCAATACAGACAAAACATTGGTCTATGACACAAACGCATTATGCACAACATGGCCTGTTTCACATTACAACAAACTCAAAGGATGGGATTCCATGGTTAACATTAAGCGGAGTGCCAGAGATGATTATTGATAATTTAGTAATGACAAAGAATTTATATAAATCAGAACTATTTGCATTTTGTATTGTCCCTGATCATATGCATTTAATAGTTTCGCCTGGAGAAAGAGGACTGAGTGCATTTATGCATTCGTTCAAAAGAAATGCGATGAGGGACATTCGAAATTACTACAACGTCCGTAGCGGAAGATCGCGATCTTCCGCTACGAATTCATTGGTAACAACTAATAACATCACCTGGCAAAAGAGCTTCCACGACGAACACATCCTCACAAACAAACAGCGTGCTCGCGCAATGCGATATGTACATAATAACGCCTTTGGTCATAAACTCGTCTCCAATCCTTCCGATTGGCCTTGGACTTCCCTTAATTTCGAAAATCTCCTTGATCCTCTGGATATTTGGATCGAATAATTGATACTATATAGCTAATGAACTTTGCTGACGCTTTAACCGCCAAATCCAAAGAAAAATCCCCGATCTGCGTTGGTCTCGATCCAAACTTGAATAAGCTTCCTAAAGGGATTTCTCCTGATCCAGCAGGCGTTCTTGAGTTCTGTAAAGGTATCATCGACTCAGTATCTGACGTGGCTCCCGTAATCAAACCACAGCTCGCGTACTTCGAAGTAATGGGGTGGGAAGGTATGAAAGTTTTCTGGGAAGTATGTGAGTACGCAAAGACAAAAGATCTCCTTGTGATCGCTGACGGCAAGAGGAATGACATCGGCTCAACGTGCGATGCTTATGCAAAAGCTTATTTACACAAGGAAAGTCCTGTTGATGCACTGACAGTTTCACCCTACTTGGGGTCGGACGGGGTTAGACCATTCATTGAGAGATGCAAAGAGAATGACAAAGGTATTTTCGTTCTTGTAAAAACTTCCAATCCAAGTTCCGGGGAGCTTCAGGATCTGCCAACAGGAGATGAGGCGATTCATGAACACATGGCACAACTTGTTGAAGCTTGGGGAACTGAAGTTTTAGGACCGGAGACAAGCTTAAGTGCAATTGGAGCAGTTGTAGGCGCAACCTATCCCGAAGAACTTAAATACTTACGTACGCTGATGCCGCATTGCCCATTCTTGATCCCCGGTTATGGTGCTCAGGGTGGGGGAGCGAAAGATATTAAAGACGGGTTTATTCCTGACGGTACGGGAGCAATCGTAAACTCATCCCGCGGAATTATCTTTGCATCTAATGGATCTGACTGGAAAGAGGCAGCGGCTAAAGCGGCTCGTGATATGGCTGAGGAGATTGATGGTGTGATAAATTCGAACTAAGTGCGGCGCAAGCGCCGCACGCGCGACGGCGCCGTCGCGCGTGCAGAAAGCAAAGCTTTCTGCATTCAGTTTCGATACAATGACCACTAAAGGTCCCATAGTTCAATGGATAGAACAACCCCCTCCTAAGGGGTAAATGTAGGTTCGATTCCTACTGGGACCACCATTCTATTTAAGAACAACAACCTCTCTCCCCTCAGCCCTCAAGCCTCCCCTGCCTTTAACTTTAAATTCTTTTTCCGGAGAGTTTCCTTTCGCACCGCATTTATCCAGCAAATCTGAATAGGCATCTTTGTCTTTCATCTCTAATGGAATTAATGCGCGCGGATCCAACTGATCAATTATTTTTTGTCCAAGCTTTGCATCATCCGCAGGAAGGAACAAAACATCTATGTCCCCCAGAAGCTCAAGAATGTGATCGCTTAGTTCTTCTAATGGAGAAGCAAGGAATGCACATCTAACATAATCAACATCAATAACGAATGAAACCTTATCTCCCTCTCCATGTCCAATCCCACGAACGGAGAGTCCATCAAAATCATATTCACCAGGCCAGGAAATAACGCCTTCTCCTGGCTCCTCTTCAGAATGAGCCATAAGAGACAAATCTAATTTGGGATCAGGTTTGTCCGGGAAAACAACCAGCTTCTTGCCGCCGTTTACAACTTTAACTGTACCTGAGTTTTGTAATGAGAATGTAAGCATATCGAATTGGATATTAGAGGAACTAAAAACCAAAAACCAGTAAACCAATCAACTTGTTATTCGTTCTATCTCCGCACCGAGTCCCCTCAATTTTTCTTCCAATCGATCGTATCCTCTCTCGATGTATTTAACATCCGTAATAACTGTTTCACCCTCCGCACAAAGTCCGGCAACTACCATTGCAGCACCAGCTCTGATGTCATTGCTGGCTACAGTTCGCCCTCTGAGTTGCGTAGAACCGAGTATAAGCGCCTGATGCGAGTTTAGGACCTCTATGTGCGCTCCCATCTTCTCAAGCTCATATAAGTACGCCATACGGCCTTCATATAGCCTCTCAAACACCCTGCTGACTCCGTCAGCCTGCGTCATTACAACCCCAAGGGGAGGAAGAAGATCTGTAGGAAACCCTGGGAATATGTTTGTCCTGACGCCAGTTGATTTAAGTGATGATAATTCTCCATCAATAAACAAAACTTTGTCCGCCTCATCATATTTCCAAACAATTCCCATGCGGGATAGTGCTCCAAGAAATGAGAGGAGATGATCGAACTCAACGTTGTGCAATCGGACTTTCCCGCCGGTAACAATTGCAGCACATGCAAGCGCTCCGATTTCTAAGTAGTCTGAAGTGACTTTGTGCGTCGTACTTTGCAATACTTGTTTACCTCTGACTTTCACTGTGTGTGTTCCAATTCCATCGATCTCCACACCCATTGCAATTAGCATTTTGCAAACTTCCTGCACATGAGGTTCCGCTGCTGCCATATCAATCTGCGTTTCGCCGGGAACCAGTGCCGCCGCCATAATTGCATTCTCCGTTGCAGTCACAGAAAACTCAGGAAGAATCACGCGCGAAGGCTTCAACTGACCTTGCAGGTGGAGCACATCATCCTGGCTGGAATCAACAGCTCCCATTTGCTTAAATGCCTCCATGTGCGCATCAACAGGACGCTTGCCAAGAATGCATCCCCCTGGAAACGCCATCTCTACAACTCCGAACCGCGCAAGAAGCGGGCCCATCAGAACTATCGATCCGCGAAGTTTGCCGACTAAGTCTATTGGAATTGTTTTACTTTGAATTGAATGCGTTCTGATTCGAAG
This sequence comes from Candidatus Peribacter sp. UBA2144, assembly GCA_002328295.1. Lineage (GTDB taxonomy): Bacteria > Patescibacteriota > Gracilibacteria > Peribacterales > Peribacteraceae > UBA2144. The sequence goes on along the minus strand of DCXE01000093.1, from coordinate 1,702 downwards.
TGTTCCATCTGTAAAACTTGTTTCCGCACCAAGGTAATTCAGAATCTCAAGCATCATTCTTACATCCCTTAAGTCCGGAACATTTGTAAGCACTGTCTCTCCGTCTCCCAAGATGCTCAGTGCAATCAAAGGCAACACCGCATTTTTGGAACCGCTTATGTTTACATCTCCCTTAAGTGGCTTGCCTCCCCGAATGCGATAACGGATGTCCGTCTGAGCCGTAACTGACTTAACAGCATTATCAATTGCAGACTTAGAAATCTGCGCGGCCGTTTTTTCGATTGTATGAGACGGGTCCATTTGGTTAGGGGGAGACATTGTAGCGTATATGTGAACCAAAAATGCAATTAATTCGATACAATATAGAGTTGCAAGCGACCAGCAGTTGGCAATTGGCAGTTGGCAATTAGCTACTCTATTAAAAAAGCCAAAAGCCAATGGCTAATAGCCAATTGCTCTTATTTTTTCCTGCCAATAACCACCATATCAATAAAAAGCATGATTATCCCCACCGTTATACAGCTATCCGCCGCGTTAAACACAGGAAAACTGCCAACTTGAAAGAAATCTGTAACCGTTCCATCGAGCAGTCTATCAATGATATTTGCCAACCCTCCGCCAATTATTAGTCCGAATCCAACTTTACTTGCATTTGTTTTGGCATCTTTTGATGCATACCAAGCCACGAAAAATAGAGCCAGAAAGATAACAAACATTTGGAAATGCTCAGGCAGATTTATTCCAAAGGCGACTCCTGAGTTTAATGTGCGCTCCAATCCAATGAATGAACCAATGATTGCAATTCGTTCAACTAGAAACTGATCAACCAGAAGAGCGAAGCCGAGGCTCAGGGCTGACGCTACTATTATGGTTGAAAATAGAGCACTCATATATGCACCGATATTCTAGCGTTATTCCAATTTGACATCTATCCATAGAATTGTATTGTGTATGAGCTTCAGCACCCGGTTTCTTCCACGGTGATTTGGGTGAAGCCTTAGAATCGATCTCCGAAAAAATTCGAAGGCTTCGTTGATACTGGTTGGCTTCCCATAAGCCAATGCGGTTCCCTCCTAAAGAGAGAGAAGTGCGTAGGAAATGGATTTTGGTAGGCTGGCTCCTGCTGACAAATACCACTTACGTCTGAAGCACGCTATGGATCCCGATATTCTCTCATCCATAGCCTTTTTATCTTGCTTCCTGCAAAGAAAGGTGTACAATAACTACGTAATTAAGTTTCACTGTCTTGTGATCAAGACGGTGATTTTTTCATCATTATTAATTCTCAATTATTATCATGAGAGCTTCATTCCTCGCCGCCATTAACCAGATTTGTTCCGAAAAGAACGTGAGCCCGACTCAGGTTCTGGATGCAGTTAAGCAAGCAATTGCAACAGCATACCGAAAAGACTTTGGAAACAAAGAGCAAGAGATACGCGTTGATCTGAAAGAAGGACGCGACATGCCGACAATTCTGTTGGTCAAAGAAGTTGTTGATGATGTTGAAAATGATAACTTCGAGATTTCTGTTGCCGATGCAAACAAGATCAAGCCGGGGACAGAAGCAGGAGATGAAATTGAAATCGATGTAACTCCGGTAGGATACGGACGCATTGCAGCACAGGCGGCTAAGCAAGTAATTCTTCAAAAACTTCAGGAAGCGGAGAAACAGAGTTTGTACGAAATGTTTAAAGATCGCGAA
>DCXE01000064.1 GCA_002328295.1 Candidatus Peribacter sp. UBA2144 | reverse complement strand
ATCAAGGCAAATGCCGATTACCAAGGTGGGTATCATCTCTCAACTCCGCTTGGGCGAGTCACATTATCTCAGGTAGCAGTTGAAGTCGCGCATCAATACGGAGCGACTGTAATAGCGCACGGGTCAACCGGTAAAGGAAACGACCAGGTTCGATTCGAGAACTACATCACCACGCTTGATCCAAATATGAAAATTATCGCACCTGTAAGGGAATGGGGGATGGGAAGACAGGAAGAGATTGAATACGCTCACAAGCATGGCATCCCCATCAAACAAACGGCTGATAAGCCCTATTCCTATGATGACAATATGTGGGGTTCTACGGGCGAAGGAGGAGAAATCGAAGATCCTAAGCTTATTCCGCCCTTAGAGAATATTCTGGAAGTTTGCACACACCCAAAGGATGCTCCGGATCAGGAAGAGATTCTCGAAATTGAGTTCATCAAAGGAGTTCCGGTTGCGTTAAACAAAATTCCGCTAAGTATGGCGGAGATTGTAATGAAGTGTAACGAGATTGGAGCGAAGCACGGAGTTGGGATAGAGCATTTGATTGAGGACAGGCTTGTCGGTCTAAAAGTCAGAGGAGTGTACGAAGCACCAGGTGCGCGAGTTCTAATCACGGCGCATGATCGTCTCGAAAAATTAGTCTCAACGCGAAATCAGAATGAAATGAAAAAGATCATCGACGAAAAATGGGCATATCTTTGTTATGGTGCGCAATGGTTCGAGCCGACAATGAAAGCACTGCATGCATTCCAAGACTCAGTAAACGAAAATGTAACAGGTTCCGTAAAGGTCAGATTGTACAAAGGAAATATAGATGCTGTTGCAGTTGAATCACATTATTCATTGTTCAATGCGGATCTTGCTACGTTTGAAAAGAACTTAAGCTTCAACCAAAATGCTTCACCTGGGTTTATAGAAATTTACAACTTACCTCAGAAAACAGCGTATAATGTTCAACCTCATCTCAACCAATAAAATGAGCAAGCTATGGTCCAAGTCATCCATCGGCCCGGCTCAGGACAGGTCGGCAAAACTTAATCCCAAGATCGAGGCTTACACAGCCGGGGATGACGTTGTGCTTGATATGGTTTTGATGCCGTATGACATACGTGCAAGCAAGGCACATGCAAAGGGTTTGCATAAGATAGGCGTCCTAACTTCAGCTGAACTTGATTTAATCATAGATTGTTTAAACGAGTTGATAATTCTTTGGACAAAAAGAAAAATTGAGATCAGAGTCGAAGACGAAGATTGCCATACGGTTATCGAGAATTTTATGGTGTTCAGGTTAGGTGAAACGGGCAAAAAAATTCATACGGGAAGAAGCAGGAATGACCAGGTTCTTGTGGCACTTAGGCTCTACATGAAGAATCAATTAGATCAGATTCAAAAGGGAGCCGTAAACTTAAGCCGTGAGTTTTTGGCTAAGGCAAAACAATATCAGGATGTCCCTATGCCTGGGTACACGCATACTCAGCAAGCGATGCTTAGTTCCTTGGGGCATTATTACATGAGCTTTGCGGAATCGTTAGTCGATGATGCCGAGCTAATAAAAGCAATTGGGGGGCATATAGATAAAAGCCCCCTCGGAAGCGCGGCAGGGTATGGAGTTGCGTTTCCTCTTGAGCGAGATCAAGTCGCTCAGGATTTAGGATTCAAGAGCGTACAGAACAATTCGCTTTACTGCCAAAACAGCAGAGGGAAATTTGAAAGTGCATACTTAGAAGCTTTGGTTCAAGTAATGATGACGCTTTCTAAGTTTGCAACTGACATGATCTTGTTTACATCTCGCGAGTTTGAATTCTTCAAAGCAGACAACTCAGTCGTCACAGGTTCTAGCATTATGCCGCAAAAGAGAAATGTGGATGGACTCGAGATACTCAGAGGAAACTTATGCAGAGTCGTAGCCGCTCAACATCTTGTACAAGATCTTTCGAAAGGATTAATTTCCGGATATCACAGAGACTTTCAACTTATGAAGAAACCTGTAATGGAAAGTGCTGACATCTTGGTAAACAGTTTGGAAGTTGCGAGTTTGTATTTGGATGGACTGGAACCTGTCAGAGAAAATATTGAAGCTAAAGTAAAGCCAGATATCTTCATGGCAGATATTGCAAACGAGATGGTTGCCAAAGATGGGATCCCGTTCAGAGAAGCTTATAAAAAAGCATCAGAGATGCCTCAGTCAGATTTTGATTTGCAAGCAAACATCAAGTCGAAGCTAAGCCCGGGTGCTCCGGGCAACTTAGGTATTGAGCAGTTGGAAGAAAGACTAAGCAAACTTCTCCCATAAAACGGTTACGATTATTACAACAGCAATTAGGCCTGCAATAAAAGCTATCACTTTTACAGTTTCCTTATCCGGCCTTTTGTCTGGAACGAATGCAGGGATCCCAAAAAGCGCGGCGATTACGCCGATTACGATGACTGCTGCGATTAGGCCGATTATCTCGAGTGTTATATTCATATTTTGGCTGGGGAGGAGGGATTCCCTTCGACTCCTCGCGCTTCGCGCTCGTCGCTCAGGACAGGCTTCTCATCCCTCGTCAGTCTACCAAATCCGTAAAATGCAGACGAGCTGCATTTTCCGAATTTGTGGCTGGGGAGGAGGGATTCGAACCCCCGAATGCTGGGACCAGAACCCAGTGCCTTACCACTTGGCGACTCCCCAGTGGTGCTGTTTATGATACCAGAATGGGGTGTATTACAAATAACTTATGCTCAAGTTTATTTTGGGACTGTATGTACATTGTACATACACTAAGCTTGTCCATTATCTTCCACAACCCATTGCTCAAGTACGATAGGTATACCTGCTTCAACCAACTTTCGCCGAACATCGAAAACTTCAAATTGAGTTAGATTTCTACATGGAATCAGAAGTCCGTAAACATCATTGCGGCCGCAGAACATTTCACCCTGCGTTCCGGCGAGCCTTGCTGTTTTGATGTGCTCAGTTATAAAGCCATCAGGCGGACCATCATATCTGATTAGGAATCTGTAATAACCATTATGATCCTCAACTGCACCATCGACTACCTTGCATCCCTTCTCGATTGGAGGGGCAAATGATGTTCCTTCTGCAATTCTTGGTTGTGGTGCATTCATGATGGAAATTGGAAATAAATAAAATAAAACCCCTTTGGGAAGGGGCAGTGACTAAAATACTAACGCGTCAGCAGCTTACCTTCCCGCTAGGGAGGTCTTCTTCATCTTCTTGGTGGATGAGAAGAACTGCATGACTATTTCAGTCTGTTATATTTCGATTATGAAGTCAATTATTTTTTCTTCAACTCCGGAAGGTCACATACAACCTTAGGCGGCTTAACGACGTGTTCAGGCTCTTTGCCTGCTGTGAATTGCTCAATTGACTCGAAACAATCGTCGTACATGTTTTTCATGCTTTCGTCTGAATAGAAAGCTATATGGGGAGTTGTGATTGCGTTCGGATGTTCAATCAACTCTTTGTTTCCTTCGTAATCCTTCTCGTTCTCCAACACATCCAGAAGTGCTTTGGAAATTTTGCCGCTTTCAAGTGCTTCAACTAGTGCATCGGTATTAATCAGTCCTCCACGTGCGGTGTTGACGAGAATTGCACCGTCTTTCATCTGATCAAACTCTTCTTTGTCGATTATGTGTTTGGTTGCATCAAGAAGGGGGAGGTGAAGGGAAATAATGTCAGCATTCTTAATCAGTTCCTCTAGCTCTACATACTTAACTCCGAAAAGCTCTTCAAGTTCCAATGTTCTGCACATATCAACTGCCATGACTTTCATTCCAAAGCCGTGCGCGACTCTGCAAACGTGCGCTCCAATTTTTCCTGTCCCCACAACTCCGATCGTTTTTCCTCTGAGAGTAATTCCACGGAGTCCGCGGTAATCGAAGTTTCCCTTCTCAACTCTCTTATCGCCTTCATGAATATGACGCAGTGTTCCAAGCAGA
>DCXE01000002.1 GCA_002328295.1 Candidatus Peribacter sp. UBA2144 | reverse complement strand
ATTGCAAAAAAATTAAAGCTTAATCCCGAGGCCTTCAAGATCACTCAACCGCCAGCCAAGCTCAAAGGTACAGAAGGTGTGGATCTTGCATTCAACGTAGGAAGCGTTGCACGAGAAGCGGGCAAAGACCCAGAAGAAGTAGCAAAAGAACTGGCTGATGAAATTACTAATCTAGATGTTGTAAGTACAGTTGATGTAATCCCTCTTAAGGGCGGAGCATTTGTAAATATAAAACTTAATCACACGTCATACTCTGTTGGAGTGCTAGATGAAATCAAGAAACTTTCTGACGATTTCGGCTCGTTTAATGAAGGTGATGGAAAAGTTGTTATTCTGGATTACTCAGCCCCGAATATTGCAAAGGATATGACTGCCGGACATTTGCGTTCAACAATAATTGGATACTCGCTTTACAAGATTTATGAGGCAGGAGGATACGTGAGTTTTGGAATAAATCACTTAGGCGATACGGGGACTACATTCGGTAAGGTTATTTATCAATATAATAAAGAGATGTCTGAGCGAGGGGATGAGTTTAAAAATGAATTGGAGGCTGATCCCTCTGGAACTCTTATGCGCATTTATAGGAAATTTGGTGAAGAATCGATCAAGGACCCCAAAGCAATGGACGAAGCACGGGAGTTATCGCTAAAGCTTGAGCAAGGAGATGATGAATTGATTGACCTTTGGTTCAAGATTCGGGAGTGGAGCATGGAGTGTTTTTACAAAGTTTATGACAAAATCCACGTCCCTTTTGACGGCATGATGGGAGAGAGTTTTTACGAGGACAAGATGGAGGGTGAAGTGCAAGAAGGCCTAAAGAAAAACGTTTTCAAGAAAAATGAAGAAGGTGCGGTTGTATTTCCAGGCCAACCGCTATCTGACCCTTCCACTGGCAAAGAAAACCCGAATGTAATGAAGACAAGGGTTAATAAAAATGATAAGGCTGAAGATATGGTGTGGAAAGATGAAATCATTGTTAAACCAAGTGGTGGAACGCTGTACCTGACGCGTGATATTGCAACAATTAAATATCGTTCGACTGATTTGGGAGCAGAAAGACTTTTGTACATTATCGGCAAAGAGCAGAAACCTCACATGATGATGCTTTACAACATCGCCGACCAGCTTGGGATTTGCAAACTTGGAAAAGCTCAGCACATTGCATTTGGACATCTGAACATGGAGGGAAAGAAGATGAAAACGCGTGAAGGCAAAGTAATACTATTGAATGACATACTGGATGAAACAGTTGAAGCAGCCGAGGAGCTAATAAAGAAGCGGAAGGCAGACACAGGAGAAAAATCGGATCTTACTGCGGAAGAAAAATTAATTGCAAACAAAGTTGGAATCGGAACCGTTATTTATAATGATCTGAGGCAGGATCGAGAAAAAGATATTGAGTTTAATCCAGATGCGGCGAAGTCGCTTGATTCTGGAGGGTGCCCATACATCCAATACACTTATTGCCGACTTGGCAGTATTTTGAAGAAAGCGGAAAATTATTCAGATAAATTTGAAGTGCCTGACGACATATCTCAGGTGGAAAAGAAAATCCTAGTCGTTCTTTCTGCGTTCCCAAATACAGTCAGCGAAGCCATGAAAAGCAACTCACCTCATAAGATCGCAAACATGCTGGACTCTCTGACTCAGCTTGTTAACACTTTCTATCAATCACAAGATGTAAATAAAGCTCCGGAGCCACTTAAGTCATTCAGAGTTGCACTTGTAAAAGCTTGCCAACAAGTCATTCGAAATGCATCTGATTTGCTTCACTTCGAGATGCCGGAGAGAATGTAATTATCATGTTCAAGATATTCAAGAAGCCAATTAGAGGCAAAAACAATACCAACTGGTGCGTCGCAATTGTTGGAATGAACGCCGTAGGCAAATCTAACTTTGGCAAACGTCTTGCGTCCAAACTTAAACTGAACAGAATTGATATTGATCAGGAGTTTTTGAAGAAGCACGGAGTAATTAAAGATTTTATTAAAAAGAACAGCGAAGAAGATTTCAGGAAGATTGAAACAGAGTTGATACTCAAATCGCTTAAATCCGGAAATCTAATCGTTACAGGTGGAGGGGCGCTCGAGTCAGCTGAAGTTCGATCAGCACTTAAAGAAAAGTCAGCAGTCATCTGGATAAAGGCTGGTAAAGATAAGGTGAAGAAGCATATTGCAGAAGCTAAGAAGGAGCGCCACGAGTTTACGAACAAGGATCCGGAACTGATTGCAACTGAGTTGCTTGCAAAAAGAAATCCCCTTTATGAAGAAGTCTCTGATATTACCATCCATGAAAATGTTCCCTTCTCTCAATATTTGGCCATAGCAGTTGCAGAACTTGGGAAGTTTTATAAATAAAATCAAAGCTCTTGAAGTACTTTTCTTACAATCGAACTTTGCGGTACAAATAATCTATATGTAACGAACAGGCCGCGCTTTTTAAAAGTAACTATATTGGCTGATGCTAATATGCTTAAGTGCTGAGAAGTAGCCTGCCGCGAGAGACCAATTCTTTTTGCAATGTTGGCAGAAGATGAAGACTTATTCTTTTTTAAATATGAGATTATTTCTAAACGTTTTCTGCCAGCCAAAGCGCGCAATTGCCTTTCCACTAATATGCGTTTATTCATACCTTTATATTATTACCAAAGCTTTACTAAGTAAACTAATTCCGGAATTAGTTTACTTATAATCTCCCACATGAAAAGCACCAAATGTAATGGCTCCATATAATCCCCACATGAAAAGCACCAATCGTATTTATATCAAATCAACTATTTAACTAAATAGTTGTTCTATATACGCAAACTTAATTTTATTAGTTCTACTTCTTCTCCCCATCAACTTTAATCCGAGCTGCGAACTATAGATGCTCCCCATCTAAAAACCCTGCTAATTCAGCACTTCTGTTCGGATCCTGAAGTTTTCTAAACGCTTTCCACTCAATTTGTCTAATGCGCTCGCGTGTAACTTTAAAAATATGTCCGCATTCCGCAAGTGTATAAGAATATCCATCTCCAAGTCCGTACCTGAGTTTAATTATTTCTCTTTCTCGATAGCTTAGTGTTTTTAGAACTGCATTAATTCTATCTTGCAGCATTCCCCGGTTCGCTCCAGTCGCTGGATTTTCTGTAGAAGGATCAGTAATGAGTTCCGCAAAATGGGAATCTTCATTTTTTCCTACCGGCACATTCAAACTTACTGGATGCCTGCTTAATGCAAGCATTCTTCTTGCCTCATCTTCTGTTGTCCCAGCTTTGCGTGCAACTTCCTCCATCCTAGGTTCACGACCATTATCTTGCAGCAATTGCCTAGAGACATTTCTAACCCGACTCATTGTATCGGTCATATGAACTGGCACTCTTATTGTTCTGTACTGATCTGCAACTGCCCTTGTAATCGCCTGCCTTATCCACCATGTTGCATATGTGGCGAACTTGAATCCCCTGCGATACTCAAACTTATCTACCGCGCGTATAAGGCCAGCATTTCCTTCCTGAATTAGATCCAGGAAACTGACTCCTCTGTTTCTGTATTTCTTTGCAATGGAAACAACCAGCCTCAGGTTTCCTTCGCTGAGTCCTCTCTTTGCCTGTTGATATTCGCTGTATTCTTCTTTTAAAAATTCAACTCGTTCTCTCAGGCTTGTCGGAGTTTCTTGGGTGGTTGCTAATATATTGCGACACTCTAATATTTCTTCTTCGGTTGCTTCGCCGGTATCCATCTTGTCGCGAATATCATCTACTCTTTTGCTGAAATCCTCCAGCACAGGAAGCATATCTTCAATTCTATTCGTCCTTAGTCCCATCTCTTCTACAAGTCGAACTGCCCTTCCCCTTCTGCGCGGCAACCTGTTCCAAGCTTCTCGTCTTTTTCCACCTTTCTTTCCCATTTTTCCGTGATCTTTCCCCAAAGCAACTCTGTAGTCAGCTCTATTTCTTTTCAAAAGCACATCAAGCGTCCTAAAGTTGTGTGGCATTCTTCCAAGTATCTGATCTTTTTCTAGCCTATCTGAAACACTCACTTGTATAGTTCGATCAAAAGGAAGCTCGCCAGTATGAGCTTTCTTGAGTGTTCTAACGGCATACTGTATTACAAAGTCGCATGCCAGAAGCTTTGCGCGAAACCTTTTCCTTCTAACTTCGATTTCTTTTGCAACTCTTATTTCCTCCTGCCTCGGAAGCAAAGAAAATTCTCCCATCTGGGTCAAGTACATCTTCACAGGATCATTACTCCATGGTTCTTCTTCATTCGCTTGCAAAATCGGCTCAGGATCTTGATTTCCTTTGCCTACAGGAAGATCACCAGAATCTATCTCCTGAAAATCATCCAAATCTGGATCGTCTCCATCCCCTACATCTGTCGCTTCTTCGTATGAATTCTCTTCATCTTCAATTGGCATGTATACATGTTAGACAACAAATCACTCATTAATCCAGTAAGTAACGGAGTTTTTGTCCAAATTAATTAGTTCTGTGCCAAAACCCCCTTACATTACATGCGATTGTTCCGCCTTAAAAGTTAAGCCTCTCTATTGCTTTTATTCTAATGCTTTCGACACTTCTTCTTGCTTCATATGCAATAATAATATGACAACATTGCCGCGCTTTGGATCACCACCATCGGGATGCGCAAATTCGTCCACATTCACAAACGCATCATCAGCAAAATTGGTCATATATTCTGTACCCCTGCCACTTGCCTTTCCAAGGTTTTCATCAGCTGTACAATCTGGAACACTATTGAGTGTAAATTTGGGTCCATTATCTATTACACCTAATAGGACTATCGCATCGTTATGCTCATTAACAAAAAATGACAAGCGAACCTGCACGCCATCTCTGGGCACTCCTTCACACGCATGCATACCCGAATTCTGAAGAACTTCGAGAATAGCCATTTCGAATAGCATAATCCTATTGCTTTCGTTTATCTCTTCTCCTAAATGCTTTACAAGCAACATCCTTATTAGACTCGCAACAGCCTCATTAACTGTAGATATTTGATCAGAAAATGCAGGAACAATATATCTTTTAGGTGGACGTAGGCCCTCATCAATCAAAGTTTCTTCCGTAGTATTTGGATCATCTAATCTTGCTTCCCAATCCCTAGTATATTGCAATTTATCTTTCTCAGCCAGTGCCAAATGTTCTTTATGAAACGCCCCCATTTCGAAGGTGCAGTGAATCACATGCGGCACTTCTGGTATTTGAGGATTCATTAGCTCTTGATGCTACCCCTGGCATGTAATATTTGTCAATAATTCCCCCGGCCTTCCGATTAGCTTAAGGCTCGGTGTCCTGACTTTTTACTGATCAATTAAACATTTTTTTGAGGGGCGAAAACCCCTTGTACCGTCGAAGCAATACGATGTAACAATCAACATGTCCGCCTGCGGCGGACTCTCAACAGTCAACTATCAACTTTTTTCTTGCTTCGCAGATTTTTAATAAAGCCACCTAATTGATTAAGTATCTCTTCTCCCTCTTTCTCTATCAATGAATATTCATCCTGAGTTATTAAATCTTCATCACAGGCCATATCAAATCCAGCTACTACCTCATTAACTGAGCCAGTTGATGTCTCTAGAAACCTTGCAAAATCGATATCTGATCTTTTTGATGAACCTTCAGCAATATTTAAAACAATAGAAAGGCTTGCTCTTCTTATCTGATCCACAAGATCATAAGCATGTTTTGCTTTTAGCGTGCCAAGGAGCTTCAGACAATGACTGCGAAATTGCTTCGCATCATGATAAACCTTAAATTGTCTGAATCTAAATGCAACCATAGCCCACCAATATACCATATTGTGGTATTATCACAAATAGTTGACTGTTGATTGTTGACTGTTGACTGTTGATTGTTATGTTATCCGCATGAAACCAACCAGCACTGACGATATACGGCAATCCTACCTCGATTTCTTCGAATCGAAGGGGCATACAATCATTCCCGGAGCTCCTCTTATCCCAGAGAATGACCCTACAGTACTATTCACCACAGCTGGAATGCACCCGCTGGTCCCCTATCTCTTGGGCGAACCGCATCCTGGCGGAAAGAGACTCGCTGATTGCCAGAAGTGTATAAGAACTCAGGATATTGACGAGGTTGGTGATGAATCACATCTGACGATGTTCGAGATGCTTGGGAACTGGAGCTTGGGTGATTACTTCAAAGATGAAGCGATTAAGATGAGTTTCGAGTTTTTGACTGAGGTGTTGGAGATCCCAAAGGAGAGATTGGCCATTACATGTTTTCGCGGAGATGATGACGCTCCAAAGGATGAAGAAGCAGCTAAATTTTGGATGGGCGTTGGAATACCGGAAGAACGGATTGGCTTTCTGCCCAAAGAAGATAACTGGTGGGAGCCCGCAGGACAAACCGGCCCCTGCGGACCGGATACGGAGATGTTTGTCTGGATGCAGGAAGATGATCCCAAAGGAAATCCCGAGACGCATCCTTATGGATGGATGGAAGTTTGGAACGACGTGTTCATGCAATACAACAAGCAGCCTCGAAGCAGTGGTAACCGAGACGATAATCGAAGCCAACAGCAGTCCCGTAACCGCGATTCCGAAATCGCGGCCTCCGGCGAAGCCGGAGATGAGATGGAGTTCGTACCCTTAAAGCAAAAAAATGTCGATACGGGAATGGGCTTGGAACGAGTTGCAGCCGTTATGCAGGAATGCGGGAATGTTTACGAGACTGACTGCCTTCAGTCTATTATGGATAGAGTAAAATCCTTGGCTGATGCTGAAGGACTTAAGCACCAAAGAATTATTACTGACCACATTAAAGCTGCTACTTTTATTATTGCCGACGGCATACTTCCTTCGAATGTTGATCAAGGCTATGTTCTAAGGAGACTCATAAGGAGAGCAATTCGGTCTGGAAGATATTTAAAGATCGAACATGACGGAACTTTCACTCCAACAATTGCAGACGAAGTAATCAAACAATACTCAAACATATATGGAAATCTTAAATCCAAGGAAAAAGAGATTCGAGATGCCTTGAGCAACGAGGAACTTCAGTTTGGAAAAACATTGAAGGAAGGAATGAAACAATTCGAAAAAGCAGTCGAGAAAGCATCAACAGAAATTGATGGAGTTACCGCATTCCATTTATATGATACTTACGGTTTCCCATTGGAATTGACCAAGGAGTTAGCAGAAGAAGAAGGCTTGAAAGTCGACGAGAAGGGATTTAAACAATCTTTCGAAGAACATCAGAAATTATCGCGAGCCGGAGCTGGGCAAAGATTCAGTGGAGGATTGGCTGACCAGTCATCTGAAACAACAAAGCTTCATACTGCGACTCACTTACTTAATGCAGCGCTCAGGAAAGTTCTCGGTGATCATGTTTATCAGAAGGGATCTAACATTACGGCTGACCGTCTGAGGTTTGATTTCTCGCATCCGGAAAAAATGACAAAGGAGCAAATTGCAGAAGTTGAAAGGCTTGTTAATGAAGCAATCGAAGCTGACATGCCTATCAGTTTTCATGTGACTGATGTTGATGGAGCGAAAAAGGAAGGAGCAATCGGAGTCTTTGATGATAGGTATGGCAATGAGGTTAAAGTGTATGTTGTCGGAGACTTTAGTTGTGAAATCTGCGGAGGTCCTCATGTTGCAAGTACCGGCATGATTGGTAAGTTTAAGATTAAAAAAGAGGAGAGTTCATCGTCAGGAGTAAGAAGGATTAAAGCGATTGTTGAGGGAGGGGGTGAGAATATTGAAATAGCTGAGGAAGATAAATAGCTAATTTTCAATTTAGAATTTAGAATTTTCATTCAATTTAAAATGAAACAATTTTCAATGTTTCAATATAAATACTTGTAAAATTGAATTTTGGACCTTAAATGAAAATTTCAAATTGAAAATTGAAAATTTACTTGACTACCTTAATTGCGTTAAATCATTTTTCAGGCTTCAATACCCCTATGCCTCGCCGTCTAATCATTGGCATATTCCTGACCATTCTCCCGCTAACTGCATCAGCTAAGAGTGTGATCGAATGGGACTTCAGAAACGGGCAAACTCCTCCGGGCAAATGGGAAGTCAGAGGCTTTTCCAATGTGAAGTCGTATCAGGAAGGAATAATGATAATTGCAGACAAAGATGGATACATGACAACCAAGCCGGAATTTAAGAAGAAAATTGATGCAGTGATTTTAACAATCCAAACAGCTCGAGACATGGAAGCTGTACTTTTGTGGCAAGAAATTAATATTGCAGTTAAAGGATACAACCAACTTCCTTTTGTTTTAGAGAAATCTGATGCACCGCAAGTGGTCGACATCGATCTGAGTACTTTATCAATCTGGAATTCCAGAGCTCCTGAATTTGGTATTGGAATTCCTAAGGGCGCTCAAGTACTTATAGAGAAAATGGAATTCGTTTCTTATAATCCTATTGAAAAAATATTTCATGGAGCGCTTAGCCTTTGGAAATTTGATGTTTACGCTCCTCAGGCAATCAACTTCCTCTGGGGACCGTGGTTAAACTTTAATCCAATTGCCAGAGCAGATATGTATTTGATGGATCCGCCTCTGGGAAATTCCGGAATGTGGGTCGTGTACATCATCCTTGCAATCTTTGGACTGCGGGCAGGGAAAAATATTGTTAAACACAATCAGCCACAAGCAAAAGCGCTTGTAGCTTTTCTGACCGTTGTTGGATGCCTTTGGATTGTGCTTGATTTAAGAATGGGATCGGAAATTCTTTCCTATGCTTTAACCGACTGGAGAGATCATGTACTTAAAAACCCGGGAGAACGAAATGCAAGAAAACACAGAAGTTTCCACGACACAGCTGAGGATGCAATTCCAACTTTGACCTCGAGCGGATCTTACTTTTTCAAAGGACCAGGTAAAACAATTTATTTCTCGGCTATGAGGTATCTAACTTATCCTGTAAAGCCTGTTCAATCCGGACCTAATTTGGAAAATACAACTTATGGTCTGATATTTGGAACAAATGATGCAGTGATTAATGATTCAGGTCAGTTAATAACTTCCGATGGCATCTTGCACCCTGGACCATGCAGCATAGAAAAAGAATATCGCGATTACTCCTTCCTACTTAGATGCAAACAATGATAATTCTTTGGTTAATTCCAGGCTTAGCACTTCCAACCATCTCGGGATGGCTGATTCTAAGAATACTTGAATGGAAAACTCCCGTTTTGTTCAGATTCGAACGATGGGCTCTTGGTTTTCTTTTGGGGCTGACCATGATGATGTTCGTTACATTTGTTGTGCATATTACAACCGGACTTGCTCTGACTTTGAAGGGATACTTGGTTGTGCAGATTGGACTGACCATTGTATTGGGCTTAATGCATTTACCAATACGCAAGTGCAAGAATAATAAAAAGGCACTATTCACTTTTAACTATTCACTATTCACTCGTTACACAATAATCATTCTCACAATCTGGACTCTAACCAAAATCCTCTTCTCCGGCATCACTTTCCTAATGCTAACTCCACCTTACCTAGACGATACGATCGACAACTGGAACTTACGCGGAAAGGTTTATTTCACAGAAGAACGGATACGGCTGGATTTACCTAATGAGGAAGGAGGACTTGAAATTAATCCACATGGTTCATATCCACCTGCAGTTCCCTTGGCAAAAGCCAGCCTTGCAAGTTT
>DCXE01000007.1:2454-7537 GCA_002328295.1 Candidatus Peribacter sp. UBA2144 | reverse complement strand
TCACCACCATCGCACTCCTCATCTTCTTCCACCTCGTCATTGCCACATACGGCTTCGGTTGCACATTTAGAACTACAACCATCATCATCCTTTTTATTGTCATCATCGCATTCCTCACCGTTCTCTAGAATTCCATTACCACAAACAGGAAGCCTGCAATGATTGGGGCAATCGTCATCGTCATCATCGTTGCCATCATCGCACTGTTCCTTGCCCTCTTTTTCACCATCACCGCATTCTGCAAGCATACAATCTCTTGGACAATCATCCTTGTTATTCTTGTTACCATCGTCACATTCTTCTAATCCTTCTTTTACACTATTTCCGCATATCGACAGTAAGCAATTGTTCGGACATTCATCAAAATGCTGACGATTCCCATCATCGCATTCTTCTCCTTTCTGTACAGTTCCGTCTCCACAAATAGATTTCGTACAAGAGTTCGTACAAGCATCCGTGTTAATCTGGTTCCCATCATCGCATTCCTCGCCTTCTTGCACAATGTCATCCCCACATATTGCTTGCCTGCACTTATTGCTGCATGAGTCTGAATTGACTTTGTTTCCGTCATCGCACCCTTCTCCATTCTGGGTAATTCCATCTCCGCACCTTACAAGCTTACATCTATTGGTACATCCATCGTCATCGATCATATTCCCATCATCGCATTCCTCTTTCCCTTCTCGATGATCATCGCCACATACTGGGGATATACAATCATTTGGACAACCATCGAAATCACTTCGGTTTCCATCGTCACACTCTTCCCGTCCTTCTCTTATTCCATTTCCACAAAACGGCATTTTACAATTAATGGGACATTCGTCGTTATTAATGTGATTCCCGTCATCGCATTGTTCAATGCCTTCACGTATTCCATCCCCACAAACAGAATGCTTACAATCATTGGGGCATTCGTCGTAATTGTTTTTGTTGGCGTCATCACATTCTTCTCCTTGCTCCAGTAATCCATTTCCACATAATGCCGGTCCGTCCGAGACTACTGGGGCAGCAGGATGCGTAACACCACCTCCACCAGGTGCTGGTGCGGGGGTTACGGGGTCATTAGGATCGGGTGCAGGATCTCCGTCAGATGGAGGACTGGGCTGGGCAGGATCCTCTTCATTACATTCATCTAGAAACTCATAATTACATCCCCCCGTACAAAAACCGGTATCTGTACAAACCGGAAGTTCACATACTGTTCCGCAAGTTTCATCAACATATTTAACTTCCAGAGTTAGCTGTCCACTTGTCGGATCCACTGCGTATATCTCCTGCGTTTTTGGTTCGCATTCCTCTCCAATATGAGGAGAAACTGTATCGTCTCCGCAGTAGAGCACTTTACATTTTTCTGTGCATTTGCTTAATCCATTGAATCTACCAGCATCGCACTCTTCATCATCATTGAGTAATCCATCACCACAATTGGGTGGTGGATCTGTATCTGGTTCATCAAGATTCATATCTGCCTTTTGCGGACATCCTTCAGTTCCATATGGCTGCCCCAAACAACTTACTTGGGCTTGCAACGAGGCGACTGCGAATCCAGTTATGATCACCGCTATTAAACTAACAAGGCCGATATTTATTTTTATTTTTCTCATTAATATCCAAATATTATAGCATTTTTGCACTTTTGGTTCTACCTGCGGTGCTTGACAATATTCTTAACTTTGTTATTTATCTGCTACTGTTTCATCTCCTTCTGAGTACCTAGGCCTCTTAATTGGTACCATAGCTTGCACCTGCGGCTCATCCTCCAGCTCATGCAAAGCTTGTGCTTTTGCTACCTGCATCTTTAGGACCTCTTCTTCCAGAAGCAGCTGAGAGCGCTCTCTCTCCAGATTTCTAAGAGTATAACCCTTTGTGGCATTTGCGTTTTGATGGAAAAGTATGAGGAGAGCAAGCATCAAAATAATCGACCCGATTGCAACCATCAGGAGTATCGTGCTTTGGTTAATCAATCGTCCCAGAGACGAGCGTTGAGTTACAGAGGATGACTGGAAAGGGTTAAGCATGGAAGGCTTAGGCCATTATAGCATATTAGCAGATTGGCAATTAGCAGATTAGCTAATCCGCTAATCGGCTAATCTGCTGATTATTCTAAGCTTAGCACTTCTAGCTCGTGGGTTCGCTTCGATCTCCGATTCTGACGGTACAATTGGCTTTTTTGTAACAATTTCAAACGGAGCCGCCTTAACAATCTGACCTGTAACAGGATCTATCTCCGGCTCGGATAATTTTCTGAATGCCTGTTTTACCATCCTGTCCTCAAGAGAGTGATAGCTTATGATTCCAATTCGTCCACCGGGCTTAATTAAATCTGGAACTTGACTAAGCAAAATTTCTAAAGAACCCAGTTCATCATTAACCGCAATTCTTAGGGCCTGAAATACCTGTGGAATAATATGCTTAGCTTTGTAACCAGCTGACTTTTCGATGCACTCCTTAAGTTTGAATGTTGTATCAACTTTGTCTGACTCTTTAATGATTTTTGCAATTCTTCTCGATGTCCTCAGCTCACCATATTTCCAAAGTACATTCGCTAGTGCATCTTCTTTTAATGAGGAGATTAATTCGGAAGCTGTAATTCCGGATGATTGGTCATACCTCATATCCAAAGATGCATCTTCCCGAAAAGTAAATCCCCTATTCGGATCATCTATATGCGGCGAACTAAGTCCTAAGTCTGCAAATACAATATCAACTTTTGGAATATTCAATTCATTTATCTGACTGAAGTTTGTGAGATGTAATTCTACCGCACTTCCAAACTCAGCTAATGCCTCGTTGGCTAAACTAAGGTTATTCTGATCCGCATCTAATCCTATCAATTTGCCTCTGGATCCGATTCTTACTAAGAACGCTTTTGCATGCCCTCCAAGTCCAATAGTGACATCAAGAACAACCTGACCATCCTTGGGATTAAGCAATTCAATTACCTCCTTTAATAGAACCGGAATGTGCTGCATTTCGTGATTTTATACTCCTTTTTATATAAAACTACTATAATGCCTCGAAGTTCCGCGCTAAGCGCGGAACGGAGTGGTATAGTCTGTGTTTAAACATAATCAAGTTGTATAAATAATTTATACAAGAAACTCATATAAATATATCCTGAAAATATCGCTTTTTCCCTATTACAAGCCATTTCTGAGCATTGACACATTTTCTCATGTGTGTAGAATAGTTTACTTTGAATAAGAGTCTGTCTTCCCTTGTAGGCTTGTGTTTAGGCATTGCCATATTAACCGCAATCGCACCAATAACCTCGTTCGCAAACGAAGGGGACAATCTAATGTCTCTTTTTGAGCGAATAGGTTTCCTTCAATGGCAGCCTAGAATTGGAGATAAAATGCTTATAGATACAAAAGGGAACTTTGGATACTTGATCCACTCCGATGGAAAATATTACAGATTTTCGCTTGTAACAGGTCAAAGGAAATACGTCAGTTACATAGGAAGATATTACAATGCTGCAACTCCTAACTGGAATTGGAGAGCCAAGTCACTCGAAATTAAAGGGGATAGAGTCACATTTGGTCCATCAGGTCGTTTTGTCAGACTATTTAAAGATGGAAATGAACATACTGCTTACGGCATACATGAGTACAAGTACGAGGACAGAATCTTCCAAAGTCCAGGCAGATACGGATCCATGGGATGCATAGTTGTCAGAAAGCCGATTATGGACATCATTGAAAAGACATTCGAGGTTAATGAAGGAGACTTTGAAGTTGTATCCAAATACGGAATCGGGCCAGATTTGTTTGTGATGAGGTAGATACAACTAACAACAAACAACTTACAACATTCGTTGTTTCTTTATTAATGGCGGAGCATACAGGTCTCCTACTGCGGATAACAAAGCAACTCTTATTCTTTCTCAAAATGATTTAGAAATGGATTGGCGGAAAAACATTACAGATAGAATGCTGCATCCGAACGATATAGTTATCGAATAATTATTTTTCCCAAGCTTCTGAGCCTAGTAATGTTTTTTGCTTGTAGTGCTGGGAAGTGCATCACCTGTTACCTCTTCATGCAGAGCAGCATGAAAAAATCCACAGATCATATGTCGGCTAAAGAAAATCAGACAGGGCGCTTGCAGCAACTGGAACAAAAGTTACAGGCGGATGACGTGCGTATATTACTTGACAAAAGAGATCGTATTGCAGAGTATCTGAGACTCGGAAGAAAGTGGCAATTCTTTGCACTAGATAAAAAGGCTTCTGATGAAGCAGGCAGAGAAATCATGCGCAATGTCTTTATGCCTGAATCAGGACTAGCTGTAATGATCGAAAGTAATAATGGTGCCTTAGAGAATAGAGTTGATTTGGCTCTAAAAAATGATCCCAAAATGTTAACTCGTATGTTACTTGATCAAGTTGATACCTTGAATACTGACCGTGAAACTGCATATGTAGATACAAGATTTTCACGAGACCAGTTGGATACAAATTTTGACGAAAATGATCCTGTTGGTTGTGTGAACGTAAAACCACCAACTGCAAGTTGGCCTTCTTGGTTTGCAGTTATTAGGCAGCATGAAATTTCGCCTGCTGATATAGAAGCTATTTATGCTGCAATTGATGGTGGTCGTTGGAGTGGTCAGCAACCGAATATTCAAATTCTGCAATCAGGAACACAGTCAGAAATTAATGGGATTGGTGTTTAAGAATACGTGAGCACTGTCCGAGAATAAGAAAGTTCAATCACTAATGATAGCAGGTACAAAACTCTTCAAAGTGCTCTTAGTGCTCTGTAAAGCTAAGTGAGCAGGATTAGTACCCCTTCAGCATTTTGAACGAGAATTCAGAGATTTTGTGAGTGTAAAATCCGAAGTTCACTCTCCATACTGAAGCTTTTCAAGGTGCCATTAGTGTACTACATGGCGGAGAGGGAGGGATTCGAACCCTCGGATCGATTGCTCGATCAACACATTAGCAGTGTGTCCCATTCGACCACTCTGGCACCTCTCCTAACCTTTATAATTATATGGAATTGGTGGATAATACACCAGAAATTTAGTGTCTAAGTAAAGCAAGATATTAGGAGCAATTCTCAATTATCAATTCTC
>DCXE01000007.1:0-2139 GCA_002328295.1 Candidatus Peribacter sp. UBA2144 | reverse complement strand
ATTATCAATTCTCAATTATCAATTTATTTATGGATCAACAACAACTTCCACTCGATCAGGAACCAGCGCCTTACATAAAGCCAATTCCAAAGAAAATAAAAATCGGACTTAGGATTGCTATGGCAGGAATTATCACTTTTATGATCTTCGCAGGTTTTCTAATGATTTCTTCCGATGCCCCAAGGGAGATACTTGAGCAAAAAATCATGCTTGGGATATCCGTTCTGATTTTGGGTCTTCTGTGTGTATCTCTGGCACAAGTTAAAGCTAGCGGAACGAGACATAAACCCAATTACAAAGCCTTGTTTATTCTGGGTGTAATCTTCACAATCGTGGGAATTGGGAGCGAAAACTATATGATGTGGCCCATTGGCCTCGCCTTAATAATATTTGGGCTGATGAGGAAGAGTAGGTGGAAGAATTAAGCCTGAATTAGTTTGGGTTTGAAACAAGAAATCACTGCACCCAAGACTAGTCCCAATAAACTTCCTGCAAGTACTTTTGGAACAAGCATAGGATCCAAATTTTGCTGCATCAGTCCTAATCCTACAACAATAAGCAGCGTCGCTATTCCCACTACAAATGATGTCGCAAGCGTTATCGATTTGATCGATTTATTGCAATATGTTGCGACTGCAGGAATGGCTACAATCAGATACGTACCAACGAATATGAACGTTGCGTTCATCAAGTCCTGAACGATAATCGAAATCGCAGTCGCAAATATCATCAAAGGAATTGTTACAAGTCTTATCTGAGCAACTGCCTTCTTCTTATCGGTCTGACCAAAGATATCCTTAACAATTGATGAGGCTGAAGTGTAAGTATAAGTATCGATTGATGACATGAAGCACGCGAAGAACACTACAACCGCAAGACCGGACATTCCCGTAGGAAGCAGATTCGCAAGGCCATGAATGAGAGCAATATCCGGTTCAATGTTCGGTAGTTTAGTTTTAATAAGAAGCGCAATCCCAGTAAGAGCAATAATTACAGGAACGAATCCTATTATTGAATAAATGAATGCCTGCTTAACTCTCTTCACACTCGGCATTGCATAAATCCTCTGCCATAGTTCCGGTTGGCCAAATGGGATCAAGAGACCAAGAGCGAGGAATATTAGAACATTAGCAGGACCTGATCCGAATAGATCCCAATTTTCTGCAGGTATCTTTGTCCCTTGCGACAGTGGAAACATGAAAGCAATGAGTATGAAGAGTATCGCAAGATATTGAAATATATCTGTCCTAACAACAGCTTTGAATCCGGAAATTAAAATATAAATAAGCACTATCGACATTACAAATATCGCGGACCACGTGAAGTTTAAGGGGCTAAAAAATGAAAGAACTTTTGCAGAAGCAATCAGATTAACAGACAAAAATCCTATCTGAGCTGAGAGTGTTCCAAATGTCGCTCCAATTCCAGATACCTTTCCATACTTCTTTCTAAAGTACTCTGCCATTGTGTAATACTTTCCATCAGAACATTTATGCAAATGCACAGCAAACGGAATGAATGTGGCATATCCCAGAAGGACTCCTATGAAGTACCAAAGCGCAGCTAATCCATACTCATAAACTCCGACTGTAAAAACTAATATGATCGCTCCGGTTTTCGATGCGTTGATTGTAGCAACCGAATTTATTATCCCGAGCTTCCTGTCAGAAATTAAATATCCCTCTGCCGTCTGCTTTCGTCCAGAGATGTACCCAATCTACAGCACCGTAACCGCATATACGACTATTGCCAGATAATCTATTTGGGTGAGCATCAGCGAGATTTAGAGGGCACAAGTTTAAGAACTTCAAACAACGCAAACCCAGAGAACGCCAAAAGGAATATAAGTCCCCATTGGTTTAGATCGAGAGGCACTAGCCGGAAGAATGTTGAAAGCGGAGTGTAAAGAAGTGCTAAATGTAACAGAAGAGGAACACAGACGGCTCCAATGAGCCACTTGTTACTGAAGAAGCCAATCTTCCAAATAGGCCTTCTGGATCGGATGTTGAATGCGAGGAAAAGCTCGAACAAAACTGCTAGTGTGAATGTGGTAGTGCGAGCCTCTATCAGCTCTACTCCATGGCTTATTTGCCAAAGGAAAAACACAAAAGCTAGTGCGAATGCAAAGAAGCCTGCCAA
>DCXE01000068.1 GCA_002328295.1 Candidatus Peribacter sp. UBA2144 | reverse complement strand
TCTAAGTTCTAAGTTCTAAGTTCGCTCCCAAACTAATATCTCAATTTCAAGCACATGCCATCCCTCCGCTCCACCATCGCTCATTTTAGCTGACTTAAGAGTCACAAACTGTATGGGCCACAAATTCACCTCCTGCATATATCGTCCATAATCTCCCTCCAATAAATCCCTAGCATCAGAAAGAAGTGATTCGTGTGTTACTTCCAGCAATGTATTTGCAAAAGCATTGCTTGTAAATGATCTCTTTAGCTTGCTTTCAAAAGCTCTAACATCACGGGCATAACGGATTAAGTCGAGTGACAAGAACTGTTCCAGTGCAACTATCCCCGCTGGGTTCTCTTCCTCCGTACTATGCATCAGTTTTCCTAATTGTTCATCGGTTATCGCATCTCCGACTGTTAGAAGTCCTGCCAAACGAATGAACTTTGTAATATATTCCATGCCTTTTTCATGTACCGCAAAATTAACTCTCATAGGAGAAGCTCTTACGCCAGACTCGATCATATCAACCGGATCTCCAAAAGATATATCAGACATTTTTGCCAGGTAGCCTTGTTTTTTCAAATTTTCCGAAAGAAGTTCCCAGCTTGCTATCAGCCTTTCGAAATCTGTTTCTTTGGGTAGAACATACACATCCAGTTTTTCTCCCAATGATCCAAGCTTTACAGCTGCATGTATCTCGCTCAATTCAACCTGTTCCTGCAAAGCATCTTCACGCCTTTCAAGTTCAGAAAGTTTGGCAACAAGCGGTGCGGAGACTGTCTGCACTTCGCTTAGCACATGCGCATGCTGGGCAATAAACACGCAGGAGAGTGCAAACATCGAGCAGCCAAGAGCCAATCTGAAACTTGTAGCTTTACTCACTTAATAGAAGTGTGAAAATAAATGGAGAATAAAAACCATTCTCGTCGTCATGTTCGCGAGTGAATTTCGGAGGGCTTATATCAGAGACCCACTTAGATTCTTGTGCAGCATTTATAAATTGTGCGAGAACAGTCATGCTTCTCGGGCCAACATTCTGGACCTTGCCTTCCACTTTTAAACTTAACTCTTCCTGATCAAACGTCATCGAACTAATACTTATTGTATCTTTGTTTTCTCGCCGGCCGTAGCCTTGGCGTAGGCTGGCAGTTTCAATTTGTTGCGTTATTTCCTCCAATTGAGATTTAAACAAAAGTAAATCTCTCGAGTTGTATTTCTGGTCCATAGCATCTCCAAAAAGCCCCTCGCGAAGCGGGGTTACAAATTCTCCTCTTGCTCTCTCCAATTCCTGCACTCTCGTATCCAATTTCTTAACAAGCTCCTTTAGTTCTACTGCATCGTGTTCTTTTCCAGCAATATCAACCTGCGTCAATTGAGGGAGAATCAAAGTTGCTGATAATGACAAGAATCCCAAAAGAACTGCTGTGAATATAAGAAACGGCACAGAAACGTGGTGGAGTACGTCTCCCACAGATGGATGAGTAGCTGAAGTTTTTGTATTTGTTTTGGGCATATTTCGACGGGCTCAATACAAGTTACTATCCTCTAATTATAGCGGAAAACGCGATTTAGAGCTATTTATGATACTTGCCAGTTAAGATTTATTGTGACGAAATAAACTCAAATCTGGGTACTTCCCTGCCATTTATGACTAATCGCTCCTTAAACATATCCACGGACCTCACCCAAAGCTTAGAATTCTCATTTTCATACAAAGCCTCATACACAACCAAATCTTCGAGGGTTTCGCTATGTTTGGCGATTCCAAGAACACGATATTTCTTGCCTTTGTAATGCTTATAAATACCTGGCTCTAACACTCTTTAATTCTCAATTATCAATTCTGAATTATCAATTCTGTATCAGAGGCACTAATGCTATAATAATAGTCAGATACTTACTTTCCCCCTTCCTCATGGAGGACTTGCTAACTAAATTAAAGGAACTTCAAACAGCCGTAAACACGGGGAAGGACTCTCTTTGATGCCAGGAAGATTCCTGAGTGTATAGCCGAGCTTGAAAAGAAATCACAAGCCCCTGATATTTGGGATGATCAAAAGGCTGCCAATGCCTTGTTTACAGAGCTAAAGGCACTTAAAAGCCAATGGGAGCCTGTGCGGGATTTGGCTGAGGAGACAAGGGATTTAATTGAATTGATTGGACAAGCTGAGGAATCCGATCGCCCCAGTATGGAGGAAGAGACAGCAAAATTGCTGAGTAGGTGGGAGGAAATTGAGACGCAACTTTATCTGAGTGGAGAGTTTGATATGAATAACTGTTATCTTTCAATCAGCGGAGGTGCGGGAGGAACCGAGGCGCAAGATTGGGCGGAGATGCTTCTTAGAATGTATCTGAGGTACTGCGAAAGACAGGGATGGAAGACAGATACTTTGGAAAAAACTAATGGGCAGGAAGCAGGAATTAAATCAGTAACAGTTCATGTAACAGGATCTCCTTCTTATGGATATCTGAAATGTGAACGCGGAACACATCGCCTAGTTCGCCTCTCCCCTTTTAATGCAAAAAATCTGAGGCAAACTAGTTTTGCTCTAGTGGAAGTTATTCCGGAAATTGCTGAGTCGACTGAAGTTGAAATTGATGAAAAAGATTTACGAGTCGATACATTCAGATCGAGCGGAGCAGGAGGACAACATGTTAATGTTACTGACTCAGCCGTAAGAATTACTCACGCACCTAGCGGCATAGTTGTTTCATGTCAGAATGAAAGAAGCCAACAACAAAACAGGATACAAGCTATGAATATTCTGCGAGCTAAGCTTTTGGAAAAACAACGTGAAGAAGACACCGAAAAGAAAAAGGAATTAAAGGGGGCAACCAAAAGTGCAGACTTCGGACAGCAAATTAGAAGTTACGTCTTACATCCATATCAGATGGTTAAGGACTTGAGGACTGAAGTTGAGACAAGTGATACGGAGGATGTGTTAGATGGGGATCTACAACAATTCATAGATTCGGAATTGAAGCGCGGTTAATAACTAATTCAAATTCTAAATCCGAAATCTGAAACAAATCCGAAATACAAAATCTGAAACTTTATTTTTTCGGATTTTTAATTTGTTTCGTGTTTCGTATTTTGTATTTCTTACAATCAAAAAAGACACCACGCGGTGTCCTTTTTGATTACTTAACGAATTAAGACTAAAGGTCTTCTGGGCGAACAGTCTTTCTGCCGTTTGCTTTTGCGCGTGCGACAGCTTTGGAAACTGCGTCCTCTAGAAGTGCGCTTGCAGCGTCTGAGAGGTCACCAGATGACATCATACCTTTTGCTTTTACAAGATCTTTGATCTTGGAAGCTACTACGTAACTCATAGGAGTAGTGGGTAAGTAATTAAAGAACATGGAGATTTTACGCATGTCCCGAGGAGCTCTGCAAGCAAATTCTTGATTCAATTGGGTGTTTTAGAGTGAATTTTCAATTGACAGATCGAGCGCATTATGTGGGAAAATTGCATATTCTATCGCGAATTGGCTAATACAAGCCAAAATCTCCAGTTGAACTATATTAGTCAATCTAGCCCAACAAGAACTATAAATCTTTCCTTTCAAGGTAGCGGAAAGTCGCAAATTGGGCTCTTATAAGGCTATATCAGCTCTGGTGGCTTGCTATGAACCCGAACGAAGTGAGTGGCCATGGCGGAGCATACAGGTCTCCTACCCTTTGAATAGTATTCTTGTCTTTAAATTGAGACAAATGAGACACTATAAAAAAAGGAGAAATGGAACAAATGGAACACCTATAAAAAGGGGGAAATTCTGTTCCGTTTGCAAGGGCTTGACATATTTATAGAATAACAAATTCTAGTTCTTTAGAAGATGTATTTAAGCGTAAAATCGCCTAGCCTTTGGGACGCGGTTGCGTCATCCATGAGGTACATGGAAAAGACTACCCACTGCCTCTACGCTCGTAAATCATCTGAATCAGATGAGCGACAAGCTCTTTCCATTGATTCACAGATTGCAGCCATGCAGAAGATTGCAGATAAACAGGGTCTTAAAGTTGTAGAAACGATTCAAGAAAGTAAATCTGCTAAAGATTCTGGCGGAAGAAAAGGATATCAAAGCCTACTAATAGGACTCCAAGAACGAAGATTCAACGCAATCTTAACGTGGGCACCAGATCGCTTAAGTAGAAATGCTGGTGACCTAGGAAAGCTAGTCGACTTAATGGATCAACAGGTACTGGTGCAAATTCAAACGAGCGGACAAACCTTTACCAACACCCCAGACGAAAAGTTTTTACTGATGATTCTTTGTAGTCAAGCGAAGCTAGAGAACGATAATCGAAGTAAGAATGTAAAACGTGGCCTGCGTACCAAGTGTGAGATGGGAGTACGACCAGGTCGACCTCCTATTGGCTATAAGCTGGTGCGAGCCGACCGCTTTGGTGATCCTAGTTCTATAGTGGTAGATGAAGAACGAGCACCGTACATTAAGAAACTTTTTACCAACATAGCCGAGAAAGGTATGACAGGCAGAGAGGCAAAAGAAAAACTACAACAGGAAGGATTTAGAAATATTAGTGGTGGTACGGTGGGGTTTAGCCGTATCTTTAACATACTTCAAGAGCCCTTTTATTACGGAGAATTTGTGTACGGAGGTATTCGATACCAAGGGAATCATAAGCCTATTATTAGCAAGGAATTATTCACCAAGGTACAAGGTAGCCTTAAACGCACGGCTAAGGGTAAATGGGGTCGTAAGAATTTTTACTTCAATCAAGTACTGAAGTGTGCGGAATGTGGGTCTGGTGTTAGTGGCACTGAACATACGAATCGGCACGGTAAAACCTATGTGTATTACAAGTGCAATAAGTATGGTGGTACGAGAGTGTGTAAATGTAAGTACATACGAGAGGAAGCACTGTTTGAAGAGGCAGCCGCCATTATTGGCAAGATTAAAGAGAAACACCTACGGTTAAACCGCAGAATTAAAGAGGATCTTGCGAAGATTAATCGCTTCCGACCAGAGAACGATCCTATCAGCATTGAAGAATACTTGATTGGGATTTTTCGTGAGGGATCGAGTTTAGAGAAAAGCAATGTGCTGAGGAATTTTAAGGAGAGGTTGTTGCTGAAGGAGGGGCGGATAATGCTGTAGGAATAGCACTTTTTAACTCGATTAAGGTGGAGCTTATCAGTTGAAAAAGGAACCCTACGGAGACATCCTTACTCTACTTTCTGGGCTGACGGAATTGAATAGAAGGTTGGAGATGTTGGAGTTTGAGGAAGAGAAAAAGGAACTTTGTTATGTTGCTTAGTGGCTTGAATTGCATATAAAGGATAGATATCATCCAATAAATGCGATAAAATACAATGATGCAACCATTAGATGAAAACAAAGATTTGGCTGGAACTTCCAAGATTCCCCCTAAAAACAACCTCAAAGATGTTGATGAAGGTCGTACACGAATTAGAGATTTACTAGATGAACGCTTAGACCCTAAAAACACCATTCCTGAACAGCCAACTATCTCCACAGGTAGGCTTGCTAGTGGCTATCGGTTAAGAATGGCAGCTACAGCAGATACTAGCATGGTAGAAATAGATGAATTGGATGAAGATGAAATAGCTGATGACACAGAGGGTAACGGAGACGAGCCTGATGATGACGCTGAAGAAAAAGATGCCATCATTGAAGCTTTAGAAAAAGGAGAGATTCCACTGCCAATTGCAGAATCTTGGCGATTGGTTGAGCCAAGCTCAGCCGAAGGTAAGGAATTTCAAGATATGATACAAACTTTTGTAGCTACCTTGTACAAAGAAGACCCTAGCAAGGCACATTTGCCACATTATGAATTTAAGCACCATGACTTTGAGAAAGAACCTGTTAGATTTATGCTCTCTAAACAAAAAGAGCCAAATGCATGGTTTATGAGACACAGTAAGCCACCTATCATTGTGCTTACAGAAGGATTATTCAGAGAATACAAGAGCAAAGAAAAAGAAGGTAAGGTTTTTAGACCATTTGTAACATCTCCACATGATTTGGCAGCAATTCTTTGCCACGAAATGACTCACATGAAAATGCGTAAGGTATATGGCAATATTCCTAATTCAAAAATTGAAGAAGGTTTTGCATACGCATTGCCATTAGCCATCATGTATGAACATGGTAGAGAGCTTGGATTAAACCCCGAACGCGTGATGGATGAAGATGGTACTTCAGGCATATATAATGTTATGAATTCTCAACTGAAAGCATATGACAGCTGGTCTAAGTACATGGATGTTCATCCTACGCATGATAATATCCGTTCTGTTGTCAGTGATACACTTGCATACCTTCGCAAAGAGAATGGTGAGCTTGCACCAGAAGAAAATGAGTTACCCGATTACAACAACAGCGATAGAATAATGACTGTAGTAAATAATGCACAACACCAGTCATATCTAGCAAATCGTCTTTCTGAAGTTGAAAATTATGAAGCTGCTACAGTATCAGAAAAATTGGATACATTAGGTAGAATATTATCCGCATTAGATCGTAGATACAGCACTCGCATTACGGATATAGGAGACGAAATAAAATCATTAAGAGAGTCAGTAGAAACTAGTAAAGACATGGGTGCAATTCATAGGTTGGCGGATACATTGCTTACAATCTCCGATGATGATGAGCATGAAGATGCAAAGCGACGCTTTAGTCACTTGGACTATCTATATGGAGAACTTAGATCGCTTACACGTTCTTCAAAACCACTAGGGAGACTAAGAAAAGTTGGCACCGCGATTGCTAAATTTGTTGAAACAGTTGATGGAATTAATGAAGAGGAAATAGACAAAGAAGCTGTTTTACAAGCAGCAGACAAACTGGTTCAGGTGGTTGAAAGTGAAAATCTGCATGGAACTCTAAAAGGAGTTAACTTCTTAAGAGGTATAAAATGGAATCAGTTTTCCTTCCCTAATGTAGATGCAATTGTTGAAAGTAAGGATTTGCGTAGAGAAGAGATAGACCAAGAAGAAGAAGAAGAAGAAGAAGTGAAAAGCTTTTACGATACAGATTATGGACAAGGTATTTATGGTGATGAAAGTGATGATTTCGACGATGATGAAGACCGTTTTAGTTGGGAAAGTTCAACTGATGATTCAGATGGAGATGACGAAGAAAATGAATACATACCAGAGCTACCTCCATGGCATGCTCTTCGGAGGTTAAGTGCTCAACATCCACAAGTTGCTAAAGCTGCAGTTTTTGCAGGGTTAAAACGTGATCCATTTGTTTTTGAGGCACTATGTAACCATGGCGATGTGGTATACGACTACATTCTTGACCGTGCTGGGCAACAAATGACAGCGCAAAAAGAATCTATGGCTGCCTTGTTTGATATGTCAGAAGAAGCATTTAATTCAGAGGCAGCGATAAATATTATTCCCTCT
>DCXE01000052.1:9942-12080 GCA_002328295.1 Candidatus Peribacter sp. UBA2144 | reverse complement strand
CCTAACCACTAGACGAACGGGCCTTGGTACAGAATGAACTTATGAGAATAGTATAACCTAATCTCGGCTCCCGCCCTTCCGAAGCCCCTAAGGGGCGAAGGAGGGACGAACGGGCCATAGTTTAAGTATAAATTGACATCAGATTTGTGCAAAGAATAACGGGTGGAATTACTTCTCTTTGGACTTAGCATATACTTGAGCACATGCCTTTCTACTTCTACCTCGCCAGATGCTCGGACAACTCGCTTTACAGCGGATCTTGTCTTGACCTTCGGGCCAGGGAAGACAAACACAATTCAGGTAAAGGAGCTAAGTACACTCGAGCTCGCCGACCTGTTAAGATCATTTATCACGAAGAGTTTGAAACCTTGGCAGAGGCTATGAAAAGGGAAGCGCAAGTGAAGAATCTGAGTAAGACCGAGAAAGAACAAGTCGTGTCGAATAAAGTTGACATATAGATCAAATAGGATAAATTGCCAGTTCCATGGCCAGGCAAGTCCTACCATCAATTATCGAGACCCACGACATGACCAAAGGTTGTGATGTCGATAATGCGAGAAGATGCACAGAACCAATGGGTCTGTATAAAGACAGTGTTGTTTCTGTAATGGTTCAAGCCAGACCAAACAGAGGTTTTAATGCAGATGCAGGAAAAGAATATGCACAACGAGTTAGAGAGCTCTTTGGATGCAGGAGTGTTCAAGTTGTTTCAAGAGTAGATGATGTGGAGATTTGGCCGAATGATCGTGCAAGATTAATGAGCATGTCAGTCGCCGAGCGCATGGAAACATTGCAAGATGTCACACGTGGAACAGTAATGGATGCAGTGCCACTGCTACAGCAAATGGATGAACAACTTGAGGCAGCAGATGTACCTTTTGTACTAATAAAACAACCAGAATCAAACTCATTCACAGAGGGTTATTGGACAGTCTTCGGTGGAGATCCTCGGTTGGCTCCACCAGCGGAAACAACCGATATTATTCAAACAGCCAGTTCCAGGGCTTTGCAAAAGCGATTGGTTCTTGGAATGAAAGATGGATGTAGAAATTCAGAAACGTCCACGGCACTTCGTCAAGCAAATTGCCTTAGGCATGACGAAGTTAATTCTGGAAGCGAAATGATATCTCTTGCTATTGCGCGTGTTGCTCGAGTTGTACTTGGGTCAAAGCGATATGTTGATATGAGTCTTGGGGAAGCTGCAATTGGCGCTGCCTTCAAGCGATTCCAACTCGCGAAAATACGCAGAGCTGAAAGATTGCTCAGAAATAAGGAAGCTTAATTCTTGCCAAACACGCAATTCTCCCTTAAGATTTTGAGCTATGCGTATCTTTGCACTCGAAACTGATATCGAGAAGATAAAAGCCCGCTTCCTGCATGCCGGAGAGAGCGAGGTGCTAACAACCAGATTTCATTTTCTCTCTCTTCTGTTCGCTGTTGTTCCTGAAATTATTGCAACGGTGGTTCTTACTGCAATATTTATCGTTGGATATATTTACGAATGGCCGATGGTTTGGGTTGGTGGGGTTACATTTGGCTTTTGGTTCTTATTTATTCTCAGCAGAATGATCAAGTCTCTTATAGACTGGATGTTTGATTTTATAATGATTACCACGGACAAGGTACTTATGGTGGATCAGACTTCCATCTTTAAAAGGGAAATTAAGCCAATACATTTGGAAAACATTGGGGGAGTAAGCACAGAGACTCAATTCTGGGATATATTCAGATTTGGTTCGCTTCGCTTACATCTTAAGGAAGGACTGGGAGGTCAGGATTTAACAAAGAAGTACGTCCCATACGCTGGACGTGTTGCAGGTATTCTTTCTGATGTTGTCACTGCTTATCAGCGCAAGCGCAGACCCAGCACACCGCCGCCTGGAGGATTTGCTCCTGCACCGAGGACAGTACATCCGACTGTTGTTACTGTGCCTTAATGTGTCTCTTGCAAAGCAGCTAACTTCACTTCTCCTTTTGCGTATGCAAATAATAGAAGTCGCATTGCATCAGAAAGACTAAGCCTGTCTCTTTTTGCTTGTCTCATAACAGCGGCCTTAAGGCGAGGATCGAGGCGGATTGTCAGATGAGGTGTAATCATAATAAATAGGGGAATGAAGTGTATGTACATTGTACATACA
>DCXE01000052.1:0-9649 GCA_002328295.1 Candidatus Peribacter sp. UBA2144 | reverse complement strand
CGTGCATTAGAGGAGTGTATGTACATTGTACATACAGTGGTCAAATAAACAACGATTAGAACTTGCTTATCATTGTCTTCTCCGCTTTCTTCTCCCTTAGCCTATTTGCGAACCTGTGCGCCTCGTTCCTTAATCTCATCAGCAAGAATACAGCTTGAGCTTCCTTATTAAATGGAATTGGATGAGGTGAGCCCGGAATGAATATCCCTTCTTCTTTTTTTGCAATTCCAATTAGAGGAATCTCGAGATCCAGTTCCTTAAGTACTTCCATAACAGTCGAGACTTGCCCCTTACCTCCATCAATAACAATCAGGTCTGGTTTGGAACTTAAAGAAACATCAGTTTTATTTTGTCGTGTGTCATACATCATAAAAAACCCAAGTTCTCTGCCTGGATGTTCGTCTACAAACTTTTGGGTCTTTTCTTTAAGAATCTTTGGAGCGTCATGAATGTGTCGGAAGCCTATTTCGCTGTAGTACTCTTCCAGATTCGATTCCGGGGCAAAAATTATGTAAACCTTTCCTTTTTTAACTTTGCTTAATGCTTTGCGCGATAAGAATTGTCCAAGCTTCTCTCCGCGGAAGTCGGGAAATACCCAAAGTGATTTAAGTTCCTGTGTTTTATCTTTATTGATAATAAAACGCACGAGAGCAACTATGTCTTTCCCTTTGCGTGCGACTGTGAAATCTTTGTAATCCAAATCTTCATCACTAAGTTCCGGTTCAGTATTAATTATTTCTGCAATTTTCTCCTGTTCGCCCTTTCTGGCTTTACCAAAAGTGATTCCTTTGGTTTTCCACTTAGTTTCTTCTTCCTTAAGGTTAACGACAAGGTATCGAAGCCTTCTCCTTAGAACTTCAGCTAGTGCTTTGTAGTCATCAATCTCTCCTTCCTTAAGAGATCTGATTGTGAAGTGTCGATATTGATCATTTGCAGCTTTACCATTCTTCGCAACGGACATACTTCCCACAGTTTCCGTTCCGCTTGTGTGCGAGATGTCATAGCACTCGATTCTTTTAGGAATATCAGGGAGGTTAAGCTCTTCTTTCAGCTCAGTTAAAGCCAGTTCGGTATTTTTCGCTGCAGCTTCCCATTTTGTCTCCAATGCTTTTAGTTTTTCATGAGCGTTTTTTTCGGCAAGTGCCAAGAGTTTAGACTTATTTCCGCGCTCAGCAGCTCTGAGTTCTGTTGCTCGTCCGGATTGTTCACGTAACCACTCTTCGAGTGTTTGTAGTTCATCCAATTCTTTGCCAATTACAATTAGTGGGGGAATATCAGGCGACTCCGAATAATATTGAGGAATGAATTGCGATAATGCTTGCGCCTCCGACTCAGCTTGTCCTGCAAGAGTAAGACTCAGTTCATCAATTACTTTTCCTGAGCGTTGTTTAAAGAGGACTACCTGAGCTTTTCCATTGAGTACCGACATTCCGATCACATCCATGTCCTCACTGGAAGCATCGGAGACAAGTTGTTGTTCTTCCATTTTTTCGATAGATGTCAGAGCGTCTCTAAGTTTAGCCGCACGCTCAAATTTTTTATTTTCAGCAGCTTTTCTCATCTCTTCAGCCAGTTTGGCAATCGCAGGCTTACGATCTCCTTTAAGAAACTTAATAATATTATGAATCCGGTCAGCATATTTCTCCTGCGTAAGTTTTCCCTTGCAGAGACCGCAGCATTCTCCAATTTGTTCTTCGAGGCATGGTTCGCCATCCCGAAGCAGCGACTCCGGAGTCGCTGCTACGCCTTTTAGCGGAGATTCACGAATCTCCGCTACGGCTCCGCGGTTTAATGTTTCCAAAGATTTTTTGCACGCTTTGTATGGAAAAATTGCATGAAGCATATCCAATGTCTTTCTAATATCCATTTTTCCAGTAAATGGTCCGAATCCAATTGTGTTAGGTTCGACTCCTTTCCTTACAATTTCAATTTGAGGGTACGGTCCCTTCGAAATCTGAACATACAAATAGCTCTTATCATCTTTCATTAGCACGTTGTATTTAGGTTTGTTCTCTTTAATAAGATTAGTCTCCAAAATCAAAGCCTCAAGCTCGGAATTTGTAACCGTCACATCAAAGTCAGCTATCTGCTTATGCATCATGAGCTTCCATGGGCCTGCTGACTTGTCTGGTTCTGTTAAATAAGACTTAAGCCTTTTCCTCAGATTTTTGGCTTTGCCTATGTAAATAACATTCCCATTTTTGTCCATCCATTTATATATACCTGGGCTTTCTGAGGCCTTTGAGACTCGTTTTTTAATGTCTTTGATGTTTTCGTTCTCTACACTTGGCATGCTAGGATTATATACCATGAAACCTCTTATATCAGTTTGTATACTCAATTATCGGACTCCTTTGAATGCTGTAAGTTGTGCAAAGAACTTGCTTAATCAAACTATTGCAGATGAGATTGAGATCTTTGTTATAGATAATAATTCTGATAATGACACGATTGGAATACTTCGGAACCGTCTGGCTGATCAAGACAAAGTAAAAATTATTGAAGTTCCAAAGAACTTGGGATTTGCCACAGGCAATAATTATGGATCCAAGTATGCGGAAGGGGAATATTTACTATTTTTGAATCCTGATACCGAGCCAGAGAACGATGCCTTGGAAAAGTTGATTGATGTACTTAAGTCAGATCCATCAATAGGGATAATCGCTCCCAAACTTGTTTTTACGGATGGTACGGTCAGAGATTCATATAGGACTTATCCGACTGTAGTTGATCTTGTTATCAAGCGATCATTCCTCAAGCACATATTCAAAGAGAGGATGAAAAGGTACCTTCAGTATGATTCCAGTCCGGATAAAACGCGGGATATAGACTGGGTTGTGGGGGCGTTTATGCTCATGAAAAGGGAGCTTTTCGAAGAGCTTGGCGGATTTGATTCAAGATACTTCCTATTTTTGGAAGATACGGATCTTTGCAGAAAATGCTGGAATGCCGGAAAACGAGTTCTTTATTATCCCCAGGTAGAAGCTTTGGATGGTAAGCAGAGGCTTAGCGGATCAAAGTTCAGACACATGTTTACCAAGAAAACGGGGAGGATTCACATGGCCAGCGCGGTTAAATATTTCATGAAATGGGGACTTTCTTAGAATAATCATGTCATGGTGAGCTCTGTCGAACCATGACATGCTGTCATCCTTCGACAGTGCTCAGGATGACAGCATTTACCGATTCTCTCTCATTTTTCTTGACCAGGAACCGAACATTCCGTAGCCTTCCTTGGAACTATGGACAATATCCAGTTAACAGCTACGGTCAGAAAGCCAGATATAAAGGCAAATTTCCTTAGGAAAGAAGGAAATGTGCCCTGTGTTCTTTATGGCAATGATGTGGATAATACCTCCCTTATTTGCACCCACAAGGACGTTTTGAAAGCATATGCAAAGGCAGGAAAGAGCACTCTTGTTGATCTGGATGCTGGCGGAAAAAAAATACCTGTTTTGTTCCATTCGCTGGATTTTGATCCCGTCACGGACAACATTATCCACGCTGATTTTTATGCGGTAGATATGAAGAAGGAGATTGAGGCGGAAGTTCCAATTAAGTTTGAAGGCGAAGCGCCGGCTGTAAAAGAACTTGGCGGTATATTCTTTGTGCCACGCGATCAGGTAAAAGTTAAATGTCTCCCAACTAACTTGCCTCATGAACTTGTAGCAAGCGTCGAAACACTTGTTGAATTTGGAGATGCTTTGCATGTATCCGTTATTCAAGTACCGGATGGGGTTACAATTTTAGACGATCAGGATGCAGTAATTGCAACTGTTCAAGAGCCGAGGAAAGAAGAGGTAGTAGAAGTTGCTCCTGCGGAAGGTGAAGAAGGCGAGGCAGTTGAAGGAGAAACTGCAGAGGGTGCTGAGGGCGAGAAGGCAGAAGGAGAAGCGCAAGAAGGAAAGGATGAGAGCGCGACAAAAGAAGGAGAAAAGTAATTGAAAATTGAAAGTGGAAAGTGGAAAATTGGTAAGGAAATCTATAAAAATCATTTTCCATTTTCCATTATCAATTATCCATTCTATCTGTGTCTATCCTTGAACGTCTCCTGCTCGTCGTTGTTCTAATAGTAAGCATAGTCGTCGGTGTATTTATACTTGCCAATGTCCCTTCAAGTTCCAAATTCATTGCAGTCGACAACAATCCAATAAAGAAAGTAATTAATTGGGATCTACCATCAGGTTCATCTCCTCTGAACGATGCTATCTCTCGCCTTAGCATGATTCCATTTTCAAAACGCGAGAGAAAGATGGTTGCAGTAGTTATAGAGAACCATGAAGATGCTCGTCCTCATCATCGTGGACTAGATTCTGCGCTGCTTATCCAAGAGCACATGGTGGAAGGGTTTATATCTAGATTTGTGGCTCTGTATGACCTCAGAACACTTCCCGATTTGATCGGACCGGTCAGATCTTTGCGTCCGTACTTCATAGATTCTGTTATTCCTCTTTCGAGCGTATTTCTGCATGCAGGAGGAAGCCCGGATGCGATTTTGCGTGTTGAAGGTGATCCAAATTTAACATCAATAAATGGTTTGTACCTGGATGACAGGGCCAAGAAAGATCCGGAGTACTTCAGATTGCCGGGTATTCCGGCTCCACATGATTTGTTTACAGGAAAAGAGACTGTAGGTGGAATGATTCCATCAGACTCAAGCTCTTTTGCCTGGCCGCCCTATAAAACCGGAGGCGCCAGAAGTGCTTCAGGTGCTAGTTCTGTCAGAATTAATTTCTTTAATCAGGATCATAACGTCACATTCGAATTCAAAAGATCATCAGGCGATTATAAGAGGGTTAATGGAGGCACTATCAGTCCGACAAAGCCAAGAAATATCATTATTCTGGAAATGCCGATTAAAGGAGAGGGGAAATATGGCAGACTTGATATAGATTCTTTTGGAGAGGGTGCAGCATTATTCTTCAGATCAGGTCGAATTTATAATGGAAAATGGAAAAGGAAAGAAGATGATACTTGGTTTATATTTGAGGACTTGGATGGAGAACCAATGGTGTTTGCACAAGGGCAGACTTGGATGATGGGAGTGCCTAGTCTTGGACGGGTTTCTTGGGAGTAAAAGCACTATTTACCCTCATCCCCGGCCCTTCTCCCCTGGGAGAAGGGAGCTACTTTGTTGAAAAGATAATCTGATTTATGTCAAAAAAGTAGCTCCCCTCTCCTTTAAGGAGAGGGGTAGGGGGGTGAGGTAAATTAGTGCAAATATTATTTAGATAATTGTAAGGCAAGGTCACTCTCTCAAAAATTCCGGAATAATTAGTGGCTCCTTTAACTCAGGTAGTTCTTCCACAAGCTCAAGATCTTTCAGTGCGATTTTACCCACATAAAGGCGCCGCAGGTCTCCACCATGTGCAATAAATTTTTCTATGGCAAGAAATCCGCGCAAGTACACAGCACTTTTTGTAAAACCTCCGTTCTCCGATGTATCACTTAGGCCACGCTTGATTGCAATTGCCTGCGTCAGAGCTTTTTCCCGAGTGAAGCCCAGCTCTTCCGTCAGATAAGCTCTGGTTTCTGCGAATGAATGCTCTAGCCCGAATTCAAGACCCAATACATTTCGTGGTGCATTGAATTTTTTCTCATGGTGTGGCGGCAAAACTCCATTTTGATTATGAATTGCAAGTCCTTCTTGCGTGTCTATATAACCTGCGCAACCTCGTCTGAGCAGTGCATATGGTTGGTGTTCCCCATTTTCTGATGTAAGTACATGCGTTTCAATTTCGTGTGCGATTAGCGAAGCAACATGGGTCTTTTCGAAGAGTGCTCCTTCGCGAATATAAATATGTTTGCCACCAACCGTACAGTCAGCCACCAACTTTGGACGTATAGATACTTTCCAGTCTTCCAGAGTGTATTTATCCAAAACACCTTCAAAAATACTTTTAACTTCTTCAGGTTTAAGTCTGTTTTCTATTGGATCCGGCAGATCGCAGGCTCGGCGCCTATCAATTATCTTTTTTGCAGAGCGGATAAGCTTTGTAGTAGGTTCTCCGTAAAGCTTTTTGGATTCTTCCGTGAAAGCACTGGCATCTCCTCGCGCTTGCAGAAGCTTGATTCTTTGCAAGAGCTCTCTTCGCTTCTTCTCTAGAAGTTCACCGAGCGGGGAACTGTATTGCAATGGAGACGATAATTTATTTTCAATTTCGTTAAGATCCAAGGCAACTTCCGGATAAATGAAAGTAGGATTGTAACGAACGTCTTCGATCAATCTTTGCCTTTCTTCGGACAAATTTATCGGTTTAAGATATTTAATAACCAAAAGATCCCGATCCAGTTGAGCGAGGGTGTTATCCATAGCTCTCAGATCCGTTTTAACGGCAGATTCTTTAGGTTTTTCACCGGTATCTTTAGAAGGATCTATCAGGAATGGTCCAAGATCTCGCTTTCCAATGATTGCTTGCACATCATCCGATGGAACATCCTTTTTAATAACCAATGTCTGGATTTTTTCACCGCCAAGTGTGAATTTAACTTTGTAAGTATCTTCGGTTTTATCTTTTACTTTCGCTGCTCCTTTTTCTACCAATTTATCCAGCAATTCGGGTGCAAAAATCGTTCGCTCTTTTCCCGGGGATATCAGACAGGGCACAGAAATAGTTTCACCAGATCCGGTTACTTCTATTGTTTCGTGAGTGCCAAGTACCGGTTTGGAATCTTCCTCAATTTTTTCTTCAGCTTTCTTTTCTCCAAATAAATCTTTACTCATTCTTACTCCTTTCTCCGGAGAGCCTACCTTAAGCCCCTTTACTCTCTCCAATCTCTCTTTGAGAGGTGCAAGGTTTGCCAATTGGACCATCAATCCTCCGCGCGCGTTAACTTCCAGAACTGCGGGTCCCAAGTTCTGATCAATTGTGATGTCTACTGCCAAGTATCCAATGTTAGTTAGATATTGAATTTGTGAACTGATATTCAAAATCTCGTCCCAATAGGGTATCTCGGCGCCGGATACCGATCCTCCATGGGGCAATTCTTTGATAATACCGTGATACTGTGCACCGTGAGTGGTTACACCTTTGGAAATATCTATCCCAATTCCGATGCCTCCAAGATGGATGTTGGCTTTGCCATCGCTTTCTTTGGTCGGGATTCTAAGCATTGCCATAACCGGTACCAAGTTGAAAACAATTACGCGGATATCAGGAAGCCCTGCCGGACGAAATCGGGATAAGCTTTCGTGGGGCGTAAGAATCTGTTCAAAAAATGCAGTATCGAGGCGTCCTCCCAAGGAAAACCTTCCGTCAATAATATCTTCTATATGTTGTTCGAGTTCTTTGTTGGGAACAGGGACTTTGCCGTTTTTCAGGAATCTTCCCTGCTTGTTTCTTCCTTTCAAAATTATTATTCCTTCTCCGCCGGACCCAAAGTTTGGTTTAAGTACACATTCATCTGGCAGTTGCTTGAAGTCGAACTGCCTAAGTTGTTGTCTGCTTTCAATCCTCGCATAAATCTTCGCGGCTGGAATTCCACGCGCCATCAAAAAAGCCTTGGTCTTCAATTTATCGTCAGCGAAAGCCATAGCCTTCTTTGGATTGAAGGGTTTGATATATAGTAGATTGCGTGCGTTGATACCAAGGATGCCGCTTCTAAAGAGTGTTTTAAGTTTCATTCTTCTTGGAGATGGCTAAGAACTTCTTTAAATCTGAAGTACTCAACAAGCCTCAGCCCCGTCCATTTTCCAAGTGCCGCATCAACTACAATCGTCAGCAGAATTACTTCAGGATACGCAAGAAGGAAAGATTGTAAAAACGGACGTGAAACAATTAAAACGCAGATCAATGCAGCCAAAATAGTTTCACCTATTCCGATTGTTGCACCTATGAATCCCTCTTCTGCTTTCAACGTAAGAAAACTTTCAGCAAGCGTAGACATAATAAGGAGAATAAAAATAGTATCTCTTCCGAATGTGATGTCCAGCGAAGCTCCGATTCCGAGCAGTATCAGCAAGGTGATACTAACAACAGTCAGCACGATTGCAACGCGCGGTATATATAAGAGGCGCCATCTTTTAAGAAGTTCTCTTGTTAAATATCCGGTGATAAGAATGAATAATATAAAAAACAGTCCTATTTGCCATCCCAAAGCCAGGAAGCTGAGTGCTACAACGGATGGTGTATAAAGTCCGAACGTTGTAATCCCAATAACTTGCTTCAAGAATGCGATAATCATCGCAATGACAGGAAGAAGCAGAAGGAGGATTACAATCTGGCTAGATACGCCGTGTGTAAGCATGTAATTAACCAAGGAAGACATCAAGTTCCATGGACGAATCTGAGTGGTTGATTCATCAACAACAAGAAAGTCGATATCTCTTTGCTCGATGTCCTCCAAAAAAGATTCAATATTCCCTGCAGCGATGAGAGGATTAATTGCTTCTTTTCGTGTGATTAATATTTGATCAGGTTTTAGGACAGAAAAAGGCCCGCGAACAGTTCGAGATAACGTTTTTAAGCTTCTGTCCGTAATCATTATTATAGTCTGATTATCAATTCCAGCTGTTCTGCTCGGATCAGATTCTGCCATCCTCATTAGTGCCTGCAATCCTGTAATACCATCGGTCCAAAGAACAATGGATTCGGCTCCCACAAGTGCATTAGTCCTTTCGGACAATGCGTTAAATATCGCTTCTTCGGTACTCACTGGCAATGTGGGACCAATTGGTTGCACTACCCTTAAATACACTCCCTCATTTGCTGCGGTTTCCTGATGAAGTATCAGTTTGTCCTGAGCAATAGTTGAATCAGCCACCAATGCAATTTTGCGTTCGAATACAGATACGACTCTTTGCGTTTCTGACTCCAGTTCCTCCTCATCGATTACAGTTGTAACCACCAAACGGATAGGTATGGTTCCGGTTTTTTCCGGTGTGTAAACCACTTCAACAGTTCTGCTTATTGGTTGGGGGATACCCTCTATATACCAGCGATATTCAGTATCTTCACCAAGCCCCTTGCTCGAGGAGGCATCAAGCACAAGAGTTCTGCCAACCATAATCTCTTCGGGTCCTGTAATTATTGGAGTCAGTGGTTCGTCAGAGAACCGCTCAGGCTGTTGGGCTGAAGTAGTGGTAGTAATGAGTATTGCGATTGCGAAGACTGTAGTCAGGAGTTTTCTCATCAGGAACATTGTATAGGAAAAGTGGTTGGATAACTCATTTCTTCGACCTTCTTCCCGTTCTCAGCTCCTTATATTTCTTAATCTGAGGCTCCAATTTCTCTATGCATCTGTCCACAGCTTCTACGGGATCCGGCCTTCTGGATTCAGCTCTTAAAACTTTCCCCGGTAGCTCCACCGTCATAGACACTTTCATTTTATCTCTACCTTTTTTTGTACTCCTCGCATCAGCATCAATTCGGATAGACGAACTCTCGTCCTTAATACGTTTGCAGTAAGTAGCCATTTTCCCCACTTTCCTGGCGATTTGAAGCAGTTGACGATCGGAATAAACAAAACCTTTTTCTAGGTGGAGGATGTTCATAATGAAAGAAAGTAAATTGTAGGGGATAGGTTGAGTGTAGATTACCACAAAATAATGCACACTCTTAATACACCTTCTTGATGCAACCTTCCCCCCAGCCTTCGCATAGCGCGCAGGATGGCGTTTCTAGTACAGCGACGCTATGGCTACGGCTGG
>DCXE01000065.1 GCA_002328295.1 Candidatus Peribacter sp. UBA2144 | reverse complement strand
ATTGAGAATTGATAATTGAGAATTTATATAATATTTCCCCTGATAATTATGAAATCCAAAACTCCTCTATTCATTTTATTAGCAGTCGTAGTTCTCGTAGGCCTATGGGTCTGGAGCGGATACAACGGATTTGTCTCCGGTAAAGAGAAAGTAGATGCGCAGTGGGCGCAGGTCGAGACGCAGTATCAACGCAGAGCTGATCTGATTCCCAATTTAGTAAATACCGTAAAAGGTGCTGCAGAGTTTGAGAAGGGAACATTCACAGCTGTTACAGAGGCTAGGACTAAGTGGATGGGAGCAGGGGATAGGGGATCGAAGATTGATGCAGCACAAGGTATGGATAGTGCATTGGCCCGACTTCTTCTCACTTTCGAGAATTATCCGGATCTTAAGGCCACAAAGGCCTACACGGATCTTATGGCACAGCTTGAAGGCACAGAGAACCGTGTTGCCGTTGCAAGGCGGGACTTCAATGAATCAGTAAGAGTCTTTAATGTAATGGTAAAAAGGTTCCCGGGGCTAGTGCTCGCCAGGCTCCTTGGATTCAATCCGGAATCCTTCTTTGAAGCCGATGCAGGCAGCGAAGAAGCACCGAAGGTAGAGTTTTAATAGTATTATCTCAATGAAATCGATGTTCAAGATATTCCTTTCGACAGTATTGCTAACCTTTACAGGTACTGCCTTTGCATTCGAGGTTCCACCGAATGACGGTTATGTTACCGATATTGCAAATGTTCTTAGTCCCGATC
Organism: Candidatus Peribacter sp. UBA2144; assembly: GCA_002328295.1. Lineage (GTDB taxonomy): Bacteria > Patescibacteriota > Gracilibacteria > Peribacterales > Peribacteraceae > UBA2144. The sequence goes on along the minus strand of DCXE01000065.1, from coordinate 16,619 downwards.
AGGAATCTGCATTAGAAAGTGATCTAACAGCCTATCAAAATGAAACTTCGAACGAGATTGCAATTTTGATTGTAGAAACATTAGAGGGTGAGTCGATTGCCGATGCAGCGGTGGAGATTGGAAGAAAGTGGGGAGTAGGGCAGGCAGATTTTAACAATGGCATAATGATTGTAATCGCTTACGCAGATCGTAAGCTTTTTATCGCAACAGGCTATGGAATGGAGGGCGCAGTTCCGGATATTGTTGCTAAGGGCATTATTGATGAGGATATAACTCCATACTTTAAGCAGGGGAAATATTTCGAGGGAATATCTGCTGGAATATCCGCACTTAAGAAACATATTGGGGGAGAGTACACAGCGGAGCGGTTCAAGAAAAAGAAATCAGATAGCTCGGGTGCCGCTTGGATTTTCTTTGTTTGTTTTATATTGCTTCAATGGTTGAGTGCGATATTTGCCAGAACTAAATCGTGGTGGCTTGGAGGAATAGTAGGATCTGTTGCAGGAATAATTCTTGTAATGATTTACAGTTGGTGGATTTCGATTCCGATACTTGCCCTGATTGGATTTTTGCTTGATTACGCAGTCTCCCAGAATTACAAAAAGAATCGTGGAAAGGCCAGTTGGTGGGCAGGGGGTGGAGGAGGCCGAGGGGGAAGTAGTGGGGGATTTGGAGGATTTAGCGGTGGGTCATTTGGTGGAGGGGGATCGGGAGGAGGATGGTAAGACATAAGAAGTAAGACGTAGGACGTAAGGTTTTCTTTAGAACATAAATACGAATCCAGCAAATCGATTTCAGATTAAGAGGTTTATAATGTACACATATGGTCTCATCACTTATTATCGCTTACTTTTTAAATAACTTTGTAGCTCCGGATGCGCAAGTCCCGCGTGTTCGCACTTACAGGGAGATAAGAACATCCGAACATCACGCATCGCTTGATGTTGAAGTTATTCCCGCCGAAGGCGGATCGATCCCGCTCGGAGCAAGCAGAGTGGAGGTATTAAAGTTTAAAATGACAGCTGATTGTGATGGGCAGGATGTATCGATCAAAACAATCACTCTTAAAAGAGAAGGAATGGGGAATTACAGAGATATAAAGAAAGTGTATGCAACGCATGGTACTTATCGACTAACTCCGGGACATACAATGTCCAGAAGGGATGGAATTGTCAGACTTCGATTCAGGTCGTTTACAGTTCCATCCTGCGAATCCAGAACAATTTCAGTCAATGCGGACTTTCGAGGGTCGGCTCAAGTATTAGGTGAACACAGGTTTGTATTGCTTGGCCAAAACAGCGTAGCAGCTTCCGCGTCATCTATTATCGTTCACCCTTGGTCTGTTGAATCAGATAATGTAAAAGTGGAAGAGAAAACAATTGTGGAACCAAAGCCAAGAAGTGAAGCGGGTCCTAAAGCAAGATGCAGAGAAGGTAGAGCGAATTACCCGCGAGTAAGGTCTTCTAACATAGCTTCGGAAGAGTGCGTTAATGTTATCGACCCAACACTTAGAGTAAGCGGAGAAGAAATTGGCCTGATAGAAGTTACGTATCTACCGTGGCTTAGGAGAATTACATATGGTCCTAGAAGAACTATATTAAGATTTTCGATTAAAGCAGACGAAAAGAACGATCATCGTATTCAGGCGATAACATTCACAAACGAGGGCACAGCCAGGAATTTTGATCTGCATAATCTTTCTTTACCAGGAAGCCGGGTAGTTTCATATTTGTCTGGCAATAAGGTAAGGATAGTCTTTTCGCCTCCTTTGAAACTAAATAAGAATCAGGAAAAGCTAATGACGCTGAAAGCGGATATTCGTGCCAGCAGAAGAAGGACTGTCAAATTTGTTATAGAAGAGCCGGGGGACATAGAGTCGTCGGTGTTGAGACGAAGAAGATAATTGAATGAAGTAATGGGTGTCACTCGTCGCTGGTCGTTAGTCACAGGTCAGGTTTTGGAATTGACGAGGGACGAGTGACAAGGGACTAGCGACTCTTCTTTTATTCAATTCTTACTAGTCAACTAAACACATCTATGGGAGACTACTTCCCCCATGAAAAGATTGTTGTTGATTGCATTGGCCCCTGTTTTCCTAACTGCCTGTGAACAAGTGGAGCGGTTGCCGGCGGATGAAGTTCTTAAAAGATCTGCTGTTGCAAGCAATGATCTATTATCTGCAAGTTTCGACTTAAAAGGGACATATGCTTTCGAGGAAGCCGATAGATTTTCTGTAAATGGAAATTTAGAAATGGAAGGTGTTTTTCAGAGGAAGGGAGAAGATGTTGCAGGTTTGATAAAGACAAATGCACGTTTTCCTAAGGAGGAAAAGGTAATTAGTGCAGATATAGAAGCTGAAATAATTTCGATAACCGGCAGTGATCCTTTTGTATATCTTAATAAGCTTTCTGTTGGTCCTAATTTCCCACTTTTCAGTCCGGATATTGTTGAGCGTCTTGAGGAACAGTGGTGGAGAATCCCAGCTGATAATGCACCCCGCCCAGAACAGTCAATATCACCTGATCCTCAATTACTTCGCATTCAATCTCAAGTTGTAGATGTTGTATCCGATCACGGGTTTTCTTCTGTAAACAGAAGGCTTGCATACCACTATGAGGTAATAATTGATCCGGAAAAACTCAAGGCCTACCTAGAGACCTTGTCGTCGGAATTGGAAAATGGAATGGATCCGGAAGCTATAGAGACTCTAATAAGCGGGATGGAAGCAAGGGGTGAAATATGGATAGATGCTGAAACGTTTTATTTAAATCGAATAAGATGGACAATTGCGCCATTTAATCTAAGCGAGAGTTTGAATCTGGCATTATCCTTTACAATTACTCTTTCGAATATAAATTCAGCTCCTGATATCAAAATTCCAGAAGGAGCAAAGCCATTCTCGCTAGAAAATCTTTTGATGACAGAAGGCCAAGAGGATGATCTATCTACTCTACCATTGAGCATAGAAGATGCTATCATACGGAAGATTGTTGATGGGGATACCTCCCCTTGAATATTCTCCCTTCCTCATGTCGGATAAACCCAAGCAAGTTAAAAAGCCTTCAATTGATAGTCTGTCTTCTACAGCACAGGCAAAGCAAGCTGCAATAGATAATGTTCCTCCCGAACTTAGGAAAAGGATGAAGATGATCATTCTGTTCTTTATTGGAATGCCTTACGTGGCTTATGTTATATGGTGCCTATTTTTAATCAGCATTTTCCCGAATCGTACCGGTGCATTCCAAACACTATTGATGCCTGCCGTAATGAGTTGTGGAATTGCAGCTCTCGTGCTTGTTATTGTTGGACTTTTGTTTTTAAAGAGAATAATGAGAAAGGGCGTTCCAAATGCTGGTAAAGTTATGGGAGTAATTCGTTTGTTGCTATTTCTTATTCCTGGCTTGGCGTTGTCCGGTATTGTTCCTACCATGATTATGCGGGAACCTAGTTTGATACTTGAAATAACAAGCCCGGGACCGGGTGTGAAATTGATAGCTCCATTGGCGATTACTTATAATCTGGAATCATCAGTTAGCGTACTGGAGAGGAGAGGACTTTCTGTTCTTGAATATTCATGGGACTTTGATGGAGATGGTGAGGAGAATGATAAAACTGTACTGCCTGAAGCAACTGGTCTTTACGAAAGACAGGGTGCATATGTTGTATCAGTTGTTATGACTCTGAACAATAATACGAAGCGTAAAATCTCAAAACGAATAGCGATTCCAGAAGAAGTGTTTTCATTCTCTCCTATTCGTCCTGGAGTTGATGAGCCGATCAGGTTTAGCGTCGAGAGACTTGTAGATGATATCGAGATGATCACCGAAGTGCAGTGGGATTTTGATGCTGATGACATTGTGGATACCGTAAGTGATTTGCCTGATGCAGTACATACTTATCTACGAACGGGGACAGTAGGTGTAATAGCTACAGTTAAGCTTAATAACCAGACTCAAAAAACATATGAACGTGAAATCGAAATATTTGAGCCGCAACCACCCCCGTTCCCTGTTAAAATAATATCAGAGCCTTCGATTCTAATAGGTCCGGCACCATTTGGAACAATATTCAGAGTAGAATCGGAAGTTGATCTAGGTGATGTTATTTGGGAATTCGGAGATGGAGAGAAGAAGAGGGGAGACAGAGTTGGCCACACGTTCCAGCAGCGCGGAGTTTATCAAGTATCTGCACGTGTACATGCGACAAGCGGAGAAGTAGCACAGCTATCTAATGTAGTGCGTGTTGTAGATAATCTTAAGCTTCCTGACCTTGCATTTGATGGGTCCCACACAGTAGATGATAAAAATGGCATAGTTGCAGAAGTTCCTGTCACAATCAATCTTAAACCCAGATCTACTATGCCACTTATTGATTTTAAGTGGGAAGCTCCCGGCGCGACAAGTGTTGGTTCAACAGATCATGAGCTTCAGGCAATTTACAGAAGGCCTGGGCATTACGATATAACTCTAATAGCACAGGATCCGGAGGGGAAAGTTCTAAGGCACATTATTCCGTTAACTGTTGAGCCTCCTTCAACCCAAGTTAAAATTCATATGAACCCGGAAGGAGGAATTGCTCCGCTAGAAGTAAGATTTGATGCTTCGGAAACGGTTATACCGAACGAAGAAATTTCTGGCTTTGAGTGGAAGTTTGGCGATACCAAGAGCGATGCGCCACAGCAGAGAGGTGCTCTAGTAGAACACATGTTCGAGGTACCAGGAACGTTTACTGTTGTTTTGACCGCTTTCACTACAAGCGGAAAGTCATTTAGTTCCGACAAGACAATTGTGATCCGAGCACCAGTATTGGATGCTTGCGCTGTTCCAAGCAGGTCATCCGGTAAAGCACCTTTGGGGGTCAGTTTTGATACTTCATGCACAACCGGCAACGCTGTAGAAATTAATTGGAACTTTGGTGACAAATCTGAATCTGATGAATTGAATCCAATACATGTATTTGAAGAAAGCGGTACATATCGAGTGGAGCTCACTTTAAAAGATGCAGTTGGATCTACCAGTTCAACTACAATCAAGATTACTGTTGAATAAATTTATTATACTTAATTTTTACCTATATGAAGCACAAAACTGTTGTTAGAGTAGTCGCAAGTCTTGGCGCGATAGCAATCTTTGCATCGGCTCTGCTACCTATGCTGTCAGCGTTTTAGTACTCATAGAACTACTTCATCCAGAGGCATTGATGCAACTGTCTCGAATTCTTCATAAGCTTTTTCATCGGCTTCTTTAACAAGATAATAAGCTGCAGCACCTATCATTGCAGCATTATCTGTACAGTAAGAAATTTTCATTGGCACCCTAAGCACAGCTGGCTTAATTGCTTCTTCGGCCAGTGTTCGCAGATGTATGTTTGCAGATGCACCTCCGACCAGATGAACCTCCTTTACTTGCGTGTAAACTTCAAGAGCTTTCTTTATACGGTCAATTAAATGTTTGCAAATCGCATGTTGGTAGGACGCTGTAATATCAGATATTTGATTTTCAAAGTCAGGAGTATCTCGAAGCAAATATTTAAGCGAGGTCTTAAGTCCGGAAAAACTAAAATCCATAGATTCGTCGTCATGAAGAGGTAATGGAAATTTAAATGCATCGAAATTACCATCAATTGCAGACTTTGAAATTGAAGGACCTCCGGGATAGGAAAGGCCAAGAAGTTGTGCTCCTTTATCAAAGGCTTCTCCTGCGGCATCGTCCCTCGTTCTTCCAAGAAGTTTCCCCTTTGTGTGTGATTCCCTTAGCCACAAATCTGTGTGTCCGCCGGATGCAGAAAGAGAAAGGATGGGAAATTTATATTCATCAATTGCATCAAGCCATGTTGAGCTTAGGTGCCCAAGTGTATGGTGAACACCAATCAAAGGTTTATCCCAGATCGAGGAAAGTGTTCTTGCGACCGTTGAGCCGACAAGGAGAGATACAAGAAGCCCGGGACCTTTTGTAACGGCTATTGCGTCAATCTGTTCATTTGAAACATCTGCCTTATCCAAGGCTTGATGAATTACGGGAAGAGTACATCGGACCTGCTCGCGGGCTGCTTTCTCTGGAATTACTCCACCGGAATTGGTGAATGTCTCTTTTGAACTGGAAATTACATTAGAAATCACCTCGATTCCGTCTTTTACCACGGATGCGGAAGTTTCGTCGCAAGAGGTTTCGATGGAGAGGATTAGCACAAAATAATGTTGAAACAGACTATAGAAACTCCTTTCCAAATCATGTCCTGATGCACCCTCCCCCCTGGGGTGGGTATAGGACTGGGTGGGCGGGATGCCATTAATATGTGTCAGTCTAGAAACTGCGTCAATGCTATCTTTTGTATAAACTATTTATACGATCTGGTTTTCAGCTTCATGTAGCCACGTAATGGGTTCCGCTCTAAAGCGGAACATTCATTTGAAAACAAATCGTAATCATGGCAATTACACGACAATGAGCCCATCCAACCCTAAATTGTCAGATAGTCAGAAATATGTTATAATAACTCTAAATGAAACATAGACACAAACAAGCATTAGCGGTTCTAGTTGCCTTTGTGCTTGTTGTGCCTGTCTATTTCATATGGGCTGGGACCATTTCTGATGCTATTGGAGCGTATATTTTAGCTCCTTTTTTAGATGACGAAGAGGTTCATGTGGAGATTGACTTGTCTGATGCCGAAATGGTGGATATTGATGAGTGGAAAAAAGATAATTTTGAGGATGAAGTGATAATGCATTCAGCTCCTGAAATTTCTAAAGCAGTCATATTGAAAAAGCAGGAAGTAGTACCAACGCAAAAGGAACCGGATCAGGATGCAAAAACAAATATCATTGATGTGATAATGCAAAATCAAACAGAGAAGGAGCTTGATCAATGGGGAATTACAAACTGGCTCTCTATTTCTATTCCAAGCATCTCAGTGAGAGCACCTATAATGTATCCGGAAATAAAATATTGGAATGCAAAGGAATGGGACTTACTAGAAGAGCAAATGCAAGTGGGATTACTGCATGGTGCCACTGCATATCCTCATTCGATGAAACCTGGTTCAATGGGGACATTGTTTGTAGCAGGGCACAGCAGTCCGCCGCACGAGAGGGCAAAAGAAAGTGCTTACGGACACATGTTTAAAAATCTTTCTAATGTAGACAGGGGAGATAAGATTACAATTGCTGGAAAGGGGACAATTGTTACATATGAAGTCATCAGAACACATATTGTTTCGGCCAAAGATACAAGCATTCTTTCCCAACAGAATGATAAAAGCATGCTTAAATTAATAACCTGCCATCCTGTGGGATCAACAAAAGATAGGTTTGTTGTAACTGCTGTGAAAGTTAATTGATTTTGCTAATCCATTTGTACACGTCTTAATGAGAGTACATAGGTAATAAGAAATATCAATGACAGGATACTAATTACAAAGAATACTTGTTGTAATCCGTACTTCTCTGCAACCACACCCAGTCCGCTTACTGTTAAAGCTGCTACAACTGTCAAGAATTGTTTGTTAACTGAAAGCATTGTTGCTCTTTTGTCCGATTCAACTCTCTCGTTAATATACGTGCTAACTGTTGGATCATATAATCCTCTTAGAAATGAAAAGATTGCCAGGACTGGAAAAATATAATAAATGCTATCAATTCTTTGCATGAGCACAAGAAACAGTCCGAAAACTGCTGAATGAAGCACAAGATATTTATCTACTGTAAATAGTTTGCCGAGTTTGTCTGCATACCATGCTCCGAAGCCCCTGAAGATGAAGAAGGCAGCTGCAATAAATCCAAAGTATGCTTCTGGAATATCAAGTGATTTATAAAGCGGTTGGACATATTGAAGCGTTATCATGGCAATGCTACCAATTAGTGCAGAGAACAGAAATATTTTTGAAAATTTAGGAGTATGAAATGTATATCGTATGCTTTCTTTAATTTGTTTAAGAACGGGAAAGTGCTTTATTGTTCTTGGAGGTTCTATCAGAAAGATGCAAGCAATAATTCCCAGTACTGCAACTACCGATTCTGCGTAAAAGGGCAAGCGTGTGTGATGCATATACATCAAGCCTCCTGTCATACCGGTGACCACACAAAAGATATTTCTATACATTTCAAGTTTTCCAACTACCTTCTTATACAATGCTTCTTTATTCTCACTCTTTAGGTGTTCATAAAGTAATGCTAAATCTGCTCCTCCCTTCATTGCAGAACCAAAACCGCTCAGAGAAAAACCAATGAGAAGCCAGAAAAAGCTTTGACCTAATGCAAATATCAATGCTCCAAGAAAAAATATATTACTTCCTATTAGTAGAGATGTTTTGTAGCCATAACGATCTGCAAAAATTCCGGCAGGTATTTGTCCTACGGAATTGAAAATAAGCCATGCGGAAATAACTAAGGACATCTGGGCCATACTTAGCCCAACCCAAAGCATGAATATAACGTAGACTCCTAATCCAAAACTACTGTCATTTGTGAGCATGACAATACCAAGCTTCCAAATATTTCTTTTTGATGAACGCTTTCGCATTGTTGGATTCTAGCAAAATTTAAATAAATACAAAATATGAATAATATTGTATGCTATTTGCAATGAAAAAAGTCAGCAAACTTCAGGAGCGCCAATATGTTATTGCATTTATTATTCTATTGGCTTTACTGCTGGCAAAGTTTTTATATCCATTGTTCATATTCGATCTTCCTCTTGGGTACGATCCGGGAATGTATAGGTATTTATTTATTAAGTATGCTGAGGTTTTTCCTTCTCTTCCGGAGCTCCGTCCTTGGGCACAAGAATACCCTTATGGGTTGTTCTTGATCACTGGCATTCTGATGAAACTTGGTGTGCCAGTCAGCTGGTTACTGGGTTGGATATGGAGCGTGTTTGCAGTCGGTGTTCTGGCTGCTTACTCATGGGTATTTGCAAAACGAGAGGGATGGCTCACCGGAATATTGATAATGTTAGTCGGGCTACTTTCGATCGCTTACTTCGACGGCTTCGCGCAGATGTATTGGAAGACATACTTGGCTCTTCTATTTCTGCTTTTCACTTTCCATTTCTTCGAAAAGAAGTCTCTTTGGATGATTCCTTTTGGAGCTCTTACAATACTGAGTCATAACCAGACAGGTCTTATCTTGGGCTTAACACTTATTGTTTGGTGGCTTGTTCATTTGCCGACTGATTGGAAGGATCCTCAGTTTAGAAAGTGGACATTGGCTTTTGTGGCTATTGCAGTGCTTGGACTGATTTGGTACGCGCCGATATTTTTCCGGGCTTTCTGGGCACCTTTTAAATCGGTTCTTCTATTAAGAGGAGAGAATGCTCCGGCGGGGCATTTCCCGGAAACGTCATTTTTCCTTAAGAACAGCTTTGTTCTTTTGGCGTTTGGAGCGCTTGGATGGGTTAAAAGTTTTAAGAAAGAGAAATATTCGGTTTGGCTTATAGCTCCTGTTATTTGTGCCATATTCATAGTATTCAGGCTTGTATTTTATTACAGATTCTTCCTTCAATTGGATTTCTTCCTATTGCCATTTGCAGCGATCGGAATTGCTTTCTTATGGAGGCTGAAAAATAATTTTGTAAAAAGCCTGCTGATTGTTCTAATTCTTCTTCAAGTGTTTATTTCATTTAATCAAATGAAGCGATGGGAACCGAGAATGTTACCATGGGAACTAAATGAGATTTTAAGTATTAGGAAGTTGGTGGAAGATGATGCAGAGATAATTGCTCTGGATAATAACGCCGCAGTCTGGCTTTTGGGTTGGCTCCCTGAATATTACACGGGAGGCCCGGGACTATTTGATTTTCCGCCGTGGACTTATGAGCAATGGGAATCTTTCTTATATGGATCGAATCAAGATAGATTTAAAATGATTTCGTCCATTCCAGAAAGACCGCTTTATCTGATGACTTCGGATTTGTTTTATAACTATTACGGCGAGCATGTTAAAGGTTTTCTTAAAGATCCTTGCCTAAAAAGGGTTTATGGATCTCCGTTATATAGAGTGATTTGCGATCCTTTATTAGAATAAGAATAATATGATTGATATATTCCCAAGCAGAGCAGTTGCAATTTCGATAGCAAACTTCAATATCCATTGGTATGGCTTGATGTACATGTTAGCTTTCTTATTGGCTTTCTATCTATTGCCGCGTATTCAAAAATGGAGAGGGCTTAGTTTAAGTCGGGATGATTGGTCATCTCTACTAGCTCTTGGAGTAATTGGTGTTATTGCAGGAGGAAGACTTGGATTTGTTTTGTTTTATGAGCCTGTTTTCTATTTAACTAATCCTGTCGAGATAATAAAAGTATGGAACGGAGGGATGTCTTCGCATGGGGGGTTAATTGGAGTTGGGATAGCAATCGTGTTCTTTTCCTGGAAGAAGGGGATTAGCATTTTCTCTTTACTTGATGTTGTCGTCATACCTGGTGCAATTGGTCTTGCGATGGGACGAATGGGGAATTTGATCAATGGAGAATTGTACGGCATTGAGTCAGCGGTTCCTTGGGCTATGCAGTTTGCAGAAGCTGATGGTCTTAGACATCCGACTCAAATTTATGCAATTATGAAAAATTTAATAATTGCAGGTGTATGTACAGTGTACATACAGTCAGCAACTTCAAAGAGGGGACAAGTATTTGCTTTGTTCCTAATCATGTATGGCCTGCTTAGATACATAGTTGAGTATTTCCGTGAACAACCTTATGGGATTTATGATTTAGGAGTGGTAATGATGAGTCGGGGACAGCTGTTAACAGTTCCGATAATCTTATTTGGTGTCCTTGTTTGGTTTGTCACTATCAGGAAGTCTGTGTAAAAAAGTTTTTCTGTGTATAACACTTAATCCCCTGGCTTTCACCAAATCGAAGTGCTCTGGTGTTCCGTATCCTTTATTAGATTTAAATTCAAATTGCGGAAATATTTTATCGTGCTTGAGCATTATTCTATCGCGAGTTACTTTTGCGACTATGGAAGCTGCGGCAATGCATGGTTCCAATTCATCGCCGTCAATTATCGAACTATGTGGATAATCGAACCAAAACTTGTCCCTTCCATCTACAAGCAAGTAAGTTGGTTCAGTATGTTTGGACAATGAACAAACTGCCCTTTGCATTGCTTTTTCTGTGGCGTCTAGAATCCTTAGCTTATCAACCTCCTGTGCTGTAACTATTCCGCATCCCCAGGAGCAGTTGTCTTTAATCCATTCAAAGGCTGTAGAGCGCTCATCAGGTGACAATTGCTTAGAATCTTTGATCAATGAGGGTAGCTCTTTTTTTCGTGGTAAAATACATGCACCTGCTACTACTGGTCCGGCAATAGCACCTCTTCCAGCTTCGTCAATTCCAGCTATAACTGCCTTAGAAACGATTTTCATACTGTAAATGGGAATTGACAATTGGGAAAATTACACTAAAATGTACAAGTTCTTTTACATCACTATATCATAAAGTATTGGGTGGCATCTCAGGTAATGTTTGACTTGAGTCCCCCTCACCCTACCCTCCCCCACCTTCTAAGGTGAAGAGGAGATAAGGAATACTCATTTTATAAGAGCCAACAACTGCCTCCAAATTTTTTCAGGCGGAGCCTGTGATTTGGTGGCTTAGTTGGCTTTCATGGAAGAAAGGTAAGAATCATGAATTACAACCTCAGCAAATGGTGGGCAAGTCTTTGGTCCAATCGTCCGGAGGATGATTGTCTCATGGAGTGGCTTTGCGACTTTACGTCGCATCCAATTGTCTTTTGCACCATCATTGGAGGAATATTCCTCGCAGGAGTCTTGATGGTTGTGCAATTGGAATTGCGCGACAGAAAAATTCTTCGCGAGTAATAGCCAATTTTTCAGGACCGGGTGTCGAAAAATCTTTTCACGAGATTGGGCAACTACACCGCCCTAGGCGCTCGGTCCGCCTTTTAATAATCCTCTAACAATCCTTCTCTCATCCCAGGGGATAGGGCCTTTGAGAGTATTGAAAGTACTGAACGGTCCCATGCCGCAGAAGGCAATGGTATCTCCTTTTTGTGCTATTTTTAATGCATGCTTAATACCTTCGCGACGGTCATAAAATTTGTAACCCTCTGTTTTGTCCTGATCAATTCCATTCCAAACTTCATCAACAACTTTGTCGGGATCTTCACCGTATGTTTCATCTCCCGCAACTATACTAACATCAGCGAGATCACTCACAACTTTCGCAATCCTCGGTCTCTTTTCTTTCATCCTGTTTCCGCAACAACCAAATAAGACTATTACTCTCTTTCCATCTTCAGTCATCTTTCTAAGCGCGTTAATAGTTTTCTCGTAAGCTTCCTCTGTCATTGTAAAATCTACAAACACATTGAAATCCTGTCCTTCGTCAATTCTTTCCATTCTTCCGGGTAATGGGGAGAATGTTTTAAGGGCGTGTAAACACTGTTCGAGTGAAACACCAAGAGACAAAGCACAACCAATGGCGCACATTGCATTATCAAGATTAAAGATGCCGGGAACGTTTAGTTTAATGTCAGATTCTTCCCCGGAACTTGAATGAAGGGTTGCCGAAACTCCTGAAGTGTCAGCTTTCACATCAGTCACATACAGGTCAGCATCTTCAGACCCGAAGCTGATGATATTTTCCGATTTAATCTTGTCATACATCTCAAAGCTATCATCAGCCTTATTCAAAACTTTAGTTCCTTTTCCTTTTAACATTTCGAATATCTTTCCTTTGTCTTTTCTATATTGCTCCATTGTTTTGTGATAGTCCAAATGCTCAGGCGATGTGTTAGTCACGGTGGCGACTTTCGGATATGTATGATGGACTCTGCCTTGCACAAGGCCGTGTGAAGACACTTCGATAACAGCATGCGTACATTTCTCTCTCACGAGTTTTTTCAAAAAGTTCTGAAGAGTGGTTGGAGCAATGGAAGTAAGGTGAGTTTCATTTTCTTTTTTTACGTCTCCTATCTGAAAGAATGCTGTAGATGCTGCTCCGGTCTTAATTCCTGACTCATTAAGAATATGAGCAATCATTCCAACAGTTGTAGTCTTGCCGTCAGTCCCTGTAACGCCAATGACAGTCAATTTCCGCGCAGGAAAATCGTTCTTTGTTGCAGCCAAAAATGCTTTAGTAAAGTGCCAACCCAATCTGATAGGGGAGCGGTGACCAATCTTTGATTTAAGATTTTTTACTAAGCTCATGATGCGCCAAGGATAGCACGAGCCTCTTCAATATCCATTGAAATCTGACTTTTTAGATCCTCTTCATTTTCAAAATCTTTTATGTCTCTTAGTTTCTTAATCAATTCAATATCAAGTTCATTTGGTAATTCATCAAGTTCAGCATCGAATACATGAACTTCAAATGCATTTGAATCTTTATGAAAAAGCCTAGGGCCGAAGTGAATGGCTGCAAACAATTGACAATTAACACGTCCGTCTGCGGCGGACTTTTGACAATTAACAAACGATGCAAAACCTGCATATATACCTTCTTCGATATCCTTAGGAATGTCATCAATTTCTAAATTAATAGTTGGATAACCAATTGCTCTACCACGCCCTGAACCAGCTACTGATCTTGCGCTAAACGATACTGGAAGCTTAGTTGTCACTTTAGAGTTAATTGTTAATTGTCAATTGTTGGCCTTTAATGTTCTTGAGCTATCGGCCATATTTTTTGCAATGTTTTGAACTTGATCTGCAATTGTAAGAAGATTGGGGCTGAGCTCCTTTGCTCTTGTTGCAAGATTCCATGCGTTGCCACAGTGAGTAATAACATCATCAAACTTTTCTTCGGACCCTTTTCTATATCCTTTTGTAAGCTCTACAAATGCTTCGGTTATTTTAACTGCACCCTTAACAATAGGTTCATCAGGGCGTTTGGCATGAGCACCTCTTGCGGCTACCAAAGATCTGTTTGCAGCGAATTCAGCTTGAGAAATGTTGCCTTGATCAAGCATAGAAAGCGTTATGATCATTTCCTGTTCAGATTCGGAAAGTAGAGCTTGGGTTCTGCGTTCTTGCTGGTACATCATATAGCGATACATCAAAAGCGCTGTATCACCACGAGTTAATTGATACTCAGGATGAATAAGTCCATCTAAATTAATCATTATCATTGAAGAAGCAAACGCATAACGTATGTAAGGGTAGAACCAAGCATTTACATCAGCCACGTCGGTAGAAAGAGGAATGTTTAATTCACCAAGAAACACCGTCGGGTCGATCTGATTGGCCAACTGCATAATTTTTAAAAACTCTGCAGTGATGATTGCATTTTCTCCTTTAAATTCCGTTTTATCCGGCGGGCCATCAATTATATTATTTTGTCTTGCGACTTCTACATATGACATAAACCATGCTCCCTCCGGAATGTCTGTAAAAGGAGTTTCCTTCACTTGGTCCAATGCTTCTTGCTTAATAAGAGGAGCAATTATGATTTTGAGTGCTTCTGCTCTGTTTACCTGCTTATCCGGCTTAAAAGTGCCATCGTCATATCCTTTAATTATCTGCTGGCTTCGAAGGTATTCAGCGGCTTGGTATACATCGTGATCTGGTGGTACATCAGAAAAGCTTTGCGGCAGTTGGGCAAATACGGGTGCAGAAAGGGTCATTGAGGCCAAAAATGCAGAGGTTCTGATCAATAATCTTGTTGAATTCATAGGGATTTAGGGGTGAGTTACATAAGCCTAACAGAAGCGTATATCAGCTGTAAAAGCGATATTAGGATGATATCGACTATTTGTCTAAAATATGTTAAAATAATATATCGGCAACATGTATATAAAAATTCTAATTAAAGGCGCAATTCTAACCTCAATAATGATATTGGGGGCCTATCCCGGATCTCTGCGAGCCGAGGAAAGCTCATCATTTAAGTTATATCATGAAGCTTTTCAATATGGTGAAAGAGGACCTGCGGAATCGGACAGTTTTAAAGTAAATGAGGATGGGACAACTTGGAATGCCAAGCCGCTTACAAGTAACAGCTTTCAGATAGTAACTGCTCCTCCAACAGCTGCCGCTGCAGCTCCTCCTCCCACCACAGAAGAAGAAGAGGAGGAAGAGGAAACAACTCCGCCAAGTGGAGGACATAGAGGGCATGGGACAAATCAACCCGATCCATCAGAACCATCTGAAGATGATGATCCGGACAAACCGGCGGCTCCGGATGAAGATGATGAAGATAAAATAGATGATGCTGATGTCATGGATGATACTTTCTCTGATATGGATTTTGTTCCATCAGATGCCAAGCCGATTTACGATGAAGGAGTTGGGTATCCATGTGGAGAAAGGAGACTTGCTCCTTTGCACTATTTCTATATGACAGAACCGGAGAGGATTATTGTTAAAGAGGAAGTATTGTCGCATCAGGCGGCAGAAATGATTGAACAAAGCAGAAATATTCAGATTGCTCTTATGTTTACACAAGCGATATCTGCCCTTTGTTTCTTATTGGCTTTCCAGTTATTGCTTTCCAGAGTTCCTTACAAGTTTCTTAAGAAATGAGAATAGATGACTCGAATATCGGCTCGAATTCTAGAACCCAAAAAGGGTACAAAGGAGACAAGGGGTTAAAAGGAGAAAAAGGAATTATAAATATATTTTCACTCTTTTGTCTCTTTTCACTCTTTTGTCTCTTTTCATTTGGGTCTTCAATTGCATACGCAAAGACTACAGCTCCAACAAAGCTCGTCTACAATGGCCATCTACTGGACTCTAGTGGTGATGCTGTAACTACCGAAGTCTCGGTTAGATTCAGTTTCTGGAAAAGCTCAGACTATTTAACAGGTGATGTCACCTCAACCGGAGCGATTGACATTGGGGCATCCAATTACGGAAGCTGGAATGAAGCATTTACTTTGACTCCAAACAGTGATGGATACTTTACAGTTGATCTAGGTACAGGTTCTGCACTTCCGGACTTTTCCTCGCTTTCCGATGCTGTTCTTACAAGTCTTCATTTGCAAGTAGAGGTTAAAGCTTCATCTGCAGCAAATACATCATATGAACTTCTTGATAAAAATACTTCGAATGCATCCATAGATCGTGCACCACTACTCTCGGTTCCATTTGCTCTTAATGCTAATCTATTAGATGGGAGAGATACAGGGACCGCGAGCGGATCAATTCCAGTGCTGGAGACGGGAGGACTGCTTTCGCTTGGTGCAGTTCCAGGCGGAACGAATAAAGATACATTTACATTGGACAACGATAATTCAGTATCTGCAGGAGAGGTCTCACTTCAATTTGGAGCTAATTTACTAAAGAAATTTTCTTATGATGTAACTAACAGTACTTTCTCGTTTAATGATGCTGTTAGAGTAGGAGGAGCGCTCACGGCGACCGGAGGCTTTACGGCTTCCGGGACCATTGCAACAGAGAGCGGTGTAGTTATAAACCGAGAAAATGCCGCAAAAGATTCTGTGATGGTATTTGGTAATTCTTTGGGACAAGAAACTTTCAAGTTCTTAAACACTGAGCATGAGTTCGAGCTTTCCGATGATGTTAGGATTACCGGAAATCTGTCCTCAAGTGGAATTCTAGCAGTTGAATCGAATGCTGTAGTAGGAGGTACTTTGACAGTTGGAGGGCTGATAAATGGTGTGGATATAACAACACTTACAAGTGACAATGATGTTC
>DCXE01000020.1:8188-8556 GCA_002328295.1 Candidatus Peribacter sp. UBA2144 | reverse complement strand
TAGCCAACTGAGCTACAGCCCCATTGCCTGCTTATTATACAAAATTTCGAGTGAATCTAAAGCAAACTAATCACTTGTTTTATCGGCTGTTTCTGAGGCAAATAAAGTCTATAAGTCACAAATAAACCTCTTTTTGAATAAGTAACAATGTCCGCATTGCGAAGAATTCTAAGGTGCTGAGATGCCGATTGGCTCTTTATCCCAACCGTCTTACAAATCTCCTCAACCGTTGCAGATCGGTTCCTTTTTAAGAACGACAGTATCCTCAAACGTCTTTGATTTCCCACAGCTTTTAATTGTTTTTCCAGTTTAATGAAATTAGACATAGTAACAGCAGTATATACTATGTAGGTATGTGCGCACATACC
>DCXE01000020.1:0-7880 GCA_002328295.1 Candidatus Peribacter sp. UBA2144 | reverse complement strand
TATGTAGGTATGTGCGCACATACCTTCTCTATTATAATTCGTCACAAATAAGCACAACTAACAACCATGAATAAATATCTATTAACTTATTTAAGTGACAATATCACTGACCTTCCCCTCTTTCACAGCAGCTTCGATCTCCATTGCCACTCTTTCACCAACACTTATTGAATCGCCGTACAAGTATCTCGTATAAGGAGTTGAGACCGTGCCGGGTGAACCAGGGATTCTCATAGAAACATCAAAAATAACTATATCTTCACTTCCCTCTTCAGCTGTTACAGCACCTTGAAGTGCGAACGGTCCTATCATTCCTTTGGTAGAAGGATCTACCTCTGGAGTCAGATTTTTGGCAGCTGATACGAACTTTTCTCCCAGATCAAATGCCTTTTCCAGTATCGATTCTTTGACCGTGACAGCTATGTGTCCTGTTTCTATCATCTTTGGACTGATGCCGAATTCAAGAGCGTGTTTTTGTTGAGGCGCCAACATTCTGAAGAATCCATCTAAGTTTGTCTGTCTCCTCATATCCGTTCCCATCAACTCCAGTTCACCTGAGAGTGGTGAATAGAAAAAGTTGAAGTTCACATGAGCACCCACTATAAACTCTTCGATAGTCGCATCGCGCCAATTTGATGCAACTTTGCCTTCTTTCTCAAGCTTGGCTCCTTCTTTGCCCCATGATTTTTTATCATTTGCGATAAAAAATGCACGTTCATAGGTACGTTCCGCTTCGTTTGCTTTTACTAAAACAGGACAATCTATATCATCTGATGACTCGAATATTTTTGGAGTTCTGATGCCTGCAAGATTCAGCAAATCATACTGGGTAAAGTGCTGATCGCGCTCTTCAACTCGCAGTAAGTATCGTGATCCGAATATCGGAACCATAAAATTATTCTCGACCTGAGAAAAGTCATCAAAGTAAACCCAGAAGTATCTGTTGTGTATGAATATCGTGTTAAGTTCTCTGAGCTGTTTTTGCACATCTTCGTTCAGAATATCCTGGAACTGATCAACAACGATTAATTCATCAATACAACCAATATCATCCGACCTGTGACCTGCCTGCACTGAGCTTGTCGAATGTGTGACCTGTGACCTGCGACTCTTATAATATTTCTCATACGTCTTTTCTCTCCCCTTCCTGGCAACACAAACAGTTTTAAATCCTTGTTTCTTTGCTCCATGACAAACGTCTAATGCTGAGTGTCCACCAAGCACACCGACAGTGAGTTTAGAAAGGTCGTAGCCTTTGAGAAGGTCAGAAGTATTCATAGGCGATATAGTACAGGAAACTATTATTTTTTGCGCTTAGCTTTTTTTGCCTTCTTATTCTTCTGTCTCTCCTGAATGCGTTTATTCCTTTCCATGCCCAGTCTTACTACAGGGAATCTTACTGTTTCGTCGTACGCATCAGGATTGTCATCTATGACATAGCGATATAGCAAATCGATAATAGAGTCGTAGCTTGTCTCTCGTGCAACAGCAATCACTAATTCTGCCCTCTTTATATTTTTCTGAGAGGTAGCAGATAAACCACTTGCTAGAATATGCTCGCAGGCAAGTGCGACAGCCGATCGTTGATGATCGAGTACCGCAGCTTTGATTGCATCTTCCTCCCCATTTGATTCAAGTAGTGCATCTACTAGCTCAAAGTCTAGATTATTTAATCTTGCCGGATCACGATTACGTTTTGAGGTCATGTTATGAGAATAAGGACGAGTATTATCCCAGAATATCCTCTAGTTGTCCAGCCCCTATCGCCTGCTGAATATCCAGCGCAATCCGTCTTCCTGTACTCATAGGTTTGTCGTATTTGAGTGCTGTATACGGCGATCCTTCGATGAATGGATTTGTACCCGCAACAATTCTTGCGCTTATCTCGAATACGAAAATTTCAAGCTTTCTGGTAACAATTGTCTCTAAACAGAACGGACCGAATAAACCTTTCCCTCCACAAAGTTCCTGACTCGTTTTTATTACTCTTTCACCCATATCGAACATTTCGGGAAGTAATGACTCTCTGACTACAACGGGGATGTTTCCCACAATCGTGTAGCTGGTGTGAATTTTGGCTACTAATTGATCTTCCGCCTTTATTCGTCCAATTGAATCTGCATTGGACTCGTATCTTTTATCAAAACTCATAATCTCCAACTCTCCTGTTACGGGCGAATAGAAGTAATGAATATAAAGAGGTACTCCAACAATGTATTCCTGTATGGCAAAATCATTTTGATCCGGATATTTGCGGTTTTTTACTTCATAAAATTGCTCCGGAGTCTTTGCAACGAAATATCCAAATCCCCCACCGGCTCCATGGAATTTAACAATCACAGGCTTGTCTATGTCTTCGGGTTTTGGATAAAGTCTTGGGAGTTTAAGACCCGATTTCTCCATCCATACTCTCTCTTTGTTTCTGTCCGACTCCCATTCCAAAATATCCTTTGTGCCATAGTACATTGCCTGGAGTTTTTGCACTCTGTCATGACCCATGTAGGAGATAAATGATCCATGAGGAATTACAATTGCATTTCTTTTAATAAGCTCCTCCTCCAACTTTTCGTCCCAGTCTGCGAATTTATTTAATGTGAGTATCTCATCTGCAACAGGATAATTGTCTGTGTAGAGCTTTTCGCGTCCTTTTTCGCAAATTGCCAGCGTTTTCATACCCTCATCTTTAGCTCCTTTTAGGATTTGGAGTGCAGAGTGGCTCCCCAGAGTTGCTATCACGAAGTCCTTCGGATCTGTAGAAGCCGGCAATATGGGGTGCGGAGTTGCCATAAAAATTGGGTTTCGGTCATTTTACTAAAAATCACCAGGAAATCAAGGTATAATTGAGAGAATTACAATTTGGCCTACACCGCTGATACTCCTTGAAAAGGGATTTCTGACTCAAAACAGATGCCTGGTGCCATTTGTGAAACAGCTTCTCTTAACTTTGGATTACTTTCATATAGTGGCGAATCTCCAAATAGCTTTTCCTCGGCTAGTTCGTGTTCGTATGCAACCGGAAACTCAACAGCAACATCTGCGGCTGTTACAACATGTGTCGCCGGATCAGAAATAAGATGATCAACACGTGCCTGAAACAATTGCCCGACTGCAACCCATCCTGGATCATCATCAATCTGTTTACCCAATAAATATTTATCAAGATCCAGATAACGCAAAACCTCATCTTGCATTTTCATGAGTTCTCCTTCCAGAGCTTCAAAATCGACCGGATGACTATTACAAATATCTCTAACAAATTTTGCAAAGATACTACCCCACACTGATACGAGTTCTGACTCATTTAGTTTCCATTTGTCTACTTCTAAACTTGGTTTCCAAAGACCAATGACTCTACCTTGCATCGTGATAATTTCACCCTTTGTAACCGCGCTCCCGTCTGAATGTCGAGCAAGAGTATTCATTTGTAAAAAATCTACTCTTTCTTTTTTATAATGCAAGACCATTGTTCCGTACCGTTGCAACGGGGCGACATTGGCTTGTAGAAAAGTAAACCTTTCATTGCAATAGGAAAAAATACCTATAGAATATTTTGGCTATGAATAAGCGTTTAGTCACTTTTTTGGCGCTGGCATTCGTTCCGATACTAATCATCGGGGCCTTGTTCCCGAATCGAATTCTGAATAGGAGAGATGAAGCATTCGAATCAGTTAAGGGGTCGGATATTGTTGTATTTGCGAGTGCAGACTGTCCTCATTGCGCCGATTTTAAGGAGTATGCAACCCTTCAAAATTGGGAAGTGGAGTATTTGGAGATATCTGAAATTGAAAGTCAGAGGCTTTATGCGAAACTCAAAGATCGAGCTCCCCTGCTTCAACAGGCAGTCCCCATCATCTACGTGAACGGGAATGTAGTTCAGGGATACAAAGACAACCAATCCACTGGGCAAATGATCTCTCTTATGTTGCATCAATGCATGGATTCTGAAAATGGATGCCAACCGTTCAGAGATTTTCTAAAAAGTCCGATTCACATAGAAATTCAGACAGCGGAAGGAATCTGCACAGAAGAGTGTGAGTTGGATCTGGATAAATATGTGTTTGACCTGCCCGTGTTTGGAAAAGTGGATCTGACTACTCTTTCTCTGCCGGCTCTATCGCTACTTCTGGGATTCTTGGACGGATTTAATCCATGCGCAATGTGGGTCCTTATTACTTTGCTAACACTGCTAATTGCGACTAATGATATGAAGAAGATATGGACTATTGGAGGAATATTCCTGTTTGTAAGTGGAGCTGTGTACTACTTCTTCATCGCAGCATGGCTTAATGCATTCATGTTAGTTGGATTTAATGTGTGGGTTCAGAAAATTATAGGGTTAGTTGCAATTGGGGGCGGAGGTTTCTATTTGTATGAAGCGATAGGAAAAGATCCCAATGAATGTAAGGTTGGTAATTTGAGTTCCAAGCAAAAGACAATTCAAAAAATGAAGAATGTGATTAATAGAACTTATTGGCCCGCGATGATTGTTGGAGTCGCGATACTCGCCTTCTCTGTAAATTTGATCGAGCTTGTATGCACTGCAGGACTACCCGCAGTCTTCACTCAAATACTTGCGTTTAATGATGTTGGAAACCTAGCCCGTTACGGTTACATGCTCCTCTTCATCATCATGTACATGATTGATGATCTTGTAATCTTCACCATCGCCGTTTACACATTGCACGCAACAGGACTGACCAAGAAGTACGCCAGGTTCACTCTTATATTCGGAGGAGTGCTGATGTATGGACTGGGAATGTTGATGCTGTTTGCACCGGAGTTGCTGACGTTTTCTTAGGACAATCGACACGCTCGTCAGCCACGGCTGACTCGCTGTCAACACGTTACACTCTCAACAATCAACTACAGTTGAATGTTGATTGTTGATAGTCACGCGAAGCGTGACGTGTTGATTGTCGATTGTTACCTAAGCATTTCATACTTTCTAGTCTGCCTTCCAATATATCTCTGACCTTCGCGCTGAGCGACGATGCATCTGGTGTAGCGCTGGGTAGTTATACCGTATTTATTACAGTCATTGTTCACGCCTGTACTTACATCCTGAGCTTGGTAAATAACCTGAGCAGGCTGTCTGCGCTTGGGGGAAATTCCGGTTACTGACTGGCTTCGCTTTACCTTAAGTTTATTGAGCTGAACTGAGGATGGACCGCGTTGATCGTAAATTTTTCCTCTATACGCTTGGCAAGAAACTGCCGCGTCATCAAGAACTGCAATAACTCTGCGTCTTATATCCATATCCGAGTGGTTCGCTGGAATTGATCTTTTAAGAACTTCTCTTATCTGCGAAATTACTCTGAGTCTTTCCGCACATTTCTTACTTACTGCTTGAGCCTTAACTTCTGATGCTGCAACTCTGCTTGGTGTGCGCGGGTATCTGGGATCGTTAACAACTTGAGACTCGCTGTAAGTGGTATCTTCCCGAGCTGCGATATTACGCCTGTTGTAGGCTCTGGTATCTATTCCAGTCATATCAAGTCCTCGGAAAGCTATTTGATTATCCAGTATCGAACCCGCTAGATGGGCTGTCATTGAGTAATCTTGCGTATAAAGGATAGTTCCAGCACCTAGGATTACTCCTACGACGACTCCGCAAATGCCTATACTTGCATTATTTGCCATGGCGAAAGTTGGGTATGTGTTATGTATATTATAGGATATTTAGAGGTTTTTGGCAATCCCTCCATTCTCTCAATAGAAGCAGAGGAAGCAGAGGAATCAGAAGAAGCAGAGGAATCTATAATTGTTTTAAGTCATAAGAGCAGGCATACTTGCCTGCGATTATTACGTGGTGCCGTAGCCAAGTAGTAAGGCAGCGGTCTGCAAAACCGCTATACGCGGGTGCAATTCCCGCCGGCACCTCCACAGTTGAATTCGAGCTAAGCATGAGCTCGAAGAGCGAAGTGCGAAGCCGAAGATACTGTGTGCCCCGAAGTTCGCCATAGGCGAACGAAGGGGTACTAAACAGACAAAGACCATGAATCCACTGAATAGCCAGCACCCACACACTCCAGAGGTGCAGATCAGACTGATGGGTACTTTATTCGCAGAATTGCTACAGATCACGGAATTCCACTGATTACGAACGTACAGCTTGCTAAGCGCATCGTAGAGGCTCTATCCCAAGAAAACCCCTCTCAGCTGCCTATTATGGAATGGCCGAAACTATTACAACAAGAATGTTCCCCGTAGAAATTTTACTCATTGAATACGTTGAATATATGCCAATCAAAATAGCGCACCGAATCTCTATCTTCATGAGCATGGATGAGTCCATTGTAGCTTGCAATATTATGCCTGTTCACCCGCCCCAGTGACCGATTCCAAATACGTTTCTGTAAATAACGCTTATGGGAGTATAGCATGCATCCGAGGAACTTTGCGCCTTTTTTGCAAGGAAAGATAACGTCATTGCGACTATGAAGGTGCAAAGATAGTTTCTCATCCAAAAATGCCTCAGAGTGCTCACGGCATTCCACAGCAGTATCATGATCATCGGTAAAAATCATGAAATCATCACCATAACGTAGGTAGTGTTTTACACGCAACGTATGTACTGCATACCTATCGAATTCGTTCATGTAGATGTTTGCGAAAATCTGGCTTGAAACATTCCCGATAGCAATACCTCTTCCGAGCACCAATCGCTCTCTCTCTCTCTCTCTCTCTCTCGGCAACCAGTTGCCTTATTTCCCTGATAACTGGCAATCACTTCCTCTAGTAACCATAGGGCGTTTGGGTCTTCAGTACGTCTTGTTATGATCTCAAGCAATGTTTTCTGGTCAACGGAATCAAAAAACTTCCGAATATCTCCACGCCAGAAATATCCGTTGCGGTTTTGGGTCAGGAAATACTGGGTGCGCTCAATGGCTCCCAGCAAGCCCTTTCCCTTGCGACACGACCACGCATCATAAATGAACGTTTTGTCGTAGATAGGAACCAGATATTCATACAGCAGACGATGTGCAAAGCGGTCTTTGATACTCGCAACCGCAATATCTCTTCTCTTGGTATCGTTTATGCTAAAGGAGCGGTATACACCATGTTTGTAGATTTGGTGTTGGAGTTCCTGCTCCAATATTTTGAGATTTTCCTCCAGATGATATCTGAAATGTTCCAATTCTGCGGTACGCTTTTTTCCTTGTATAAAGCGCTGCCAACAATGCCAGAGAATTGGTAAGCTATAGTCAATGGACACGCTCCCTATCATCAATCAAACATACGATCTCTACAAGCAAGTTGTGGAGATGAATGACAGTTTGAATAAACGATGGCGTTTTTCACTCGGCAAGAGCATTGAAGATAGTATTTTAAGTCTGCTCTCAGAACTCGTCATGGCAAAGAATGCACCAAAGCCACTCAAAGCGAGTTATCTCATCAAGGCATGCGCCCACCAAGAAACTTGTATGCTGAAACTGCGTCTCTGTTTGGAATTAAAACTGGTAAACGAGACAAAGGTGTTTCAGGCACAATCCACCGTTGAGGAAGTGGGACGACAGATAGGGGGATGGTTAAAATCCGTGCAAACTCAATAAACCCCTAGCGCACCACGCCACCCCTGATTGTCATTGTGATTGTGGGCATTGTTCAAGTTCACGTCCACCTTACCATTGTTACGATAGACGTAAGGGGCGTTACCGAAAGGATGATGGGACAGTATTTCTCAGTAGCGCAGTCGCAACCGCACCACATGCAGTAGCTAGCCCCACTCAAACTATGGGTTTATGAGTATACATGCTCTTTCAGACTTCTTTTTTCATGCAAAGCCTATAGAAGAAAGATCATGGTACGGTAGCCCTGCAACTACGCAGGGTAGCTATTCACCGTTACGAAGATAGTAGCCGAAAAAAATTTGTAGCGGA
>DCXE01000085.1 GCA_002328295.1 Candidatus Peribacter sp. UBA2144 | reverse complement strand
ATATACATGCTTCGTACTCTTAGGTCTATGCTTGTTAACAAAGAATAACAGTATTGCTTTGATCCCCGTTGTTTTAGTAACAATTTTGTTAAAAAAGAAAATTGCACGGACACTAGTTCTTAAGTACTTCGTGATATGTGCGGTGATCATTAGCCTTATGGTAGGTTGGCTTTATGCTATACGAATTGTTACACAAGGTGAGTTTAAAATTGTCGGAAATGTTGATATGGTGACTACAAAACTTAAAGTGGATATTGAACCTTCAAATTTTACCACGTATAAATTAACCGAAGTATTGAAGAATCCCTATCATTATTCATGGAATGATAAAACAAGAAGAATGATTTATTGGGAAGTCCTACTGAAATCTGTGTTTACCGGGGAATGGAATATGGGTGAAAGAGTACACAGTGCTGTAAGGGTAATTCATACTATCAACTTTGTCTTACTGTTAGTTGTAGTATTGGCTTTAGCAGAAAATATTATTTTTTCTACTCGGAAAAATGTTCCATTATGGGCTTTGCTTATATTCCTGATACTCGCTCAAATTGGCATCGTAGCCAAGGAGGAATTCAACGGTCTGCAAAAATTCCGTTATGTTACTTTGATTACAATACCTGTTACGTATTACTTTATAGCTGGCCTAAATATGCTGGATCCTAGAATCAGACGTCTGTTATTGTGGCTATTTTGGTTCTTTGTGGTACTTTGCATAGTTTTTACGTTTGTAGTTATTTCTTCCAATAAAAGATGATTACCGAAATGAATAAGCTCAGCTAGCTTGATCTATATGTTGCAGTTCTTACTGCAGAATATTGACGAATACTCTCAACTAACTTTTCGGAGGCATAAGCAACACGATCTCCCTTCCCACAAATTGATCTTTTCTTCTATAGAAAAGCGAAAATCTTTTTGGGTCTTCCGGTTCTATTTCCGGTGGCAAAGAAGGTCTGTACTTTAGCTTATCAATTGTCTTCCAAACTTTTTCGAGTCTCACCCATCCTCCCTTTTGTTTCCAAGCAGGCCATGCACAGACTATTGGAACACCGGGAAGCGATGAAGCTGCGTTTTCCAAGAAGTCGCACTGCAGTTTTTCATTCTGAGTTTTCAATTTACCTGTTTCTTTTTGTGATGGTCGAGCAGACATAGGAGGACCGAGCGTAGTTTCGGTTACTATTACATCAGGAAGTTCTTTTAGATCAAAAGGCTTGA
This sequence comes from Candidatus Peribacter sp. UBA2144, assembly GCA_002328295.1. Taxonomy (GTDB): domain Bacteria; phylum Patescibacteriota; class Gracilibacteria; order Peribacterales; family Peribacteraceae; genus UBA2144. Next base: position 1,721 of record DCXE01000085.1, on the reverse strand, counting down.
GCGCGTCATGTTTAAATACTTCTGATGATACATCTTTTTTGAATATCTCTTCTTCTTTCCTAATCCAATCAATATTCTTCTTGCATCCGTTCACGGCTTTCATAGAAATATCAGAAGCTAGAACAGGGAATTCCCGTATAATAGCTTCCATTGGAATAACTCCAGTACCGCAGAATGGATCTAGAATTGTAATTACATCATTAGATTTATCGCTATTAGTTTCCCTTACCAAGAAGTCTCCAAAATTAATCATTATCTGAGCTAGCTTTGGTGGAAGCAATCCGACTGTAGTATCACGCACCGGTTTTTCCATATCACGTGTGGTGTACCAGTCTATGTCTTGGGCTGCGATTGTTTTTCCAATCCAAAGTGTTCGGTCTTCCTCCTCTTCAACGTGCATCAGAACAAGTTCGCATCCGTCTTTGCCGTCAATAAGTTCAGCTTCATGCAAAACGGCTGTTGCTGCAGGTTTCTTCTCACTACCTACATATCTGCATCCGCGCCCTGCATCTTTGCATCTTTTTTTACATCTTCGATATATAGTTCCAATCATTGATCGTGGGATGTGTATTGTTCTTAGACTGAATGTAATTTTGCCACGTTTGCTTTTTATTTCGTTGAGCAAAACCTGCGGAATATCATCCAGGGTCAGTGATTCTTCCGTTATGCGTTGGGCAATAAGCATTGTTCCGCCCAACTCATCCAAAAAACTTTGATCTATCTTTTCCGAAGTATTAAAAAGTGCGATCCTGTTATCGATAACCTCACCCAAAGAGAAATCCTCCAAGGTTGCCGAAAGCTCAGCTATAGAGATCTGAGGTTGATGACCTAGGAAGGCGGCGTATTGCATGTGGCATAGTGTATCGAAGTTGGAGATCAGTTTCTAGAGCACTGACAATAGCGCAGTAACTCAGTAGCGCAGTACAGATATCAGATTTTTCTACTGCGCAACTGCGCTACTGCGCTGATTTGAAGCATTTACTAAGCAAAATCGTCGTAATAAGCACAACCACCGGCGCCAAATGAATCAAGCCTCTGGCAAATCCTGTTTGATACATTGCTTCTACAAAAAGATAAGTGAAGTTGTACAAGAATATCTGGACTAGGAACACAAGGAAGAAGAATCCGGTAAGAATCAAGATAGGGAAGCGAAATGCCTCTTTCCTTTTAGCAATCAAGAGAAGAATAAAAAGCGGAAATAGCAGTATCCAGTTTCCTTCGAGGAATGTATTGATTGCCATGCTTTTATTTACTGCCGGGTGCCAGCTTAATTTAAGATTAGAAAGCAATGATTGTGCGTTTCCGAAAGTCAGATCATTCATCCATTTAAATATTGTCCATGGAAGGGCAACAACAATTAGGGATGCAATGTACATTGCGAAAATTTGAATTGATTGTTTGAGAGAGGCGACCTGGTTCTTTTTCATCAAAAATAGCGACACCAAAAGAATAAATAGAATCCCAGGCACATACATCATCATTGCTTCATTCTTGGTAAATACAAGAAGTGCAGTTGCCAGTGCCCCGATTCTAAAGAAGCTCATGCGCTCTTTTGGATTTTCCGATTTAACAGCGTGGAACAACATACTTATTGCCGCAAAGATGTGTGCGGAAAGGAAAATATCAGAGTACGGGTTAGTTCCATGCATCAGATAAAGTGGAAGACTTGCGAGAATATAAGTTCCAATTATTGCAAAGAGCAAGTTAACTTCTCTGCGAAG
>DCXE01000074.1:2946-10750 GCA_002328295.1 Candidatus Peribacter sp. UBA2144 | reverse complement strand
CAGATGGTGAACGGGAGTCCACTACTTTTGATTAGGGTGCAAAGGATACAAAGGGTTCAAAGTGTTTCAAATAATTATCCTTTGACTCTTTTGCACCCTTTTAGCCCTTAAAAAATACACTAAAAGCTTGCATTTCATTCAATAGCTCCTAAACTTACGAACTGTCCTCGCTCTCCGATTGGTTAAACCCACCGAAGAGCCCGGCGCGAATTTTTTTGCCTTGCCCCCCATAGAATATGTTAAAGAGAACGACCAAAAAGAGAGTGATTACCAAACATCGAATGCACGAAAAAGATACAGGTTCGCCTCAGGTACAAATTGCGATCCTCACAAAGGAAATTTTGGAACTTACAAAGCATTTGAAGGATCACAAGAAAGATCAATCAGCAAGAAGGGGGCTACTCGGCAAAGTTGCACAGAGGAGAAGGCTCCTTACATACTTAAAGATGCATGATCCGAATGAGTATCAGAATGTTGTGGAAGCAAATAAGTTGAAGAAATAGATTAAGTTGGGTAGGATTCTTGTTTGAATGTCTATTCCACCTTCTCATTTGGCTGATCTATATAAACTCTTTGCCTCCGTAGATACAGAACGTGAAGCAGAGAAGCTTATTAAAGATATACTAACTCCTCAGGAACTCGCTTCTATTGCCGAAAGGTGGCAACTTGTACAAAAGCTTTCAAAAGGGGTGCCTCAAAGAAAGATTTCGGAGGATCTTGAAATATCAATAAGTAAAATCACCAGAGGATCCAGAATGCTGCAGTATGGGGGAGGAGGATTTAAGCATTTCCTGAGGAAATTGGGGAAGAATTAGAGCTTAGAGCTTAGATCTTAGAACTTAGGGTTTTTTTTGGAAAATGCTTGATTTTACATAAAAGCTATGTAATGATGTAACAGTACATGATTACTACCTCGTCAGAACCGGCTGTAAGCAATACGTTGTTGGCATCAATGGGTAGTAGTTGGTGGAACTAATTTAAAAAATTGAGCATTGTTCAGTTCTAAGTTCTTTTATTCTTTAATTACTCATGTCTTTATCTCAATCACCATCATCGGCATTAAATAGAATCATAGATAGCGACCAGTCATTCGCGATGGTTATGCGCGAGGGCGAAGATGAAGTGATGCTTTTGGAAGGTGAGGCGAGTCAGCACGATTTGCTTGAGCAAATTCCAAGAAAAACAGGAAAGACAGACAGCGGCGAGGAAGAGTTCGATACAATCAGCGTATTACCGTTTAGTCAGGTTAAAGAAAAAGGATATAGAGTGCATGATGGTGGTGAGAAAATCTCTACAATTCAAATCCAAAATCAGACACGAATGTCCATTCAAGATGTTTGTGCGCATATTCCAAGAGAAGATTTGGAACTGGAAGGAGGTGATGAGCTTGAGCCTACAATTCCTCTTGATGAGTACGAGGAGCTTATAAGAAAAGTGTTGGAAGATGAGATTGGAAACGGAGAGGGGGCAAACTTTGTAATTCCAAATGTTTACAAGGGAAAGATTTTGAATATTTCTCGCGGAATAGTTTTAAGCGTCCTAAGAACAATTCTTGAAACGGAGTATGGAAGCTATATGTCTTATGTATTTTACGATGGAGAAAGATACATAGTTGGCGCTTCGCCGGAGAAGCATTTATCAGTTAAAAAGAAACAAGTGCAGATGGTTCCAATCAGTGGAACTATCAGAAAGAACGGAGAACCTGTAAACAGAGATCAATTAATTGCGTTTCTCCGGGATAACAAAGAGATAATGGAGCTTGCGATGGTTTGTGATGAAGAGTTCAAGATGATGTCGAGGATGTGTGAAAAGGGAGGAGAGTCCATAGGACCGTGCATTAGAGAAATGAGTAATGTGGGACACTCAGAGTACATGCTTCAAGGGATGAGTGATAAAGACATTATTGATCTTCTGCGAAGATCTATGTTTGCGCCGACTGTTACAGGCAGTCCGATGGGGCATGCAATTAGCGAAATTATTTATAAGTACGAGCAGGCATCCAGAGGCTACTATGCAAGTGCTCTTGTTATGATGGGGCGCGACGGGGATGGGGAAGATGTGTTGGATAGTGCAATTACAATCAGAACTGCAACTATTGGTGCGCATGATGGGGAAATCAGTATTCCAGCCGGAGCCACATTGGTCAAAGACTCTGTTCCTGCAGACGAAGTTAAAGAGACGCAGGCAAAGGCTGGTGCAATGCTTAAATGTCTTACGAATAAAAATGGTGCAAAGCCGCAACCTTCGATTGCTAAGCTTCTTGAGGATCCAGAGATTCAAAAAATTCTTGCGGAAAGAAACAAACTATTCAACAAGTACTTGATGGAAACTCAAGAGCATGTTGATAATACGAGGGATGCTCTAAAGGACAAAAAAATTACAATCATCAATAACGAAGATGACTTTGTATACACGCTCAAGCACATGGTCAAAAGCCTTGGCGCTACCGCGGACGTCGTTAAATATTCGGATTACGAGGTTGCGGGTGACAATTCAGATCTTGTGATAGTAGGCCCGGGTCCGGGAGATCCGAATGATATGGATAATCCAAAGATGGCGAAGCTTAGTAGAATAGTCAGCGAACTAAAATCATTGGGCAAGAAGTTCTTTGCAGAATGCCTCGGCCACCAAATGCTTTGCAGGGAATTGGGCATGGAGCTAAACAAAAAGGATGATTCTTCGCAGGGTGTTCAGGCATCGATCGATTATTTCGGAGAACGAGAGAGAGTAGGTTTCTACAACTCATTTGCTGCCCAGTACGAAAAAATTGCTGATGTCGACATGGCTTACGATAAGGAGAGCGGGGAAGTGCATGCCATGCGAAATTCTCACTTTGCAAGCATGCAATTTCATCCAGATTCGTTGCTTAGTACTAATGGATTTAAGCTGTTTGGGGATACGATGGAGGGATTGGTGACAGATAATTGGAACAGCTCCGAGTAAGAGCGGAGCGCCCTGTTTATTTAATTCCAAGTAAGTAGCGCACTCCGCTCATAGCGGGGTTTTTGACTGCAGATCTTTTACAACATAGGGAGAATGAAAATGTTTAACGTGGAAGAGCTTGTTGAGGCTATATCTGATGAGAGCCTCGAGGCGAGATTACTAGGTATCGAGTCTTTCAAGGCTGCCCCAGAATTACTTCAGCAGTTGATGGGAGCACTTTCATCAATAGAGCGAAGGTGGTTCGACAGAGGGCCTTTGGATATGTTCTTTGTACTATTTGAAGAGGCGTTGTGTATTTTTGAGACGCGTATACCAAGAAATTTTTCTAGGACAGATGCGAATAGAGGAAAGACGATGACATATCATCCAATAACTGGTGACAAAATTTCTTTGTTGAAATTGGAGAAGCAAGAAATACATTATGGCGAATTCTTTTGGAAAGGCAGGAATAAACTCTCCCAGATCTGTAATCATGAATTGCACAAAGGTCATTCATATCCCAAGAACTGGCAATTCGATCCATGGACAGGGGAGAAACTGGAGGAATCGTAGATCTGCAGTCTAACGCAGCCCCGCTGAAATGGCGGGGTTGCGATTTAACGAATTTGGCTTATACAAGCCAAATACTGGTTCGTAAGGTATACTTGACATATATTCAAAATATAGTAGTATAATTGGGCTCGTAAGGGTGCGTTCTTTCTATTTTGGCTATGCATTTGCGCCTGTGACGGCGCTGGCCGGAACACACCACTCTACTTCTTTTTGGAAAGGGGGAACGCTATGAAACGCGTCCCGATTTCTTTAGTTGCTGTGACTCTGTGTACTGTTGTTTGCCTGTGCTTCGCGCCAGGCTGTGGGACCGCTGACAAGCCGGACAACGGCAATACCGGCGCTGTCCAGCAACAATCGTCCACGGCTCCGGTTAAACCGAGCCAGGAGGCGATTAAGCCGGATGAGGCTGAGGTCTTCATTGACCAAACCCCGACTCTGCCGACACAGGCCACACGCGCCAACGTCAATCAGAGCACGGCAACACCGATACAGGTGCAACGCGCGAGGACTATCAAGGCCATTTAGGCCACCGCGGCTTAGGCCGCTACGAGCTTCGCCCTCGGGTTCCAATTGGGACCCAGGGCATTTTTTTAAATACAGATTACGCAGATAATAATTAGGCGATTACTATTTGATTTCAAGTTAAATAAGCTATACTACGCACAGTTCCTTCCTTCCTCTGCTTTATCTTCTGTTGCGGGTTTACACTGAAGCTAATCGAGTCATGGTTCGACCCTTCGTCGAACTCAGGGCAAGCTTGCTCACCATGACACTTAGTTTGTTCCAGCGTGAATCCACATATACAGAAGAACTAAAGGAAAGCTTGTCGGAGGAAGGGATATTGTATTCCTTTCCTTATTCTATTATGTCAGCAAAGACATCTACGCTGGAAGGCCAGCGCGATTATACTTTGGAACTGGGCGATCAGTCATTAATCGTAAAGACAGGAGCGATCGCAGACCAGGCAAATGCTACTGTGCTCTGCCAGATGGGCGAGACTGTAAGCATGGGCAACTTCACCGTAAGCAAAAAAGCTCGTGAGGGAGTTGATTTCCTACCTCTGCAAGTCGTTTATCAAGAGAAGTTTTATGCCGGAGGCAGGATCGCGGGTTCCAGATTCAGGAAACGCGAGGGAAGACCGGCGGACAGCTATGTTTTACTCGCACGTGTTATCGACCGTGGATTGCGTCCTATGTTCCCAAAGACAATCCACAACGATCTTCAGATGTTTTGTACCGTCTTGAGCTACGACTTCGAAAGCGAGCACGACATAACATCAGCAAATGCGGCAAACTTAGCCGTTTCTATTTCCGACTGTCCTGCAGAAGGACCACTTGGAACCGTAAGAGTCGGATTGATCGAAGGCGAACTGGTTTTAAATCCTTCCAGAGAAGCTCGAACCAAGTCAGATCTGGATATGTTTGTAACAGCGTCTCTTGATCGCATTGTTATGATCGAGGCTGGTGCAAACCAGTTGCCGGAAGCAGAGATACAGAAGGCAATTGAGTTTGGAAAGAAGTGGGCGCAGAAGATTGCGAAATTCTTTGCAGACATTCAAAAGGAAATCGGCAAAGACAAATTCGAAGCACCAGAAGCTTACATGCATCAAGAGGCATACGATTATCTAAAAGAATGGATGCTTCCAGCTGTTAACAAAGCGATTAAAGCGAAGCAAGAAAAATTGGAACGAAGAGCAATCTTTACAGAGTATATGGACTCCGCTGCCGAAAAGCTTGAGGAAAAATTCGGCAAAGTTCCTACGGAAGGAGATGAAGCACTCGAAGAACTCTATGCACATGCATCGATGCTTGCCGACAAAATCATTAAGTCAGAGGTAAGGCGATTAATACTTGAAGAGGGGCTCAGGATGAGCAGTCGTAAAGTCGACGAAATTCGAAAGATCAGTTCGATAGTAGATATACTTCCGGACTTTGTGCATGGCTCAGCACTATTTCAAAGAGGAGAAACTCAGGGTCTAACAACCTGCACACTCGGTGCGCCCGGCGACAAGCAATTAGTTGAAGGAATGGAGGGTGAAGTTGAACTCAGATACTTCCATCACTACAACTTCCCACCATTCTCTGTCGGAGAGACTTCAAACAGGCTCTTTGTAGGTAATCGCGAAGTGGGGCATGGAAGTCTAGCTCAAAAAGGAATCGAACCTGTGCTTCCATCAGAAAAGGATTTCCCGTACACAATTCGAACTGTAACAGAAATCCTTGCCAGCAATGGATCTTCTTCCATGGCGGCAACTTGCGGTTCAACATTGGCTCTTATGGCTGCTGGAGTTCCGATAAGTGCTCCCGTATCCGGAATTGCATTGGGTCTGATTTCAGATGAAGAAAAAGGAAAGTATGTAGTTCTATCTGACCTCCAGGATGAGGAGGACTTTGGAGGAGACATGGACTTCAAAGTTACAGGAACGGAAAAAGGAATTACGGCTATCCAGATGGATATAAAGATCAAAGGAATGCCAGACCAAGTGTTCGAAGAAGCATTGGAGCGCGCTAAAGTCGGAAGATTGGAGATTCTAAAAGCCATGCTTGCTGCAATTCCAGAAGTACGTAAGGAGCTCAGTCCCCGTGCACCTAGAATCGAGACAATCACGATTAATCCAGACGACATCAGACTAGTTATCGGTAAGGGGGGAGAGACAATCCAGAAGATCACTGGCGATCTGGGAGTAGAGATTGACATAGAAGACAGTGGACTTGTGTTTGTTACCGCTCCCGATGGCGATGCAATGCAAAAAGCCAGAGAATGGATAGAAGGAATAGTTGCGAAGCCAGAGGTAGGAACGGTTTATGATTGCAAAGTGGTCAGAATTATTGACGGCGTTGGAGCAATAGTAGAATTCCTAAAAGGCAAAGATGCAATGATCCATATCTCTGAACTTCAATGGAAGAGGACTGAAAATGTTGAAGATATTCTAAATGTTGGTGATGAGGTGAAAGCCAAGTGTGTTGAATACGATTCGCATGATGGCAAAACCAGAATGTCTGTTAAACAAATGACCGAGCCGCCTCCTGGAGCTGAAAGAAGTGGACCACCAAGAGGCAGAAGTGGGCCACCGAGGCATGGGGGCGGAAGGCCACCTAGGAGATAATTAATAACTATCAACAATCAACAGTCAACAATCAACAATTAAGTGTTGAAGGTTGATTGTTGAGAGTCCGCCTTAAGCGGATGTGTTGTTAGTTGGTAGTGATTTCTCCACCCAACTGTGTGTCTGATTCTTCACTTTAATAATATCTTCAAAAGCTTCCCTTTTTTGGTACGGACTTCGTTTCTGCCAGAGGGGAGTAATGCGATCAGTAACATTCATCAACTCTACAAGCTCGGTCATACTTGGTTCATGCTCGGACCATTCAATTCCGGCCTTACTAAGAACATCAAGAGTTTTGTTTATCCTATGGATAGTTCGGTGCACTGCTTCCAGTAGAAGCTCCTCGCGTTTTGGATCGAGGGTGTAGTAAGTGTTTCCTCCGTCGTAAAACTCCGGAATTTCCACGAACAAACTTTGGCATTGCTGATATCCGATCATTAGGTTTTCCCATGACTCCTCAGACAGATTACCTTTGTCTGCTGCTTCTGCCATTATTGCATCCAAATCTTTTCTAACATTAAACAGATCTCCGCGCATATTGTGGAAGATATCCTCATAGGTTAGCCTGTGAACTTCTTTAAGGGCCATGTCTTGCCTTTGGGAGACGAGTTTTGTCACAAATACTGCGAAAATAAACAAAGCTGAGATGCTTTGGATACTGGCCAGGGCTTTCGAGAAACCTACAGGAGTAATGTCGCCATATCCTGTAGAAGTAGCTGTGATTATTGAGTAATAAAGTGCGTTTAAGAATCTATATAAGGCGGGAAGATTATCAAGTTCAGTTGGAGCATGGGCCGGAGCAAATGTTTCCAGCAGGAAATATGCGAAAGCAAATCCCAACGCAAGTCCCAGCCAAAGAAGGAATAGAGATTTGTAGGAGAGCTTTGTTATTTGGACGAATAAAAGGAGATTTCGCCTGTGTTTTTGCGTATCTGTCTCCATTCCGTATAATTATAACATATTTTGGGAATTAATGGAATATGGGGGATTTGGGGGTTATAGCTCTATGAGGCTGATATTTTGCGTTATTTGGTGTGAAGATGCACCCGCCCCCCACGGGGTGGGTAAGCCGTTGGTGGGTGGGCCGGTATCTAATAGTGGCAGACGCCAAACCCCAGTCAATAGGTTCTCAAAAAAAACTTCCAGACAATCAGACTTTTTGGGATCCTAAAGCCCCGCAAGACGTTCCAGCCTTCGCATAGC
>DCXE01000074.1:2139-2551 GCA_002328295.1 Candidatus Peribacter sp. UBA2144 | reverse complement strand
GCAGGCCTTTCCCAAGCGGAACAGTCAGGTTTTTTTGGCTCTTTCTGCGCCTTCGGCGCAGTCCGCGATTCCTGAATCGCGGCTGCGGTATCATCTTTGGTTTCCTTGGTTTTCTCGGATGTTGAATCCTTCGATTTTTTGCTAGGTTCAGGTTTGCGATTATCCGAATTGTAAAATCCTGCACCCTTAAAGTGAATTGCCGGTGGAGCTATCAACCGATCAGTTTCTCCCTCACATTCAGAGCATGGCGGAGATTCATCTGAGCCAAAGGGAAGCTCGGATTCGAAAGTATATGAACACTCTTTACACTGGAAATCATAGCGTGGCACGGGGGGATGATAGCGGAGAAATATTGGTTTGGAGAATATTATTGTAAGAATTAGTGAATAGTTAAAAGTTAATAGTTAAAAGT
>DCXE01000074.1:625-1834 GCA_002328295.1 Candidatus Peribacter sp. UBA2144 | reverse complement strand
TAAAAGTTAATAGTTAAAAGTGCTTTTTATAATCGATTCTCTTTAGTAACTTTTCACTCTTCACTTTTAACTTATTACTTAAACCCAAAAAATTATGCAGCAAGCTTATATTCATTATTCAAACTGGAACTCTTCCATGGACTCTTTCCGGTTACAATCATCTTAACACCCCAATATCCGACCAATAGTCCAAATGCGAGCCCCGCTACACCCAAAGCTGTTGAACCAATGTTAGATGAAACAAAAGCCTCGCTTGTAAATTCGGGTCCTAATTCTGCTGGAGCCATACCTATGAACGATTCAGATTCCATTGTTATGCTGCTAGTTTGAATTGAGTTTCGGCGGCTGGATCTTGTCTTAATGCTCTTCGTACTCCGCTTCTGGTTTTTCTTGCGGGACTAACGATATTGTCAGATTCTGATTTAAGATGACTTGGTTCGCTCATAGGGACTACAACTGCATGTGCTCCGCCGTGGTTTGGATTGCCGGGCAATAAGCTTAAAGCTGGCTTGAATCCAAAACGATCTGGGAGCTCGAAGAGAACGTTGCTCGCGGTTCCCGGAATATTAAGACTTGTCACGTTCCCAGCAAAGTCTCTTACTCCCTCAGCAGGTTCACGCCATAATGCATGTTGAGTTGCTTGAAGTTGATATCGCTTACTACTGAACATTCCAAATAGCATTGGCGCTGCCTCGAGTGCTCCATAGGCAGCTGCACGAACGCCGGCCTCGCACCAATCAACAGGATCAGATTTATGAGTCAGTCGATCAACACTATGGAACTTGACGTTCTCCCATCCTATCTGGGTACGTCCTCCCTCGGCCACAACGTGGGCTCCTCCCGCTTGGAAAGCACCATCCGAACCCATTGATTTCGTATTCAATCCTACCATTAGGCAAAGAATTCTATACTTTAAGCAGTCTCTTGTCCAGTGAAATTCCTTACACTTTCTTGCAATTCTTTTATAGCATCTGTATAAAGTATCGGCTTCTTAATTGAAGTTTTCGCTCTTTCTATCTTTGAGTGACCGCCCGCAATGGCGGTCATTTTTTAACCTTGATTAAAAGATTCACATGATAAACAGGATTACAGAGAACTAATTCTCCGTGATCTATTTGTGAAACTTGTAGTTAATTCTCTGTAATCATGCTAATCCTTAAATCATGTGAATCATGGTTAATTCTATGTAATCAAGCTAATCCTGTAATC
>DCXE01000074.1:0-313 GCA_002328295.1 Candidatus Peribacter sp. UBA2144 | reverse complement strand
AATCAAGCTAATCCTGTAATCATGAAAATCATGGTTCAGACAGACAACATTAAACTAGGTCGGAGGGGCGAACCCCTCCGGCCTGTATTGGCGCCCGTTAGGGCATAACGCTTCCCACGTTACTCGTTGCGACAGGTGTTCCCGTTGACGGTGCCGGTGCCGGTGCCGCTGTCTTCGATGTCCGGCATCAAGTGGTTGTCGGTCGCCGGTTTCTCAATGGCGAACGTTCGGCCTCGGCGTGCCTTCGGGATCGGCCTCTGCGTCGTCGTCGTGTGGTGCTGGTTGAGCATGGTAGTGCCCTTTCTAAAAAAAT
>DCXE01000069.1 GCA_002328295.1 Candidatus Peribacter sp. UBA2144 | reverse complement strand
TGGATTGATGAGGAGATTTCAATCGGAGATTATGTGCTTACGGGCGGGGAATTGCCTCATATCTACCACAGACTAAGATTAACCATTCATGATTCTTAGCTAACCCTTCAACTTTCTCTTGAGTGAGCCTTTCACCACGCGGAGACAGATATATTACATATGGATCCCCCTCACCTTTGACCTTCTCTATCGCATCCACAAGGACCGGCGCAGTCATCACCATCCCCGCTCCACCGCCATACGGGCTATCATCAACCTGCTTATAATTCCCTGTCCCAAATTCCCTCAGATCATTAAATTCAAGCTCCAATAGCTCCATTTTTTGAGCTCTGTCGAGGATGCTCTCTGTAAGAGGCCCCTTAAACATATCCGGAAAAAGTGTGATTACGTCGATTCTCATCCCGGTGATTATATATAAATTTTTAGCTTCAGCACGTGTTTATGCAATATATTTCCGATAGTCATTAGTCTACCATTCGCGCGAAAGGTTCCTTATAGATATAACTTGAACTAATAATTAGATAAACGAATTAACGAATTAACGAATTAACGTATACAATTAATTCATGTCCTCAGTCGACGTTCTGATTCCAACGTACAATCCCGACCCAAGGTTTCTTAAGGAGGCTTTGGAGTCCCTCCAGGCCCAAACTTTTACGAACTGGAAAGCATTTATTCATGAGGATCCGTCTGATGGAGATACGGCGTCGATTGTTAAACCTTTTTTGTCTGATGAACGAATCACTTTCAAAAAATCGCCTGAGAGATTAGGTATAGGAGGCAACTGGAACGCATGTTTTAATGCGACTTCAGCTCCAATTATTGCATATCTTTTTCAGGATGATCTATGGACTCCCGATTATCTGGAAACTGCTGTGAATATTATGAATGATAATACCGGCGTTGGACTTGTTGCGATGGGGCATGAATACAAGTTTGAAGATACGAGCGGATCGAAGAGATGTTTTAAAAGATTATTGAGGATAAAGAAAAAAAGATTTCCGTCAGGCATAATTGACGGAGATAAGTTCCTTAAGAAATGGTTGCGCCGAAGTTTCTGGCCAAACCTAGTCGGAGAACCGGACTTTGTTGTTATGAGCAGAGGCGAGATGGAACTTGCAGGCCTGCCCGCCGAAGCACGAAGTGCGCAGGCGGGACCTTTCCACCCCACGATGAAGCAGTTACTGGACACTGAGTATTGGGTCAGGATGCTGGAGATTACTGACCTTTATAACGAGACCAAAAACTTAGGCCAATTTCGTGTGCACGGCGGCGCGGCAACTGCTCAAAACAGAGTAGATGGAAGAGGAATTTTCGATAGGTTAGAGATTATTTCCAGATTCATCAAAAAGGGGTCGGTCCTGACCAGAGTGACTGCGATTTTTGCCTTTGTTATACAGATCTTGAGGATGGTCTTTCATGCTTTCAAGCATCCACTATTGGCACTCAAGCTTTTCAAGAAAATTTTGCCAATAAAGCACTAACATCGACTTTCCTGACTTCATCGACAAGCCTAGTGTCTATCCCCTTTCTAGCTTCCAACTGATCCAAGAAAGTAGACCTTGTTTTATCCTGATACAAAACTCCTGTCGCGATTTTTTCCGATGTATCTACTGCAGCCTTTCTTGCAGTTTCGAAATCTGAAGTTTCAACTTCATAACATTTTCCTAGCAAGTACTCATGCGTCGCGAACTTGTTGTAAGTCGGACACGCTTGCAGGACATCAATGTAAGAGAAACCCTGATGATTGATTCCAGCTTTGATGATATCAGTTAATTGCTTTATGTTCCCGCTTGTTCCCCGCGCAACGAAGCTTGGATTCAATGAAAATACAAAGTCCATGCTATTAAGCAACTCCTCTACTGTTCCGTGAGGTGCTGTATTCATTTTTTCTCCATGTGGAGTAAGTGCACTTGCCTGCCCCGTTGTAAGCCCATAGTTAGCATTGTTATGGAGTATGAATGTCATGTTGTAGTTTGATCTGACTGCGTGAACCAAGTGACCGACACCCTCAGAGAAGCATGCACCATCTCCTCCAAATGCAATTACAGGAACATCCGGATTTGCCAAAGCTGCTCCGGCGGCAAGTGAGATGACTCGACCATGAAGACCGTGGAATCTGTAACCAACTAACGTGTCTGACATATTCCCATGGCATCCAACGTCGAAGCATATAAGGACCTGATGAGGAGCTAATTCAAGCTCAATCAAAGCCCTTTTTATAGCAGTCAGAATCCCATAATTCCCGCATCCATCGCACCATGTGCATAGATTATTGTGGTTGTAATCCTTCATGGAAAGACCTGCGTTTTCTTTTGGCTGATTCATGAAATTAGCTGTAATGGAACAGAAACTCTCCCATCAAACTTGAGGACCCTCTCATCAAATTCAAGTCCACACTCTTGCTTAATTAACATACCTAACTGTCCTTGAGCATTGCCTTCAACAAGAACAGTCTTTTTCGCCTTTGCCGCAAGTTCAACTAACTTCTCCGTCTTAAGCGGCCAAAGATATGTGTAGTGAAGATATGCAACTGACTCATCATTGATGGAATCTAGAATGACGTTCTTATTACTCCCCCAGCTCACAACCAACACATCTATTTCGCCGGAGAAGTCACTATTCACTATTAACTTTTCACTATTAACTTTCCAAAGTTCTGGCTCCGGCAACACCCTCTTGAGCCCCTTCATCTTCTTCATTCTTTTTTCCATTTGAGCTGTCGCATTTTCTCCGCTTTCATCGAACGATCCATCCGCATTATGTTCATAACTTTGCGCGCAATACGTCGGTGCATCGCTTCCCGGAAGCCATCTCGCGCTCACGCCATCCGGCGCATCCGGGTCATAACGGTCAGAAGCTCTAAGTAATTTAAGCCCATCACCATCAACTAACCTCCCCCTCCTAACCTGTAACCTGTCACCTCTCACCTGTAACGCATCGATCGTAAACAATGACTCCGCTATTTGCTTCTCTGTAAGAACAGTCACCGGAATTTGGAACTCTTCCGCATAATTAAACGCATCCATCATTAAGCTAAATGAATCTTCCGCATCGCTTACACTCATAACTACGCGAGGGAATTCACCATGTCCGGCACTAACTGCCATAAGCAAATCTCCCTGGGCAGTCCATGTTGGGAGTCCCGTTCCGGGACCCGGGCGTTGAGCTAATACAATTACTGCCGGAGTCTCACTGATCCCGCACAACGAGATCGTTTCCGTCATCAAATCATAGCCGCCCCCCGACGTTGCGGTCATCGCACGCGTTCCCGCGTGCATCGCTCCAACCATCATCTGAACAGCTGTAATCTCGTCCTCTGCCTGTTTTACAAGCATTTTTGATTCCCCCTGTATATCAGCTAAGAACGTAAGAAGAGGCGACGCCGGCGTCATCGGATATCCGAATAGCGCTCTGCACCCGGCATGTATAGCACCGAGTCCCATTGCCTGGCTGCCCGTTATCAGTAACTGACTTTTCCAACAATCGTCAGGTTCAGGCAAAACCAGCTTCTCAATTTCAATCAGTTGAGTTCCCTCATCAATACACTTAAAGTTCAACTCCAACAAATCCTTCTTGTGTCCAAACCTTTCTCTGACCATTTCCTTAAGTTCGTCTGAACTTCGCCCAATCAATGACCAGACAACTGATGTAATGAGCACATTTCCAAGTACAGGTTTTGCATTTAACTTTTTTAGAATCTCTTCCGTCGGCAAATAAATCACTTTGATTGAATTAGCATCAATAAACTTCTGATCCTCTTCACCGAACTTCCATTGCGGAGTTTGATGAAGCAACACCCCTCCTTCTATCAAATCTCTGAGATTATTTTTAATTCCGTGATGATTGAATGTAACCAAAACGTCTGACTTTTCCTGTGCGCTTCTGACTTTTTCGTTGCTAATCTCCAACTGATATGAAGAGTGTCCATTCATTATAACTGACATATACTCCCGCTCTCCGAATACGCAATATCCTGCACGTTTAAGCCCCTTAGCACACATTTCGCCAACAGAGTTAACTCCTTGGCCTTGTGCGCCTACGATTTTGATGCTGATGCGTGACATACTGAAGAGAGTTCTACTACCCTTTCTCCCCACTTACAAACTTTTTCTTCGTGTTCTTCGGGATCGTTCATTATTAGAAGCGGAGATCCTAGCAATTTCCCATTATGTTCCATTACAAATCTAATCAGATGCTCCGTTGCACGTCCTGTGAAGTAATACTCCTCGTCTCCAAGTGCAATGATCGCAACTTGTTTCCCACCCAGATCAACATCTTTAGATTTACTATTCAAGAACGCATCCATCCTAATGTGTAACTGACCTTCGGATCCTCCTGTATTCCATGTTCCGCAAGCGAG
>DCXE01000049.1 GCA_002328295.1 Candidatus Peribacter sp. UBA2144 | reverse complement strand
CTATGGCTACGGCTGGCAGGCCAGAGGTGGGTTTAGCTTCAGGGTGGCGGGCCGGTATAGTTATATATGGTGATACCTCAAAATTTGATGTCAATATCCTCTCAAAAAAATCTTTCCCTGACTTCCACTTTTTCGTATCCAGAAGCCCCGCAAGACGTTCCGCTTCAAAGCGGAACAACTATCCTCTTCATCCTCTCTTTCCAATCATACTTTTTGGCTCTCTCTTGGGCTGATTGAGGTTTTGAGCTGCCCTCAAGTGCCCTTTCAATTGCATCAGCCATAGATTTCGAATCCCCTGGCACACAAAATTCTACAATTGATTCATCAACTATATCTCTAACAGGAGGAATATCTGCACATACAATTGGCTTTCCTGCCGCCAAGTACTCAACGAGCTTAAGCGGAGACGTATCGCGCATGATAAACGGATGATCCGTTGCCGGCGCTGGGTAAACACACACATCACATTTAGAAATTACTGACGGAACTTCGGACCTCTCTACTCTTCCTTCAAATTTGACGATTTCTGAAATTCCTAATGAGTCCGCAAGATCAGAATAAGATTTTTTCCAATCATCCGGCCCGCCAACAATCCAACCGGAGACTTTGGCACCACGATCTTTTAATTCCTTAAGAGATCTGAGTAGTTCCGGTACTCCTTTTTCAATTTTATCTTGAGTTGCAAGCGATCCCACGTAACCGATTACCGGAACTTCATTGGAAGTACTTGGAAGATTTTGAAACTCATCAAAATCCACTCCATCCCCTTCCACAATAAGTTTTGATTCGTCGACCCCTAATTTTCTGACTTCATCTCGCATCGGTGAAGTTAAACAAACAACTTTCTTGCATTTATTACACATGCTGACGAACTTCTTCTTAAATCTCTTCGAAATTGTATGCAACTCCAAGACCACCGGAATGCCACTTGTAATCAGAGGCTTAAGAATAAGGGGAGATCTGACATATAAGATTTCAGCCTGATGATTTTTTAAGAACTTCTTAAGTTTCCTCCTATAAAAAAACATGGTAATTACCATCCAAAGAGGACCCGGGATCCACCACTTTCCAAGTGCATCGAAGTTTTTCATTCTTACAAATTTAACCGAACCGGGAAGTTCATAATACTCATGAATCGGCTGATTAATATAATTCTTTGTATGCGGAGCAATGATAGTCACATCATGCCCAATCTCAGCCAAAGCCTTGCACACAGCCGCGATCTGCAAGCCGTAAGCTTTTTCTGCCGGAAACCGTGTGTGGACGACATAAGTTACACGCATCGCCAGTAGCTTATTGGCTTTTAAAGCATTTTAACAACTAGTTGGTAGCTTTTTATATAATCTAACAATAAGCTAATTGCCAATACTTCAATAAACTCAGTACGGGTTGCCAGATAAAATTCTGCTTTTCTTCGGCTTTTACAATCCTGCGTCACCCCGCACGTGGACACTTAGGCGCGAGTACGAGAAAGAAGGATTCAAAATACTTGAATGTCATACAACCAAAAAAGGATTCTTTCGCAAATGCGCAGATCTGATCAAGCAGTATAGGAAGCTTAAGAAACAAGCTGATGAGGTATTAGTTCTTTTCCCCGGACATCACTTGATGCCGATTGCGTGGACCCTGACTTTATTTTCGAAAAAGAAACTTTCATTCGACGCATTTATTTCTGTTTACGATACGCTGGTTGCAGATCGCAAGCTTGTCGCTAAATGGAGTCCGAAGTCTTGGTTTTATTGGTTTGTAGATTTTGTAAGTTGCCATTTGGCAGACGAAGTATTGATTGACACAAAGACTCACCGCGAATATTTCATCAAGAAATTCAAACTCCATCCAAAGCACGTACGCGTTGTCTATCTAGAAGCTATCACTGACATCTTCCACCCTAGCCCTAACCCTAACCCTAGCCCTAACTCTAACTTCGAAATCTTCTTCTACGGCTCCTTCATACCACTTCAGGGAATCGATGTGATCCTAAGAGCTGCAAAGATACTTGAATCTGACTCTCTTCTGCACTTCACAATCCTCGGTGGAGGACAAACCGAACCGGAGATGAAAAAATTGGCCGAAGAGTTAAACTTGAAGAATGTAACCTTCAAGCCTTTCGCGCCAATGGAAGAATTACCTGGATCTATTAATAATTCTGACCTTTGTTTGGGTATTTTCGGAGTTTCGGAAAAGACTCAACGAGTTATTCCACACAAAGTATTGGATTATTTAGCCTGTGGAAAGAAGGTTTTAACGGCCAGAACACCTGGGATACTCGAAAAATATGAAAATGACGAAAGAGTCATACTTTGTAATGCCGGGGATGCGGAGGATCTCGCAGAAAAAATTAAATCAACCGCTCAGTCGCAGTCCTAAGGAAGCTTTCCACACTCAAATAGTTTTTGAATGCTTCCCGTGCCTTCTTTTGCATACTAACGAACGTTTCCTCATCAATCTTTTCGTAGAATGAATTTACAATGCTGTCGATTTTGGAAACATCTTTGTAACTGACTCTGATTATGAACTCATTATAATTAATTTTGTCTTCAAGAGGTAAAACACAATCAGTATCTATGAAAACCGGAGGACGCCCCAAGCTAAGAGCCTCATAAAATCTATATGAATAGTTGCCATCTCCCTTAACAGCTAATGGAAAATCAGAATCAATCATATTCTGTATATACTCTTCCCTCCCCTCCTTTGGATCAATCTTGATTGTATGCGGACTGCCGGAATAACTTTTTCGTAGAATAAAGTTTGCTTCAATAAGAGGAGTATCTTTAAGAGCTTTGCACGCCTTTCGCCTGAAAGTGAGTCCCTTTTTGTGAACTGCAAGGTGAGATTTTATTAATGCAAGACGTTTGAAATCGATAAAGAGATTCTTCACAATCGTTCCAAACCTATTTTTGTGATTCTTATATCTTGCCCAACCACAAAAACCAACTACAGGAGTTTTTGCCTTGTGTCTGATTACGAGTTCTCGCCCCTTCATCAAATCAGGCGTATAAGGTGGCATGATAATCTCGTTGTCTAACTTAAGATGCCTGTACTGCGACGTACGAAAGATGATTGAGTTTGGTATATCCACCTCATCCGTATCATCTCCATGCCAAAAGACCACTACCTTCTTGTTTAAATCCTGAGACATATCAGCCAATTTCTGCAGATACGTCCCCTTCATCTTAATCTGAGGAAAATTATGAGGACACAGAATAATATCAGCCTGATCAGGATCAGAGACAACCTCTACAAATGGATCTTTAAGGCCATCAAAGGCTTCGTTCAAAAACCCCATTCTCCCCTCATTCTCTGGTCTTCCCAAATTTGGATACAGAAGAGGGATGTGGGGAAGGCCTTCGATGATATCAGTATAGACTCGTAACATAAACCCAGTATAACGGTATATGGCTTATGTTGCTTGAAATATTCACCCTCACCCCTAACCCCTCTCCCAAGTGAGAGGGGAACTACATTTGAGTTGAAACTAACCAAGTATTTCAAATGTAGTAGCTCCCCTCTCCTGTAAGGAGAGGGGCGGGGGTGAGGTTGTATAAAGTCCAAAATTTGGAGACATAAGCTCAGATAACATGTACAATTCCCATCCATGCCCGCCAAACAAGTAGCAAAGAAACTTAAAAGTTTCGTTAAATCAGAGGCTGTTACTCACAGAGGAATGACTATTCCCGCAAAGCATTTGCGCTTCGGAGGTTCAAATTTTATCGATGATGAAGCATTTTTGTCTTCCGGAGAGCATGAAGCCGAGCGTCTGCAAAGCTCATTCGGCCTGAGCAGGAATATGGCTTTGCTTGATCTTGGTTGCGGGCCTGGCAGGCTTCCCATTGGAATCCTGAGTAAAATTGGAGAAATACGTGCGTACCGTGGAGTGGATGTGAGCCAGACTCCAATTGAGTGGTGCTCTAAGTATATAGAAAAGGAACATCCAACTTTTCAGTTTACTCATATGGATATTAAGAACGAGAGATATAATCCATCTGGTTCCAGTTCAGTAGGGCTTCCGTTTCCTGATGCAAGTTTTGATGTGATTTACTTGTACTCGGTATTTTCACATATGAAGACGCCTGATATTCAAGCTTACTTAACCGAGTTCAAAAGGCTTCTTAAAGCCACTGGAAAAGTATTCCTGACTGCATTCACCGAAGATAAAGTGCCCGAGATGGAAGAAAACCCTCCAAATTATAAACAAGATTGGAAAGGAGCTCTGCATTGTGTGCGATATGAAAAGAAATTCTTCAAAAAGTTACTCAAGGATTACGGATTCACAGTCGATAAATTGGAGTATGGGACCGAAACTGACGGACAAAGTGGGTTTTATCTCTCAAGTTTGTAGGTATTATTCCCATATGGATTACAGATACGTCAGACTTCTTCCGCGCGCATTCAAACGCTTCTGCATTGTAAAAGCATTCAGAACAGGTCTTCCGACAGCCTTTTATTATATTAGGAGGAAGCCTCTTCTTGCTTCTGATAAACCTGCGCTATTCACAATGAACATCCTCCCGCCGATGATGACGGTGTGGTATCACTTGGCGACTAAGTATCTGGGTGACCGAGTTGATATAACTATCTTTGATTCATCCGGAAAATTAAATCCAAAAGAATTTCCCGAGGCGCGTGTTCATAAATTTTTGAATCTCTATGCCGCAACCAAGTCAGAAGAATTCCTCAGGCACATTGCAAAGAATAGGAAGATTGGATGGATATGCGATGATGATATGTTTTTACTCAGCGGTGAAGCAGTCGATGTTGTTGAAAGAGAGTTTGCTGACCCCAACATTGCAACAGTCAGTTTCCGCCATCGCAAATGGTGGGAGTTTGATATTGATGGGAAAAGGATTCCACCAAGTTCAAGTTACTGCATTGCTTTCAACCGTGAACTCGTTTTCGAAAAAGAGAATTTACACTTAGGTCCATGTGATGGAAACACACATCCAGGCATATCCAAGAATCCAACCAGATACGATACTTTTGATAAGGCCAATGAAGAACTTCTTAAAAAGGGTTATCGATGCTACATAGTTCCGGAACCTGAGCAGAAGAAATATTGGGCAGGCTTCTCTGGTCTTAGCGGTCCTGTGATGCTACTGAATTACTTTAAAAAACCTGAGCAGACTCTCTCGTACTTCACCGAGCCTCCAAATGAAAAATGGAGCAGTAACATGCTCTTTGGCGTTCTTTCTGGAATGATTTCCATATGCACCATTCAGGAGCTTTATACGAAGATCAAAGGAAATCCTTATCCCCTCAGGGCTCTTCCAAGTAGAGATGAACTAATGAAACTTTATGAGGAAAAGAAGCCATATATGCGGGATGATCAAAATCTTGAAGAGGTGGAGGAAACGAGTGAGAGGTTGAGAAATGCAATATAAAAACTGTATGTACAATGTACATACAACGCTAATTCGTTAATTGGTTAATTCGTAACGAATTAACGAGTAAACGAATTAACGTTTGCCCATTTCTTCCACCAACCTGCCAACAAGCCTGCTTAATCCATGCCCATCAATAACTTTCTGACGCAGTTGCTCTGACAACTTCGCTTTTTCCTCATCTGAAAGTTTCAATAACTCATTCGCCCTCTCCCCCATCTCTTCATCCATACTTAAGCCCTCCGTAGGAAGAACATGACCAGCAGCTTTTGATGATGAAACCGTCAAACATCCAACTGACATTGCTTCTAATACAATTTTGTCGAGTCCTCCTCTGCACGAATGCAACATCAACTCTGATCTCTGCAACAAATTCCTGACCTCCTCATGAGTCATCTTCTTAATGCTAACACGATCTGTAATTCCAAACTCACCCATTAGTTTTTTTAAGCTTTCTAATTCGACTTCATCATCTTTTCTTATAGTAACTCCTGCAATTTCCAATCTGTAATCAGATGGAAGTTCCGAAAAAGCCTTCAGAATAACTTCGAAGTGTTTTCTTTTTGTAATTCTTCCGACTGACGAGACTAAACCTTTCTCAATCTGACCTGTGGGTTTAAAAAACTCCGTATCAATTCCGTGTCCCGTAATTACTCTTCTTTTGGAAGGACGCGGAAGTCCGTACTCGGTTGCCGAAAATACTTTTTTAACTAATCGAAGCGAAATCGGCAGAGCCCACCCTCCTCCGCGCGCCTCGTACCAAAGGTAAACCTTTTTTCTGAGCAAGAACCAATTGAAAAATCCAAGCACTACCCAGACTGGAGTCATGTGCACCAAAACACAATCATAATCATGCCTGAGTAACCGTTGTAGTTTCCAGAATTTTAGAATCTGACTTAATTTTGAAGCTCCTGACTCTTTCCCCATTGAGTGGACCTTGATGTTGTCAGGCAAGTCGTAATCTCCCTTCATTTGCCCTATCACATGTACCTGGTCGCAATGTAAAGCAAATTCCAGAAGCCAACGGTGAAAAAATCCGAGTATGGGATCGGATCTATCGACCTTTTGAGTAACAATTAACAATCTCATGTATCTATTAAAGATAATTGGCAAGAGGATGTAAACGATTTAAAGGATATAAAGGATTAATCCTTTAAATCATTTATATCTTTTATATCCTTAATTACGCAAGTCCTTTCAAAAAATCCGCATACATCTTCACTAGCGCTTTCCTCTCATAAATATCCATTATTTTTCCGGCCTCCTTCCCCATCTTTTTTCTAAGCTTTTCGTCCGCTAACAAAGATTTTATTTTTTCAGCCATATCATCAGGTTCTCCGTTTGTCATAATACCGTTTACTCCATCCTCGATAATCTCCGGAGCAACACCTACAGGGGTTGTAATCACCGGCATCTCAACCGCCATTGCTTCCAACAAACTTCTTGGTCCCCCTTCACTTTGCGAAGGCATTACGAAAATTCTTGAGCTTAATAAAGCCCCCACAACAGTCTCTTGCGTTGGAAGCCAACCTAGAAAAGTGACCAGATTGTCCAGACCTAGTTTGCTCACTAGTTTTTCGTGGTTAAGCAGTTCCGGTCCGCTTCCAATAACTGCCAAGCGCACATTACTCAACTTGCTGACTGCGAGGATCAAATTTTCCAATCCTTTATTTGGAACCAATCGGCCGCAGAATACAACATCATAAATTACCGGAGGAGCATGATCTGTTGTAAGAATATCTCCGTCCAAATAGAAAGATGGGACTAAATTAATCTTGCTCTTTGGCACTCCCCATGTAAGAAGCTTGCCTCCGACCTCCTTATTCACAACTCTAATTGCAGTCGCACTTTTGGCTGCACGCGGAAAATACGACTTGGAAGTCATCTTTCCGATTCTTTCGGACGTAGTTACAGCTTTTGGATATCCCACAATATGGTGAACCTCAAGTGCATAAGGAATATTCATTTTCTTTGCCAACTTCTTGGCTCCGATTCCATTGTAAAAGGGAGGATATTCGTGAACCGTCATGACATCGTGCCCGAATGCTTTGATAAGCTCCTTGCCTTTTTTAACTATCCATCTTGGCTGCCTAAGTAAACGATTCGGGCATGGATGGAAAAACACAGATCCACCAATAAGCGCCGATTCTCCGGCTTTTGACTTAGATTCCCCTTTTAGCCGCGGAATAATGATCTGAGGCGTAATTACATCAATCTGATCAAAATGCTTTCTAAGTTCCTGAAGCGTGTACCAAAAAGCTCCTTGCTTGCGCTGGAGGATCGACCTATCACCCGATATCATTAATAGTTTCATAATGCACACGCATTAAAAAGCTTCATGTGCTCTTCTGCAACCTCTTTCCATCCTCTTTTTGCAATTGAACTGCTTGTTGCATCCGCAATATCGGAATAATTCTCCTGCACTTCTTTGATTGCATTGATGATATCGGACGGAGTTACAAGTTTTCTAAGTACCATTGCTTCACTTATAGCAGGACTAAGTCCCGTTTCTTCCGTAAGTAGAACAGGAAGTCCGTTTGCTCGTGCCTCAAGCGCAACGTTGGGACTGATTTCTGTTATTGAAGGAATAACCATCAAATCATGCCCTGCAAATACCTTTATCTTTTCTTCGCCGTGCACAGGAGACACAAACATAATTCTGGTTCCGGCGGAACCGGCGAGTTTCATTAGTTCTTTTTTCTTTGGACCATCTCCAACCAATGTAAGCCTGACGTTTGCCATTTGTTTGACCGCTTCAACTAGAGACTTTAAGTTTTTAAATCCTACTAACCGTCCCATGAACAATAAGCTGAAGGGTTCACGCTTTACATGTATTTCAGGATTCCCTTCCGGTACCGCATTTTCTATAACCGAGTGCTTCGGCAACTTCTTGAAATACTCTTCATATAAATTCTTTTGAAATTCTGTTGAAAAAACAACATGATCAAAATTCTTAAGAATCCATCCGACAACCGACAACCGACAACCGAAAACCTTAGATCGTTTCCCATACCATTCCCCTAACCCTAACCCTCCCCCTAAAGCTGTGTACCGTTCCCAAAAGAAATCACCACCTAACCTTAGAATCTTTTTAGGTTTTTTAAGTCTAGCTAACTTAACAGGAATACCACAACTGACTGACGAGAATGCATATATAACGTCAGCATCTTTACCAATCTTCCTCAAAGCCTTTGCATATTGAAACCACCTTATGATGGGTAATCCCTTATTAACTCTAACAACATCATCCTCCCTATAACCTGTAACCTGTAACCTATTAACATATGTAACCACCCCCACCTCATTCCCACTCTGACGCAACTCCTCAGCCAATTGTTTAACGTATGTCGCCGGCCCTCCGATATCCGGAGGATATATTCCCGTTGCTAAGACGATTTTCATATTTATTAGGATACACGATTTGAGTACCACTCGATTGTTTTTTTCAGTCCTTCTTCGAAATTTACTTTAGGACTCCACCCGAGTGCTTTTATTGAGCTTGAATCAAGTGCATATCGGAAGTCGTGTCCCGGACGGTCAGTCACAAACTCAATCAGATCTTGCGGCTTTCCAAGCTCATCCAAAACTTTCTTTGCAGTTTCTATATTCTCGCGTTCTGAATCAGCGCTAATTAGATATATATTTCCATCCTGACCATTGCCCAAGACTAACTCCACTGCATCCGTGTGATCCGTAACATAAAGCCAGTCGCGCTTCTGCTTCCCTTCTCCATAAACCGGAATGGGCTGATCAGAGAGTGCATTTTTGATTACAACCGGCAAAAACTTTTCATCTGCCTGATGCGGACCGTAATTGTTTGTGCAACGCGTGATGCGCGCGCGTATTCCGTACGTATGAACTGCTGCAAGTACCAGATAATCACCGGCAGCTTTGGAAGCGGAATATGGATTGCATGGGTTGAGAGCAGTTTCAACTGTGCAACCGGGCTGACCGTCAGCGAGCCCCCCGTAAACCTCATCAGTTGAAATGTGAAGAAGCAGAACTTCCGGATATGCTTTAACTACTTCGATTAAACTCTGAGTTCCGATCACATTTGTGTGCAAGAAAGGCGAAGCTTCCTTGATTGAATTATCTACATGAGTCTCCGCCGCAAAGTTTACAATCGCTTCAATCTGATGGTTTTCAACTAACTGATTTACAAGTCTCTGATCCGCGATGTCGCCGTGTACAAATTCGATCCTATCTGCGATTGAGTCTAAGTAATTTCTGTCCCCCGCATATGTAAGCTTATCCAAGATTACCAACTTATCCTCAGGCTTCAGCTCCGCATGCCTGAGAGCGAAGTGAGAACCAATGAATCCTGCCGCTCCTGTGATGAGTAAATTCACCCACATAAGGTAGCGGAAAATCGCTTTCTTGTGCCACTAATATCCATCGATTTTGATTGCCAATTAGCCTTTAAACCAATAATCTCTGCCCAATGAAAGGAGTTTTAATCTGCGGCGGCACAGGATCCAGGCTTCGTCCTCTGACGAATGTCTTTAATAAAAGCCTGCTTCCTGTATATCACAGACCTCTGATCTTATATCCGCTTGAAATCATGCAAAAAGCGGGAATAAAGCAGGTTATCGTGATTACGGGGACTGAGCATATCGACCAGATTACCCGCTTTTTGGGTTCAGGATCCAGATACGGATGCCGATGTACATATAGAGTTCAGGAGGATCCAAAGGGTATTGCTCAAGCCCTTGGAATGGCAGAGGAATTCGCAGCTGGAGATAGTGTTTGTGCCATTCTTGGCGATAACGTGTTCTTCGACGATCTATCCCCCTCCATCAAATCTTTCCAAAACGGAGGACATGTGTTCCTAAAAGAAGTACCTGATCCGAAAAGATTCGGCGTTGTTGAAGTTGATGGAACTTTAGTTAAGTCTGTTGAGGAAAAGCCACTGCAGCCAAAGAGCAATTTGGCACAAACGGGATGTTATCTTTATGACAACAGATGCTTCGATGTTATCAAAAACTTGAAGCCTTCACCTCGTGGAGAATTGGAGATTACTGATGTGACGAGATGGTACTTAGATCAGAAAGAACTTGGTTACACTGTCCTCAATGATGAGTGGGTCGATGCAGGAACTTTCGAAAGTTTGTTCAAAGCTTCGGCCTTGGTTAGAAATAAAGAAAAACTGATCGTTGATGAGGTTAAGAATGAAGCTTTGAAACAATTGACAATGAACAATTGACAATTGACAATGCGCAAGCGAGAAACGTGCTTGTGACTCTTTAGAATTATCAATTGTCAATTCTCAATTGTCAATTTGTAAGCCATTAGTAACCAATAGCAGACCTATAAACTTCCGAATATCTTTCGGCAACTTCTTCCCAATCATACTTTTGGGCATTTTTTTTACCAGCTGACGATAGCTTAGACCGTAGCGACGGATCTTTGACCAATCTACCAATCGCCTCAGCAGCCATATCAATATTATCGGGCTTAACTAAGATTCCATTCGTTCCATTGTGGACTATGTCTGGAATTCCTCCAGTCTTTGTGCCGACTACAGCACATCCTGCAGCTTGTGCTTCCAAAAAGACGTTCCCCAAAGCTTCTGAACGCGAAAGTCCGCAAAAGATTTCTGCCTGAGCATATTCTTTGTAAACATCAGGCACAGGAACGTACCCCAGGAAATGAACGCGATCGGAAATCCCTAAATCTGAACTTAGTTTTTTCAGAATTTCTTTCTGAGAACCATCACCAACTAATTTCAAATCCCATCTTAAGTCTTTTTGTTTTGCTAAAGCCTGAAGCAATATATCAACTCCCTTTTGCGGCTCAAGTCTTCCCACAAACAATATTCTTCCTTTAATTTTTTCGTACCACCCAAGCGCATTTTCTATTTCTTCTGAATTCACCCCATTG
>DCXE01000086.1 GCA_002328295.1 Candidatus Peribacter sp. UBA2144 | reverse complement strand
AATCGGTTTTGCGATTGGTTTTTTGATCATTGTTATTGTCATGACCGCCATTGCTCTGGTTAAATAATAGTCTATGACCACACTTATCCTCCAGCTACTACTTCTCGCCCTTCTCCTGACCATTGCTTTTGCGGCTAAGTCGCTAGCGCCCTGGGTGCCGGCTTGGAGTAAGGATCTAAAACGAATTGCTCGGTTGGCAGACATGAAGCCGGACGAGGTATTTTACGAAGTCGGTTGTGGTGATGGTCGGGTCTGCGATCATGTACAAAAGAAATTTGGAGTGAAAGCAATCGGGATCGAATTAGCCTTCCCTTTGTATCTAGCTTGTCTGGTGCGCAAGATACGAAACCGAAAGTTGATTTTCAAATGCCGCGACTTATTCGGGGTTGATCTATCCAAAGCAGATGTACTATATTTTTTCGCATTACCAAAATCAATCGAACGACTAAAGGAGAAAATAAAAAAAGAACTCAAGCCTGGAGCTCGAGTTATCTCCTACACCTTCCCTTTGCCTGGTTGGACACCGGTTACAATCGACAAGCAAGAAGGTGAGACTGACATTTACTTATATCAAATATGACACACTGAAGTGTGTCGTTCCCGTTTATGATTGAAACAATTCTGACCATAATCATGGTCTTTGCCACACCGCTGCCAATCTGGATGATCTTTTTACACCTAAGCATGACCCATGGCACAAGTCGCTCAACGCAATACATTCTATATTTTAGTTTAGGAATCATCTGGTTCTTGCTAGCCCTGTGGGCTTTTTCTAATCAAGAGCTTATCTTTGGACCGGTGTTTGAAACAACACCATGGATGCAATGGCTTGGTGTGGGCATTGTCTTACTCGGACTGTTAATCGATGCTCTAGTAATTCGAGTTCTTGGTTGGCGCAAACTCATCTTCTTTACCGAGCTCCGAGGCGATGCTGGGAATGAACAATTAATCATCTCTGGAATTTATAAACACGCTCGCCATCCGCGATATGTTGAATACCCGCTAATTGCTATCGGGGCAGCCTTGGTAACTGGCTATTGGACTTTGATCGGCTACGCAATATATATTTTCCTCGGACTTTGGCTGGTTACATATTTTGAAGAACAAGAGCTAGTTCATCGTTTCGGCGACCCGTATCACGATTACAAAAAGCGAGTACCTCGCTTCTTTATCAAGATATAAAAAAAAACCGGGTCGCTTGTAGACCCGATTTTTTATTTGCTCTCTTTGTGCATTACATGTTTCTTGCACCACTTACAGAACTTGTTTAGTTCCAAACGATCTTTGAGCATTTTTTTGTTTTTGAAACTTCGGTAACCGGCCCTCTTACATTCGGTACACTCGAGTTTAATCAAGTTATCTTGGGACATAAAGTTTATTTATATTAGTGGCCTGCCAGCCATAGCTTCATCTTTTCTACTTCATCCAGCCAGCCTTCGCCAAGGCTTCGGCTGACCAGCCGTCGTTCCATCAACAAATCATCCTGATGAAGCGACGGCTGGAGCCACCTCCCGGGCTCGAACCGGGGACCCACAGTTTACAAAACTGTTGCTCTGCCAACTGAGCTAAGGTGGCGTGGTGGGCCGGGAGGGATTCGAACCCCCGAAGTCAGAGACATCTGGTTTACAGCCAGACCCGTTTGACCGCTTCGGTACCGACCCAAGGTTGATTAATAATGAACTTAATGGAATCTTAACATAATGAGCTACTCGTCCCGCACCCGAGTGTAGCGAGTGGTGCGGGGCCGACCCACTGTACTTATATTATCATATATAAACGCTCTGGCTATTCAATCTACTAGCTCATATTTTCGACATCCTACATGCACCTAAGCAAGACCCTACATAATAAAAATTACAATAATGAGAGAGATGAGCAGTCCAGCGCCGGCGCGTATAATATCCTTGAAAACAAGGTTAGCAGTTCTTTTATAAGGTCTAGGATTTTTTGAAAATAGCGTCAGTGCAATTTCACGGCCTGCCAGAAGCCCCAGAAAAACCCAAGTTGTACTCATTGGCAAAGAATTCCAAATCTTAAATACAAATAGTACCAGTCCATAACAAAGGTCAATAATCGTAGCAGCACGTATATCCGTAAGATCAGTTTTTTCTGTTACTACAACTTGGATCTTTCCACCACGAAAGAACATCAAAAATGCCAGAATAATAACAAAGTACGAGACTACCATTATTAGTTGCATTAAGGATAGTGACCTAGGTAGGAACACTGCTACATTTGCTGTATCTTGCATCAGCCACATACTCCAAAGAAAGGCAGTGGAACACGCTTGGAATGCTCGCCAATGTTTCTTGTTATATTTTGATGAAGGGAATTCGTGGTGATATAGAAATGATAAAACTGTCCAAAGTACAATTGCAGATATAAATGCTATCGAATATCCGAACAGTGTTTTTATAAGCATTCCCTGAATAACAACAGCACTGGAAAGAGCACTGAGTATTAAAAAACGTGGTACTCACCGGCATACGAAACCGTGTGAGTATAATCAGAATTATGGGGCCTGAGAGTGTTGCGAAGGTAAATACATCCGGTTGCGGTATGGAGGAAAGCCTCCCATACGCAATGTCTCCATTGTTTACAATCCATCCAAATACATTTGTAAGTACCAATATTCCTGCAATGAATATCCATAATATAATTCTTCTTACTGTTTTATTACTCGAGAGAAACGTTCCAAGTGTCTGAATACTGTCATTTGCGATAGAGCTATATCCTGCAACTGCAAATCCAAACCACATTGCTATTTGTTTATATGGAAAAACTATATATGACACCACTATCAGTGCGGCAATAAGAGCAAAGAACCACATTTCGTTTTTAAGTCTTTCAAAGACTTTTTCCATACTCGGTTAAAAGAAATAATCAAATTTTATACACTCTACAGCACCAAGTAATAGAATTCTAGACTTATCTAAATTCAAAGCTACACCTTCTTCCAACAACATGCCTGCTTGCACTTTGCACAATACTGAGTTCCATGCTCATGAACTTCTCCAACAGTACACTTTGCGCTACAACACCCTGATCGAATTTTGGATTGTTGTTTTGATGTCATTTTTCTGCGTTCATCTATCGAAAGATGGTTTTTGCAGTATTGCTTGCCATCGGTTGGCTTGTTACATCCTTTTGTAGAACAGAATTCGTTTTTTTTATGAATGAGAGAGAGTGGAATAGGTACACAAGTGTGTTAAGTTTACTTTAGCCCGTATTTGAGTTTTTTTCCATCAAAAAGGCTATTTAATTGAAATATTTGTAATAAATATTAATAATTAACTTTAGTATTTACTCTCAATTGAGCCTTGAGACGAGTATTATACGGATACATGAATATCAATAATCAATCTTCTGATTTTCAGGAGATCGGCATTAGTCCTGCAATTTTGAAAATACTTGCAGAAAAAAACATTACTAAACCAACTCCAATCCAGCATCAAGCGATTGGATTGGCATTAGAAGGAAAAGATCTGATTGGCATAGCTCAGACTGGCACAGGTAAAACCTTTGCCTTCGGGCTCCCCATGTTGCAGCAATTGGCCGCCGGAAAGAAGAGAGGATTAATTATTCTGCCTACTCGCGAATTGGCATACCAAGTAGAAGAAGCTATCAAACCATTTGCAGATGCTCTTGGTATTCGCACTGCAGTATTTGTTGGTGGAGCCTCTGCACCGATGCAACTTAAGATGCTAAAGAATAATCCACGTATTTTAATTGCCACACCAGGCAGGCTAAATGATTATCTTCAAAAAAAGAAGATTACACTTAGAGAAGTAGAGATTCTTGTACTGGACGAAGCAGACCGTATGCTTGATATGGGATTTAAACCCCAGATCAATCGAATTCTTGCTCACGTTCCTCGTGAGCGTCAGACTTTGCTCTTTTCTGCAACAATGCCCCAAGAAATTGTAAAGCTTGCAACTGCCCAGATGGATCTGCCACTCCGTATAGAAGTTGCACCTTCCGGAACTACAGCCGAGAAGGTTGAACAGGAACTAATAATAGTGCGTCAGCAGAACAAGTTAAAACTGCTACAGTCGCTTCTTAGAGAAAGCAAGGGACAAATTCTGGTCTTTTCGCGTACCAAGCATGGTGCAAAAAAGATTACACGTGCACTTAATGAAAACAATTTTCGAGCAGCAGAAATACACGCCAATCGATCGCTTGTGCAACGCAGAAAAGCTCTCGAAGGATTTAAGAGAGGAGCCCACAAGGTACTTGTTGCTACAGACATTGCCTCGCGTGGAATTGATGTAACAAACATTGAACTGGTAATAAATTACGATCTGCCAGATGATCCCTCTGACTATATTCACAGAATTGGACGAACAGGCAGGGCTGATAAGGAAGGCAAGGCAATTTCTTTTGCAACACCAACTCAGGCACATAACATTCGCGACATAGAACGACTGATTCGCACACCACTTCGTCGCATAAAGCATACATCTGTGCCTCATGTTCCAATGGAACTATCATCTAGTGCACCAAAAAAACCTCGTAAGCAAACCTCGCGACGTCCTCCGCGTAATGCCGGTAATCGTAAGCATAAGAAAAGTTTTAGAAATAAGAGAAGACGTAGGTAATTCAGCCATAGGCGAAAGAGCCTATTCTTGAATCATCTAAAATCAAGTTTTACTTGGAGTTCTTCGCAATCTCCTCCAGCGCATCTTTAACTGCCTCCTCAACAGGGCGGAGCTCAATCCCCTCTTTCTTAAGCTTATCAGTATTTAGAACGCAGTTAGAGCGAGGAGCCTTGGCAATCTTCAGAAGTTCATCATTTGTAATTGCAGCGAACTCTTTGGCCGGATCCACAATCTCTTTATACATCTCCATAATTTGAAATGGAGAGATTGTCCCGGAGTTCACAATGTTATAAAGCCCTGTCTTCTTCTTATCAATTAGCTGCTTGGTTGCCTCCAGAAACTCCGGAATACAGGTTACGGAGTTTTGCACATCCAAAACTTTGTCATAGTGAGCAATTTTTGTGATCAGGTTTCTCTCCTCTGCTGTGCCATCAAACGGCATTCGGAGTCTGAGGACAAGCACTTGCTCCGGAAACTCTTTAAGCATTTGATCTGCCCACGCTTTACTCTTGGAATAGAAGCTTTCCATAAAATTCGGCTCATCTTCCTCGTTGTACCCCTTTCCACCATTATCTCCGTTGTAAATGCATCCTGAACCCATATGGACCCAATAAAGCCCTCTCTTCCCGCATTCATTTAAGAGAATAAGGGGTCCTGCCACATTACTCCACATAGTCTCCTCTTTATGATCTTCACACCAATCCACATTTGGACGACCAGTTCTGCCAACAGCATTGATGACAATATCGGGCTGGAATTCCTCCAAAGCGGAAACAACGTGGTCTTTTTCGCCTATATCAATGCTCGGTGCATGGGAATCTGGATACATTTTCATGAATTGTGAGCCTAAGTATCCGGAGGCCCCGAAGATTACGACTCGCATAGTGAGACAAGTGTAGCAGGTGGAAGTTAGTGATGAACAGAGGTTTTTAGCGCAGTAGCTCAGTAGCGCAGTAGGCTTCTTATTTTCGAAGCATCACATTAAGCATCTTCATAACCTCTGAGAGCAAGCTATCTATTCTTGAGAAATCCAGTTCCCTTCCAAATGGCTGTCTCTTCGCAATCTTAATTTGAGTCTCCAGTTCAGCACCTGATCCATATGCGATCGTCAGGAATCTTTTAAACTCGGCTTTGTAACCTCTTCTTCTTCCTTCAGCAATGTTAGATGGAATAGAAATTGCTGAATTGCGCGTTTGTGAAGCAAGTCCGTATACATGCTCCTTGGGATACTGTTCAGCTAATTCCATTACAGCATCAACTAAATCCATTCCTTTTTGCCATACAATAAGGTCTTCGTAGGAGCCTTTGGACGCCAATTTGGCCATAGCGGACGATACTATCACGTACTGCGCTACTGCGCCACTGCGCTAGCGTAAATTAAAACCTTATGCTATTAATACCTTTGTATGGCAAAAAGACGCACCCGTCGACGAAGAGCGAAGAAAAAATCTTCCTCTCTTGATCTAAGTGAATCAACAATCAGACATATTTCCGGAATCGTACAAATTGGAGCTGGAATACTTGTGCTGCTTGCATTACAAGACCAAGCAGGACCTATTGGTGTTTCACTCAGCAAAGTTCTGACTTTTTTCCTGGGCAAGTGGGGAATGCTTTTCCCATTGTTCCTGATAGGTTCCGGACTTCTGCATTGGTTTTCCGCTGAAAATTATTTCGAAACTAAGCGTGCGGTTGGTTTACTTCTCTGCATACTCGCATTCCTTGGAGTCATGCACATGCAAGCTCCACTCGAGGACTTAGCCATTAAAAGAGACGAGCTTGCAGGAGCAATTGGGTTCGCGGTCAGTCTTCCATTCGTTCTATTTACAACAAGACTTGTAGGATACACATTTCTTGGAGCATTATTTTTGATAGGACTATTTATATCTTTTGAACCTGACTTTGGTGCAACGGTCAGTTGGGTTAAAGAAGTTGCACTGCCCAAGCCAAAGAGAAAGAGAAGACGAAGCACAGTTGATGAAGATGAAGAAGACGAGTGGGATGAAGAAGATGAGGAGGAAGATGAGGAGGAAGATGAAGAAGAGGATGAAGATGAAGAATACGAGGATGAGGAAGAAGAAGCTGAGCTGAATATTATTCGTCCTGCATTTGCTCAAAAGGTTGCAAAAGAGAAATCCAAGAAAAATGTAAAAGAAAAAGTGAAAAAAGGAGACGAATTGCAAATGAAGGATACTAGGTTCGAAGAATGGACATTCCCTGCTTTCGATTTATTGGACAGCGACCAAAGCGAAATTACCGTTAATGATGAGGAGCTAAAGAGCAAAGCGAAACTTATCGAAGAGAAGCTTGAAGAATTTGAAGTTGATGTAACTGTTCGCGATGCTCGTCCCGGACCTACAGTAACTCAGTTCACTTTGGAACCTTCTGAGGGAGTTAAAATAAGCAGAATTGCCAATCTGAAGAATGATTTGGCACTTGCTCTAGCCGCACCAAGCTTGAGAATAGAGGCTCCGATCCCCGGCAAATCTTTGGTTGGAATCGAGATGCCAAATGAAAAAAGAACCTTGGTGCATTTAAGGGAGATCTTGGAAAGCCCTGAATTTACACAAAGTACATCTTCTCTTACGCTTCCTCTGGGACGAGACGTCTCCGGAGACGCGGTCGTAGCTGACCTAGCAAGCATGCCTCACCTACTTGTCGCTGGAGCAACGGGCTCAGGAAAATCCGTTTGCATGAACGCATTTCTTGCATCTCTTCTCTATCAAAACGCTCCGCATGAGCTTAAGTTTATAATGATCGACCCGAAACGGGTTGAGCTTGTTCCATACGACGGCATTCCACATTTGCTAACTCCGGTTATTACAGAATCGGAAAAAGCCTTGCAGGCACTCAGATGGATTGTTGCGGAGATGGGACGCAGGCTTCATAAGTTTGCTGATGCCAAGGTTAGAAACATCGCAGAATACAACGAGAAACAAATGGAAGAGGAGAATGTCCTTCCGCGCGTGGTTCTTGTTGTTGATGAATTGGCTGATCTTATGATGAGGCAGTTCAGGCGTGACACAGAAACTATGATTGCAAGAATTGCGCAAATGGCCCGCGCCACCGGTATGCACATCATCATTGCAACACAAAGGCCCAGCGTTGATGTTATTACAGGACTGATCAAAGCGAACATTCCAACAAGGATTGCATTTAGGACTGTAAGCTCTGTTGACTCTCGAACGATCATCGATGGTATTGGAGCAGAAGATCTTCTTGGCAAAGGAGACAGTTTGTATCTGACTGCAACAACGCCTAAGCCAATGCGCGTTCAGGGCATCTTCGTTTCGACTAAAGAGGTCGAACGCATTATTAATGCCGTTAAGATTGCAGGCGGAGGAAAAGTTACCGAGCAGATTGGAATAGAAGATGATGAAGATGATGATAATCAGGCAGACATTCCAGCTGGAGCATATGACAATATTGATCTGGAAGCCGATGATAATGGAGGAGATGATTTATTCTTCGAAGCCGTCCGAGTTGTTCAGGAAACTGGCAGAGCCTCAGCAAGCTTACTTCAGCGTCAGCTCAAAGTCGGCTACGCCCGCGCCGCCAGGCTTCTGGATATTATGGAAGATAAGAATATGATAGGACCTGCAGATGGAGCTAAAGCTAGGAAGGTTTATATTGGTACGCAAGCATAATCGAAGATTGTCATCCTGAGCTCTGTCGAAGGGTGACAATCGGTGCCATGGTTCGACAGAGCTCACCATGACACCTCTATGCAATTACTCATAGGAACAAACAACAAAGGCAAGGTAATAGAAATCTCTGAAGTCTTAACCGGTCTCGAGCTTGATCTCAAGACTCCTTCTGACCTTAAGATCGAAGCTGAGCCTGAGGAAACAGGAAGTACGTTTCAGGAGAACGCGATTCAAAAAGTTAGACACTTCCATGGCCTTGGCAGAGGAATGCCTACAATTTCGGAAGACTCTGGAATAATGGTTGATGCCATTCAGAACGAGCTTGGTCTTCACACAAGAAGATGGGGTGCGGGACCCACTGCTTCTGATGAAGAATGGATTGAGTATTTTCTTAAGCGCATGAAAAGTGAATCTAATAAGAAAGCTGCATTCATGTGCCATCTTGCTTACTTAGATCCAAACGGAGATCTCCATTTGTTTGAAGGAGAATGCAAAGGTGTAATTACTGAAGAGCTTGAAGCTGAATATCTTCCAGGCCTTCCAATCTCCGGATGCTTCCGTCCAGAGGGATTTGATAACGTGTTTTCTGCCCTAAATCTTGAACAAAAAAATAGTACGAGTCATAGGGGTAGAGCTACACAAAAACTAAGAACTCACCTTGAGTCCTCAATGTAGACTGTATGTACATTGTACATACAGTTACTTTTTATCTGACTTTCCTTTTTCCGATATCAACTCATCATAATTCTTAATACCGTGCCTTTTTCCATACTTCTCTGCTGCCTCAAAACTTAAGTCAAAAAATGCTCTCATTGCATCAGCAATCTCTTCACTTTCAATGATTATTCCCAACTTGTCTTTCCACGATGCAATATTCACTTTGTTGTTGTACACCTGTATCTCCGGTGTCCAGTAATACTTATCGGCAGGAACAATTGCAGAATCCCTAAGTTCGGATTCATTCCTGTTTGTAATATCTTTGGCTGACTCTGTATCCGGGTGAATAGATCGCATAGGAATACCATTTCCTGTGCGTCTTTTGAAATACGTCTTAAAGTATTCAGGCATAGCCTCTAGCATGTCGTCCGTTGAAGCCCATGATTTTAATCCTGTTCTCGCAGTTAGAGTATCTTCATATACTTTTTCCAATCCATCAGTCCCCTCATAAAAAGTTATTTTCGGGCGAGACTTTGCCCAGTGCCGCGCAGATAGCTCTTCCCCATATACTTCGAGCAGATCTATCTGGCGGTCGATTTCTTCATCCATTCGTACCTTTTTATGTTTGA
The DNA here is from genome assembly GCA_002328295.1 of Candidatus Peribacter sp. UBA2144. Lineage (GTDB taxonomy): Bacteria > Patescibacteriota > Gracilibacteria > Peribacterales > Peribacteraceae > UBA2144. The sequence goes on along the minus strand of DCXE01000086.1, from coordinate 13,430 downwards.
GCGCACGAATTAAGTTCTCCTTTCTCTCGGTTGAGTAATACTGAGTATTTGCCCTACGTGTCTTCACCATCAGTCCTTTTTTCACAAGTCCATCCAATATGCTCCTGACCGTATTTCTGGGCATCTCACATACACGGGCTACGTTCGAGGCAGGCTGAGAACCAAGTTCCAACACCTTCATAAATATCTTAGTTTCTTTGGCTGTAAGCCTAAACGACTTGAGTAGATTCGAGATCATAATATTTATATTACATAGATATTATAAACTGACGAAGACTGATCGTCAAACATATATTGACGACAGTAGTTCGTCATAGTCTTTTTTTGGCTTAAACAACACATTTTTGATAGTGCTCACGATTTGTGAATATTGACTTATATCTTTTTTGTGGCGCTGTAATTTGGTGATCCTTACCAATTACACCCATGAAAAGTATCTCTTTTTTACAACCTCGGCACTCATATACTCCCCCAGAAGGGCAAGGCCACATCTATACCAACACATCCCTTTGGACAGCCGCTTCAAGAGTTATAGAAGCAGGAGGAGATGTAGCTCAGATATGTGACGAGAATCTTCGACCGTTTGAGCCCGAAGCCGACTCAGTAGGAATTAATCTCGTTGGAGCGCCCTATATACCAGTTGTTCGTGAAAGAATGAAAAGTTTTATAGAAAAAAGACTTATTGCAGGAGGCCAAGTTGTTAATGGGCTTACAGATGCTCAAGTATTGATTGGGCAACAAAGCTCTCAATTTCAAGAGCTTTTCGGTCAAGACGTTGTAAACGGCAACAACGACTTTGAGCTTTGTACATATCTTGGAATAGATCCGGCCAAAATGCCTGATGTTTTGGAGACTTCCCTTATCCCAGCTTATGAGCGAATATCGGATGAAGACATGCATGCATACCTATCGCGAGAGATTTCATTTTTTCTTTCCAGAGGATGTGCAAAGAGATGTAACTTCTGTGCAGCTCAATGTGGAACCAGAGAAGAATACAGAGACTTTAGTATAATTGAAAAAGATCTTAGATATCTTATTAAAAGGGCACAGGATCTTGGCCTTAAAGCACTTGATATGTACTTGGGTAGCTTAGACATCATACAAACTCCTGACGAACTAAAGAGATTCGCATTGTTAGTTCAAAAATTGAAGAGAGAAAACCCTGATTTTGAAATCAAAATGCGGGGACTTGCAGGCACACCTTACTTTATTAAAGCAAATAGAAAGAATCCAGATGCAATCAGGGAAATTGTAAAAGCTGGACTTTATGCAATTGGGTTTGGAGTTGACGGCGGTACGCCGGAAGTATGGAAAAGGGAAAGGAAGGGTAATACAAAGGATGACTGTATCGACTCGATACTTCTGACGCGCGAGAAATACAGAATAACCCCCGAGATACTTATGGTTTTCGGTCACCAAAAAGAAACAGAAGAATCTCTTAAGGCTGCTTTGGATTTCACAGAAGAAATGAGTGAGCGATATGACGCAGTTCCCCGTCCGCACATTGCAAAAGACATTGTTCCAGGCAGTAGATATTGGGCAAATGACTTGAAAGATGATGAAACGACAGAAGAAGATCGTGCCGACAGGGCGATGAGAATAGCTGTACTTATGAATAATCCCGACTATTTCTACGCACTGGATTTCGCAAGGCTTCCATCAAGCATAAGCCACACTAATCCCATTCTGCGTAAACTGATTATAGAATATGCGGAAGCAATCGCAGAACTCCCTGGAAATACTACTCATCTGCTAGATCCAATCGGGCCCGAATTCAGTAATGCAAAGAGCTTGGAAGCTCTTAGAAATGATATTGGGAAATTCGACCGCTAATTATCCAACCGGCGTAAAGTCCAGATTCGTAATCTTCCCCCAAACTTCTTTTACAACCTCTTTCAACTCATCAATGTCTGACTGAGTGATTGCAAAAGTTCTGGTAACAGGATGATCGCTATTCTCTCCTATAAACTCCAATACATATGCTTGTGGATCGATTGGAAGATTCTTGCATTCCAAAAGCAAAGCATAAAAGCTAAGTTGTCTGAAGTAATTACCATCATCCTTAATCTGTTTATCGGATTTAGGCCTGCCTGTTTTAAAATCGATAACCGATGCGATAGACGAGTCGGGCGCAGTTAAATCAATTCGATCTATCTTTCCTTTAATAGGAATATCGTCCAGGTAAGATCTGATGTCATACTCAACTTTATATATAAACGGCCTGCCTTCGCTTAAACGCTGACTAAAATATCTGGGAAGCGCTTCTTCTCCTACTTTTTTTAGTCCTCTTCTCTCACTTTCAGTCAAAATTTCCCTTTCATCCAAATACTTTATAAATTCTCTAACGAATTCTTCCGAATTTAGTGGTTTACCGCTTTGAACGGAGAGTCCCCACTTCTTCATGGCTTCATGTACGGCATTACCATAAACGAGGCTGGGCTGCTTGGCCTGAGGAACTCTGAGGAGATCGATCTCTAGAAACATCTGAGGATCTTCCAGAAAATGATTCAAGGCAGTAACCGACAGAGCATAATCCTCCAGTCTTTCCTTAAGAAACGCTTTCATTTCTGAATCTAAGTCTCTTACCGGAGAATGTAGAAGCAACGAAGTTGATTCAGGATCGCTCAGTTTATGCATTTCCTCGCTTAAGTCCCCTGCCTCCGCAAAGAACGATGACGGCGAAACTTCACGCGACTTATCGCCGGACGTGAGCTCCTTCGGACACGTAAAGATAACCTCTTCTTTTGCACGCGTCATTGCAACATATGCAACCCTTCGCTCATCTTGATTCTTTTCATACGATTTTTGATCCTTTTCCCATCCAAACAAGAGATCTTCAGGGATAGAAACTGATGAAGGATTTCGGCGCTTATCCCAGTGTCCCTCGCGGAAGTTTGGGACTATCACAGTCTTAAACTCTAGTCCCTTGCTTTGATGCGCTGTCATTAGCTGTACGCCTGACTCCGTCAGATGCGGAAGACTGTAGCTGAGTCTAAGATCAGAATAGTCAGGATTTTCGTAATAGCTTAAGTCATCGAGGAAAGACTCGAATGAAAAACTATGCTCTTCGTATGCACGCTGTTTTATGCGATCAAAGAATTCCTGAAGGGCTGCAAATTCTATAGGGTCATCTAAATCACTAACAAATTTTAATAATCCTGACTCTTTTAACAAGGCCTCGAGAGTATCTATAACCGTTCTGCTTGCAAGCTTGTTATGAAGATCTAAAATTAAATAAAACGCGCTCATCAATTCATCTTTACGTACCAAAGGAGGAGGATCCGAATCTTCATCCATCAAAAGCAATACTTCAAAAAGGGTAAGCTCAGATTTAAATCTAATCATAAAAGCTCTGCCAAGATCAGCAGGATGGCATCCAAAACAATCACAACCCAAAGCACCTGCCAAACTCACGCTGTTCTTTGGTTTTTGTATTGCCCTGAGTATTGCAATCGCTTGGCTGACTGAAGGGTGACTAAGCAGATCCATTTTGCCTGTCATCTGTACCGGAATTTCCGATGAACTTAGAACATCCAAAATCGGCCGAAGCTCTTTGTTTGTCTGAACAAGAACTGCGATGTCTTCCGGTTTTATTCCTTCTTTAAGCTTAGTTTGAATTATTTCTGCAATGCACCAAGGTTCCGTCATATCGCTTTCGGAAAATACCAGATTAAGTGCAGGCCCTTTTTTGCTGCTCGCTGATTTCAGATCTTTACTAAGTCCCTCAATCTTTCCAACTAACCTCTCCGTATTCTTTTCTATAAGTGATCCTGCGGCATCCAAAATACTCTGAGTACATCTGAAACTTTCTGTGAGAGTAATTACAGGAGCTTGAGGGAATCGATCTCTGAACGAAAGAATGTTTGTAAGGTTTGCACCTTGAAATCTATAGATAGCCTGATCGTCGTCCCCAACGACAAACAGATTCGGTTCATGGTCCACATTGGAGTAGCTTGTAAGAAGTTCGACCAATCTATATTGAGCCCCGTTTGTATCCTGAAACTCATCAACCAAAACGTACATATATCTTTCCTGCAAACTACTAAGCAGCCAATCCTCTTCTTCAAGAGCTTTAATTACATACAAAATCATATCCTCGTAATCGTATCTTTGAGTTTTTTTGAGCATTTCCTGATATTTAAAAAACACTTCCAAAAACTCTCTGAACTTTCTGGCGGAAAGCAGATTCTTTTCGTGCGCCTTGGTTCCCTCTTTGCTTTTCGATGCCATCTGGGCTTCATATTCGTCTGCAACTTGAAGGAGTTCTTCTTTATTCGTTTTACCCTCCCGTTTAAGTTGAGATATTCTTCCTATTATCTGGCGCGTTCTTGAGTAAGGCGATTTGCGATTTATGAGTTTTATATCAGGCATAAGCTGATCTAATATTTTATTCACTTCTCTTGTTCTTTCTACATCGCTTATCTGTTCCAGTGCCGACCATTCATCAAATACTGCCGGATGTTCCTGGATTAACTCATTGCAGAAAGCATGGAAATTTTTGATGGTAACACCGTACGCATCAGGACCAATAAGAGATCTGAGCCTTTCCCTCATCTCCGTTGCAGCATTTACAGAAAATGTAAGGCAAATGATATTACTTGGCCTCATTTGCGTTTTCCTTAGGATATTTGCAGTCCTAAGTGCAACCGTATGTGTCTTTCCTGTTCCAGGTCCAGCCACAACCATCACAGGACCTTCGATTAAATCTACTGCTTCTTTCTGTGAAGAATTAAGGCGTGTATAAAGAGCATCAAAGAGTTTCGAGCTCTTTTTTTTGGAAGATTCCACTGATTTTTTCGATGTGGCAGCTGTCTTTGGCATTAGATTCAAAGTATACACTATGAATAAAGCAATATTTTTCGTCTTCATCAAGCCAAGTCTCCTTTTAAAATGATAGACTTGTAAGAAGTTCTTCTCTTTTTAACCTTCCCCCTTCATCTTATGAAAGGTCTAGGACCAATTGCTCGCATTCTACTCCTCGTTGGAGGCCTAAATTTGGGTCTTGTTGGAGTTGGAATGCTTGTAGACAACGACCTAAACGTAATAAACATGGTCGTCGGTGGATTACCGGTTTTGGAAGCAGTAGTTTATGTTCTCGTTGGACTATCTGCGTTGTTTGTAATTTTCAATAAGAAGGCTTAGTTAACTAACAACACGCCCTTCGGGCTTTCAACTAACAACTCACAACAAAGTATTGTTGTTGGTTGTTAGTTGTCAGTTGTAAGTTAAATCATCCCGCTAATTCATATGCACAATGATCGCACTTCATATACTTCCTTCCTTCGCGTACAAGTTCAATCATACTTCCACGCCTGCATTCCGGACACAGCTTGCCCTGGCTGAAAGCATGAACTGCAGAGAATCCAACTCGTTTTGGAACACCGCCCTGCTCTCTGATAGTCATTGAACGCGGATGATCCCTCATCTTTTGAAGTACCTTTGCTTCTATCTGTCGGATTCGCTCTCGTGTAACTCCAAATTCCTTTCCAACTTCTTCCAGCGTATGTCCGATTCCATCTTTAAGCCCAAATCGCATCTCGATAATCTTTCTTTCGCGAGGAGTTAGGAATTCCAGCATCGCATGGACATTCTCTTTCCTAAGCTGTCTATTTGTGGCATCAAACGGATTGATTGCTTCTTCATCCTCGATAAAGTCACCCAGTTTGCTGTCTTCTTCTGAACCTACGGGGGACTCGAGTGAAATAATATCCTGGCTGATCTTTTGTATATGCCTGACTTTCTTTATATCCATTTCCATTTCCACAGCCAACTCCTCGACAGTAGGCTCACGTCCAAGCTCCTGAACCAGACGGCGCTGAGTATGTGTGAGCTTATTAATTGTCTCCACCATGTGCACCGGAATTCTGATTGTTCGCGCTTGGTCCGCAATCGCTCTAGTGATTGCCTGCCTGATCCACCACGTCGCATAAGTAGAAAACTTAAATCCCCTCTCTGGATCAAACTTCTCAACCGCACGAAAGAGTCCTATGTTTCCCTCCTGAATTAGATCCAGGAAACTTAAGCCTCGTCCAATATATTTCTTTGCAATGGAAACAACCAACCTCAGGTTTGCCTCAGCTAATTGTTGCTTTGCAGACGCATCGCCCTTTCTTATTCTTCTTGCAAGCTCAACTTCTTTCTTCGCATCAATAAGAGGTACTCGTCCAATCTCGGATAAGTACATCCTGACCGAGTCGTTAGAGATTTCCAGAAGATCAACTTCTCTTTCTCGTCTTCTTTTTGTTTTCTCTTCCTCGGTTAAATCTTTTTCGTCGATTGCAATACCGGCAGTAGCAATAACATCCAAAGCTTCTTCATCGTCCTTCCCCACTTTCGATACGGCATTCTCTGTTGCCTTTCCGCTTTCTTCTTCCTCTTCCTCCTCCGCATCATCACCATCGCCAAAGGAAGCTACTTCCGTTAGATCCTGAGTTGGTTCCGGTATGTCCAGCGCCTGTTTTCCCTGCTTCTCCCATATTAGAGCATCTTTAACATCTATGACTTGGATACCCAGATCTACCAGAAGCGTATATATATCATCGAGCAAATCGATATTTTCTTCTGCTGTGGGAACCGCTCCCATCACCTCCTGATGCGTTACATATCTCTGTTCTCGGCCTTTCTTAATAAGATGTGTTACCGCCTCTGGGAATTTTTTTAGGTCATCATCTGTCGGTTGTACGATGAATTTGCGCGGATGTGAAGCCATACTGGAGGAGTATAGGCATATTTTAGCTAACAACAAGCGTTACTTTGAAAAAAAAGGTAAAAGAAACAGAAGAGTCAGAAGAAGCAGAAGAAACAGAGGACTATGTCAAAACAGAATCTGAAGATTTACTCTTCTGGTTCTTCTGCTTCTTCTGATTCCTCTGCTTCCTCTCAATTGGCCATTTTCGCAAGCTTAAGTATTTGGCTGTATTGATTCATGAGTGCCGCGGCATCGCTTTCCTTGCCTTCACGATTTGCAATTAGAAGCTGTGCAGTAATCTCCTTTTGTTTACGCTTTACGGTTTCCTGATTGGCTCTTATTAAATTCGAATGCAACTCGCGGGATGCCAGGCCATCCGACCACTCTGTAAGTCCGTGGTGCTCGCAAAAAAGCAGAAGTATTCCGGCTCTTTCTTTTTCTTCTTCAGGTAAATCCAAAGTTTCCAGAGAAATATCTTTTGTATTTTCCGGAATTTTTTTGATAGTTTCGTAAACCGATTTTGCGAAACCAGCATCTGGAGGTATTAGTTCGGAAAGATACTCACTATGTTCTGGGTAAATCAGAAACAATCCCAAGGCAATTTCCATTCTGGAAAATATTTCGGGCCTATGTTCACCGTGTTCTAACGGAACAGAAGCTTCTGTTAACTCATTTTGAGCTGAGAATTTTTCCAAATCTTCTTTGAAAGTTGAAGGAGTTGCACCCAAAGCATTTGCCGAACGCTTCATCTCATGCTCTTTCTCAACAGCGCTTTTTATAGAATCAAGCAGAGGCAAAAGCCTTTTAAGCCCCTCGTGCTTTCCTTCTGTTGAAGTTACATCCAGTTTTTTTATATCATCCAATACGGCATCCATGTATGGCACGCCTCCATTCGATAAAGACTTTTTAAGGCCCTTAGGATCCTTATTTGCTGCTTCGTCCGGATCTTTGTGATTAAGAATTACTGAATTAATCTGCAGTTCTTGCATTTTACAAAGCATGAAAGATCTCTCCGCCGCATCTTTACCAGCCTGATCTTGATCTAGGCACAAGATGATTTTTTCTGCGTAACGCCTGAGCATTTTTGCGTGTTCTTCGGTAAGCGCTGTGCCACTAACCGCTACAGTATTCTTTACTCCAATCTGATGACATGCAATCACATCGAAGTAGCCCTCTACGAGTACTACAGCCTTGGATTCTCTGATTGCTTCCTTGGCGTGATAAAGTCCATAAAGAACCCGGGATTTATTGTAAATGGGGCCTTCGGATGAATTTATATACTTGGCATCATCTTCACCGATAGTTCTGCCTCCAAATCCAACTATGTCTCCGCGATGGTCTATGATGGGAAACATAATTCTGTTTCTGAATCGATCGTAGATTTTTCCCTCCTTTAAATCTTTCTGTATTCCAAGCCCCGCATCCAGAATTTCTTTTCTACTGAATCCTTTTTTAAGCAGATGCTGGTAAGTATCGGAAAACGAGTCGGGGGCAAAGCCAAGCCCGAATTCTTTTGCAAGTTTAGGATCCATCTTGCGAGACTTAAGATATTCAACCGCAATTTTGGATTCCTTCAAATTTTTTATATAAAAGGCCTGAACTTCTTTCAGGCATTCCTTCAACCTATCTTTCTCGTCTTTCTTTACAGTCTCCCCTTTTTGGAAACCTTCTAATGTAACACCTGTTTTCTCGGCCAGGTCTTTGATAGCTTGTCTGAAGTCAACTCCCTCGATAGCCTGATAAAAACTGAAGATATCCCCTCCGGTCTGGCATGCGAAGCAATAAGCAATTCCTTTGTCCGGTGAAATCTGCAAACTTGGCTTTGTATCGTTGTGGAATGGACAAAGCGCAACAAACTGACGCCCTTTTTTCTTAACCTGGCAGTATTGGCCTACCAGTTCCTCGATGGGGAGACGAGCCTTTATATCTGTAACAGGGTCTAAAGCAGGAGTCATAATGGCGGATGTGGGCGACTATTATAAACCAATTGACCCATCAATGGTATTTATTATGCCGCTTGTTATAATATTTATTCTTGTAATTGACTATCTCTATTTTACTAGTATTATATACCAATGCGTCTTCGCCCCCCTGAAACATTAAAGCTTGATACTCCCGGCCTGCATAACAGTGCTCTTTGTAACCTTGAACAAATGTGGAACGATGTACTTGCGTTAATGAGACAAATCAGACATTCACTAATGATTCTTGATTTCGGAAGCGGTCATGAAGGAGTATCACGATCTCAGCTTCCTTATAAACTCCGTAATTTCGATAATCTTCATCTTTTTGACAAAGAAACTATTACAAAACCCCCCATTGATTTCGGAGTTAGTGTTGTTCAATCTTCCAACATCTATGGCCATACACGAGCAATATATGACCTGATCAATATTTCTTATGTTTTGTGCCTCATGGAACCAGAGCAGGCAACAGAAACTTTAGAGCGTCTAAGGCAGGAGCAGCATGAAGCAGTTGTAGCTGTAGCGGACTACACTCTTCAAACATTTCCACCTGGAGATTTTCTAGGTACATTCAATTGCAACCTAGAAAGAAAATGGTGCGAAGCACATGGTCACAATAAATTCTATCGTACGCGTGCACGCTTCTCACCGCAGTCTCTTGCAGAGTTAGTTCGTGATGCAGGTTACGTTGTTGCAGAAAAAGAAGCACAACCCTTGGATGCAAAAGGACACAGAGGCGCTGTCATTGCATACCCATCGCAAAGCATTAAAGACCAATATATTTCACCGGGTGCAAATGATAAACGATATCCGATTCCAGACTTATCTCAATTCATTAATCCCTAATTAAACAACAAAACTCACCAACTTCCCTTCGACGTAAATTTCTTTATTGATTTTGTTACCTTCAATAAACCTTTTAACGTTCTCTACTTCTTTTGCTTTAGAGATTGCATCTTTTTCGGACACACCTGAGTCAGCTTCGAAGTCACCTCTGAGTTTACCGTTAACCTGCACTGCGATAGTAACCGTGTCTGACTGAATCAACTTAGGATCAAACTTCGGCCACTCCTGCTCTACAACAAATCCTTTGCCACCTAAGCTTTCCCAGAGCTCTTCTGCCAGATGCGGAGCTAATGGTGCTAGAAGTTTTACAAAAGTTTCAGCTGACTCTTGTGAGGTCCCCTCTTTTTCAGTCAAATTCAAAAACTCCATAAGCGCTGATATTGCAGTATTGAATCTGAGTGCTTCCATCTCTTCTGTACATTTCTTGATAGTCCTGTTTAGCCCTACAGTAAGCGCCTTACTCTGTTCACCAAATTTACTCTGAGCAATTTTCTTATACGCCTTTTTGGCAAATCTATCCGGCCCCTTTATCCCTGTATCATTCCAGTCTCCTCCATCTGCAAACGGACCCATGAACATCATGTACAACCTGAAGACATCACTTCCGTATTTCTCCACAAACTCATCCGGACTCACAACGTTTCCTTTGCTCTTGCTCATCTTCGCACCTTTGTGGGTAATAAGTCCCTGATGGAATAGTCTCTGGAACGGCTCATCTACAGACACGTATCCAAAATCTTTTAGTGCCATCGTCACAAACCTTGCATATATCAAGTGCATGCACGCATGCTCCGGTCCGCCGATGTACATATCAACCGGCATCCACTTCTTTTCTATCGTCTTTGGAACAAATTCTTTTTGGCTGTTCTCTGCAAGGAATCTGAACTGATAAAAGCTCGAACATACAAATGTATCCATCGTATCTACTTCCGGAGTCCAGCCTTTTCCAAATATCTTTTCGACTCGCTTTTTAAGTTCTTTGGATTTTGCAATAGGCGAAGTACCCGTTGGCTTAAACTCTACATCAGTTGGAATTTTCCAAGGCAAGTGTTCCTCGGGAACAGGGTGTGCTTTTCCATCCGGATCATAAACAATTGGAATAAGGGAGCCCCAATATCTTTGGCGAGATACAAGCCAGTCACGGAGTCTGTAAGAAGTAACTCGCTTGCCCCATCCTTTTTCAACCATATGATCCATTACTTTCTGAGTAGCATCATGAATATTCATTCCATCCAAGAAACCTGAGTTAATCATAGTACCCTCAGCCTCTTGAACTTGTTCAAGCTTCGTAATTGGAGAGTCATCCCCGTCAGATGCAACAACAACCCTTATAACTTCTAGATCGTAAGTATCTGCAAATTCAAAATCTCTTACATCATGACCCGGAACTCCAACTACTGCTCCGGTCCCAAAACCCGCTAATACAAAGTCAGAAACCCATATTGGCATCTTCTTTCCGTTGAGATTATTTAATGCGTAATAGCCTGTGAAAGCTCCTGTTTTCTTTTTGCCTTCCTCCTGACGCTCCAATTCAGTTTTGTTCAGTGATTTCTTAATGTAATCAGCAACTTCCTTCTTATGGTCTGACTTCAGATCTCCATCAATTATCTTCTTTGCAAACTCGTGTTCAGGGGCAAGAACAATGAACGTAGCCCCAAAGTTTGTATCCGGTCGTGTTGTGAAACAAACAATTTCGTCTTCGCATCCCTCAATTTCATAATGAATATCAATCCCCTGTTTTTTTCCTATCCAGTTTTTTTGCATCATCTTAGTTTTTTCAGGCCATTCAATATTATCTAAACCCTCTAAGAGACGATCTGAATAATCTGTAATTTTCCAGTACCACTGAGCAAGAGGCTTCTGCGTAACTTCAGATTCGCATCTTTCACACTTTCCATCCCAAACTTGCTCATTTGCAAGAACTGTCTGGCAACCCGGGCAGAAGTTTACGTTGCCATCTTTTTTGTAAGCCAGATTCTTCTCGAACATTTTAAGGAACAACCATTGAGTCCATCTGTAATAATCAGGCTCGGAAGTATTTAGGGCTTTGCTCCAATCATACATGCATCCCATGCGCTTGAACTGTTCAATCATAACCCCAACATTTTCTTCGGTTGATTTTGCAGGAGGTGTTCCTGTACTGATTGCGAAATTCTCTGCAGGGAGTCCAAAAGCATCAAATCCCATTGGATGAAAAACATCCTTGCCCCTCATTTTCTGGAATCTGCTGAATGAATCCGGAACGCTGTACATATACCAATGCCCCACGTGAAGCCTCGCTCCGCTTGGATACGGGAACATAGTAAGACAGTAATAAGGATCCTTAGTTTTTTTGAAGTCTGTCTCGTACACCTTCTCCTCCTCCCATTTCTTCTGCCATTTGGCTTCGATTTCTGATGGGTTGAATTCGGCTTTCATGCGTAAATGGTACCTGTTTTCCTTTTAAAGTGCATCAAATGTGATATACTTTTCCTCTCGATGGCCAGACTACCAACAGTCGCAATAATCGGAAGACCCAATACAGGTAAATCTACGCTGTTCAATCGCCTTGTAGGACATAGAAAAGCGATTGTTTCTGACGTGCCGGGAACCACTAGAGATCAAGTAGCAGGCAAAGTTGAGACTGACCAGTTGGACTTTTTGCTTATTGATACCGGTGGAATGGGAGGAGGATCCAAAGATCATGAGTTTGAAGATGACGTTCAGGTTCAATCCACAATAGCTCTAGAGAATTCTGATTTGATTTTGTTTACAATCAATTCACGAGAAGATCTGACCTCAAGTGACTTTGAAATTATTGAAGATTTGAGGAAGAAAAGACAGTCGCATGTACCTGTGATTATTGTTCTGACCAAATGCGACGACACTTCGATCATTGACGAGATTCTTCCAGAGTATTACGCGCTTGATATTGCAGACGAAATAGTACCGGTTAGCGCAATGCATGCTATGGGAGTCGAGGAGCTTAATAATATTGTTGTAGATAAGCTAACTGACCTTAACTTTAATAAAGAGGATAACCTGAAACCTGAAACCTGTGACCTAAAACCTAGAATAGCAATAATCGGCAAACCCAATGTTGGCAAAAGTTCCCTGGTAAATGCCTTCATGTCCGAAAAGCAACAAACAACTTCTCAGCTTCTTGTATCGGAAGTGCCCGGTACAACACGTGACTCCGTTGATATTTCCATCAAGTACCATGATCAGGAATATATCTTTGTGGATACCGCAGGTATTAAAAGAAGTAAGAGTACAGATAAAGGAATAGAAACATATGCATATTTAAGAAGTATTCAGTCTTTAGAACATTCTGATATTGCTGTACTTGTAATTGAGGCAACTGAGCCAGTTAGCAAACAGGATAAAAGAATCGCTCGACTTGCGATTGAGGAGGGCAAAGGGTTGATTGTACTTCTTAATAAATCCGATATGCTTTCCGGTTCCGAGAAAGAAATTGCTATGCAGAATGCCAGAAACTCCCTCGCCTTCTGCACCTTCGCACCCTTCCTTTGCGTTTCCGCTGAAACCAGGAAGGACCTCCTTAATATCTTTAATCTTATAGAAATGGTAAATCAGAGCAGAACCAGGAGAATCGCGACGAAGGCATTAAATGATTGGTTCAGAAAGGAGGCATCCAGTAAAAGCCTTTCTTCTTCCAAGCTTATTACGCAAGCAGAAGATGTGCCTCCAACATTTGTTCTGTTTTCCAAAAATCCGAAAAATATCCACTTAAATCAACTTAAGTCATTGGAAAAAAGCCTGAGAAGTACATTTGGGTTCGAGGGATCTCCTATTAGATGGGTAACTAAAAACAGTTAACAATTAACACGCTCATTCTCGCTTTGCGAGACTTCGCTTTTAACAATTAACAACTTCATTATTCTGAAAATATGAGAAGTTAATTGTCAAAAGTCCGCCGAAGGCGGACGTGT
>DCXE01000038.1 GCA_002328295.1 Candidatus Peribacter sp. UBA2144 | reverse complement strand
TTCCGGGAAATACGTAAGCGGACGAACCCCATGCGTTCCCTGTGCTCCCATGATGAAAGGTTTCTTGTATTTTTTGGCTGACCGCGCAGCGATCATGCAGTAAGGAAAAGCGAACAAGCTATGAACCAGATCAAATTCAGATACATTAATTTTCCTCCAAAACTTCAGCGCCTTTGGCTGATAAAGCCTGAAAATATACTCAGGCAACTCATATCTAACTTCGAAAGGCAGACTAAGCTCATTTGCTGATTCTTTCTGTGATTCGGGCAGAAAGAGTGTTATATCAACACCTTTATCGCTCAGGAATCTTGTAAGTTCATACGTTATATTCCCGTAACCGTCCTTTGGGCTAACTGTGGAGGAGAATATTGCCGTTTTCATATCCTTACCTTACACTTGTAGCCCAGTGAAAACAGCAATTTTCGTCGGCCGTTTCCAGCCCTTCCATGACGGACATAAGAAATGTATAGAAAAAATTCTTGAGAACTGCGATCGTTGCATTGTCCTTGCGCGCGATACAAAGGAATCGGAGAAAAATCCTTTCAACTTTGAAAAGAGCAAGGCACTAATCCGATCCGCTTTTCCAGATGAGTCGAAAGTCATTATCCAAAGACTTGATGATCCTGATTGCGAACTTTCCGTATATATAGGAAGGGATGTCGGTTACGAACTTATTCAGCTTGATGAAGAAACCGAATCAATATCTGCAACTGACATTAGAAAAAAACTTTATGCCGATGCGAATAAAGAATTTAAAGAGAATCCTCATCCCATGAAGCAATGAGCAATAATCCCCCCGTCATTTGGCTAACCGGAAACTCCGGTGCAGGAAAAACAACTCTCGCCTATGGTATTCGCGATTATTTTAACGAATCTGATCTGGACTCAAACTTTGCAAGAAGAGTAATAGTTATGGATGGAGACGAAATGCGTTCGACCATTTCGACCGATGAAGGCTTTTCTCCGGAAGACCGCAAAAGGCATAATCTGAGAGTAGCGAGATTGGCTAAGCTAATGACTGAACATGGTTTCCTTGTAATAGTTGCCGTGATCGCACCATTTAATAAAGCACGCGAAGAAGTAAGCGTAATTTGCAATCCAAAATGGGTATATTTAAAGCGCTCCGGACTGGAATCCGAGGATAGACCATATGAACCGCCAACCAATCCTGACCTGACTGTGGATAATGATGAGCTCTCTGTTGATGAGGCTAGAAGCGCCTTGATTTCTTATCTAAGAGGTCTGGAAATTGGCATACGTAAGCCAAAATCGATGCCCATAAAGCACAAAGATAGTGCAATAAAGAGATAGAATAAAGACTTCAAAGGATTTGACGTTATACCCCTTTTTGTTGTAAAAACTACTTATTATGTCTGATCCAAAAAGGCCAGTAGTACCTGCTGAAGAAAAAGTAATTCAAGACAAGGCTAGAAAAGTCAGAGATGAGGCTCTAGCATTGCAAGATTAATATCCTTGGAGCTTGTTTAATTCCCAACTAAGATTACCCCCATGCCGCGCATTACAGCAATCATCTGCGTACGCATGGGATCCGAAAGGTTTCCAGGCAAGACTATGAAACCAATTAACGGCAGACCTCTTCTTGGAATACTTATAGACCGTGTAAAGCAATCTAAGCACATAAACAGCATCGTAGTCGCAACATCTGTTAATAAGAATAATGACATTATCGAAACTTTTTGCGCAAATGAAGGAATCCATTGCTTCCGCGGATCGGAAGATGATGTGGCAGGCAGAATGCTAGGTGCACTTGAGAGTGAAGGAGCTGATATTGGCGTGGAGATTTATGGAGACGGTCCTTTGAATGATCCTAGATTGATTGATGAGTGTATTGAGTATTATCTGAATGACGGAACTTACGATTTGGTAGGAAATGATATGAAAGCTACGTACCCATCAGGAATGTACAGTGAGACTTTTTCTGTAAAAGCATTCAAAGACTCAACGGAACGAACTTCTGACCCTGCTATTCGGGAACACGGAACACTTTATTTGAGACAGCATCCGGATCTTTACAAAACAATCAATATTGAAGCTGATGGGAAGCTGAATCGTTCTGATATTCATCTGGATGTGGATACCAAGTATGACTTTGACATAATTGAAGCTATCGTAAAAAACTTTGCTCCCAGAAATGACTTTTCACTAAGTGAAATACTTGATTTTCTTGATGCAAATCCTCTTCTTGCCAAAAGCAATCAGCATACGGAAAGAAGATGGAAGCAATATCAGCGCACATAATGGAGAATTCTAAGTTCAAATGCGGCATTATCGGAACCGGATCGTTTGCGGAGGTTCATTCGCAGGCAGCTGAAGAAAACTCTGCCACTGTTCTTTCCGGAGTATGCGATATAGATCCTCAAAGGAGCGGAGATTTTGCATACAAGTGGAATACAAAAGCTTTTGGAAGTGTAAATGAGCTGCTGAGTGAAGCAGTTCCTGACATTGTCGCGATCTGTTCGCCGGATGAAACACATGCGGATATTGCAAAGGAAGTTATTGAGCATACAAACGCTCCGCGAGTGCTTGTGATTGAGAAGCCGCTCTGCACTTCGACTGAACAATTGGAGATGCTTAGTCAATTACCACAAGATCGAACCAGAATCATAGTCGATCACAGCAGAAGATTTAATTCAGCGCATCAGAGACTTAAAAAGATGATTGAGGATAATGAATTGGGAACTGAATTGATATCAGTTAATTGGCAATACTACGCAGGCTGGTTTCACACGGGCATTCACGCAATTGATACGCTAAGGATGCTCCTGGGCGACCTCTCATTTGTGTATTCCAAAAAGACTCAGGTTGATAGATTC
>DCXE01000024.1 GCA_002328295.1 Candidatus Peribacter sp. UBA2144 | reverse complement strand
TGAAGGCATTTGAGCCGGAAAGGGTAAGGCCTGTTGAACCAGTTCCCATCAGGTAAACGGTACCTGTGCCAGCGTTGAAGTTACCTGAGCTGTATTGAGTCCAGCTTTCTGTTACCTTTAGATCAAATCCTACAACACTCAAGGTACCTCCGGAGATTACAACTGATCCGGAGATTCCCATTGGCTGTTCCAGCGTTACTGTTCCATCGTAATCTGTTCCAAGCCACAGGCCGCCAAGAGTAGTTGTAAATCCTGTATCAAAGACTGCGTTATTGTCACTTGTTCCATCGAAGTATATTACATCTCCGACGGCGGGGATTGTGTCTCCGTTCCAGTTAGATGCCGTACTCCAGTTTGTATCTCCTGCACCTCCACCATCCCATGTTTTGATGTTAGATCCTGCGTCGTTTGCGATTTGCCATGAGCGTTGTTCGATGTAGGTTGTTCCGGGTTTTTTCTTGGTGAGTTTTTCTGTTGACCTCACCCCCGACCCCTCTCCTCCGCCTCCCTCTGACGCTGATTCAATCGACTTCTCAACAGCTCCTGAGCCACTCTGGACCTGCGAGGAGAGGGGAGCTTCATCAACAGTAGAAACATTATTCTCATTTATCTCTTTTTCCTCTTTTATTTCTTTTTGCTCTTTTATCTCTTTTTCCTCTTTTACTTCTTTTTGCTCTTTTATCTTTTCAATTCTCTCCACCTTCTCTTCTTTAACTTGATCTCTTATAGACCTCGAAGAAGGTTTGGCACCCGATCCGGATTGGACATACGAAAGCAGATTTGACAGAGGATTTGGAGGGGTGTACGATAGTCCTCCTATGGTTTTTTCAGTATTAAATCCAACCAGAGCATCATTATCAGTCGTCTCCTCATGCTGTACAAATCTTGGAATAGCTTGCCTGGTTGCATCAACAGTATCGTTAACAAACGGGGAATTCATTCTCTCATTTATTAATCTTTTAATATTCCTGTCTTCCGTATATACTGCCTTGGTTTCTGAATTTTTTATTGACTCACTATGGATATCATAAAGACCATTACACTCTTCGATATAGCGGCCTCTCTCGTTCTGATCACATTCCTTCTTGTTATACTCGTTCATATTCTTTCCAGACGTGATGGCAAACGAAACGGGGGACATCAATAAATCAACATCCGACCAGTTATCAACGAGTCCTGCTATTGTGTATTCAGAGGTTATCAGTGATGACTCCAAGGAATCCGATGAATCCGTAGAATCTGAGGATTTATCTTCAGTTACATCGTTTTCCTTTATCTCCTTTGTTTCATTTATCTCTTTTGCCTCCTTTTTATTAGTATTCTCCTCCATCAGATCTCTCTTACTTGGTCTTGAGTTTTTGTCTACAGGGGTGTATGGTAGTTCACCTATGCTATTCACGGATTCTGTGCTTCGCAAGCTCTCAGACATACTCGCAGATGTCGGTTCCATTTGCTCTGCTGGAGTATTCATTCCGTTTTTAGTTGATAAATTCGAACCCTTCAAATCATTTATTGGATTGATTATGTCCTTATTCTTCTGGATAATGTCTCTGCTTCTTTCCCGAGAACGAATATGACTTTCAACATCGACAGTCTCGATCTCTTTTACTTCTCGATGAGCCTTTTGGCTATCGCTGTTGCTATTGTCTACTTCGCTATTAGGGTCGGCAGGCGCAATGGGGGACACTGATTCCTTCTTCTCCTCAATTATTGCTCTCCTGCTTGGTTTATCTGTACTTACAGAACCAGAGGCTGAAGTTTTTTGAGGTACTCTCTTGTGCACGGATTGCGCTGATCTTCTATTCGCAGATCTCGCTGATTTCTTATCAGCGCGATCAGTGTATAAATCAGCGTAATCAGCGCGTAGTTCCAACGGTCCAACTAGATAGAATTCAGGTGAAATATCCGGTGCATCGTACATGTACTTAAACTCATGCTTTTCACTCTTCTTTGCAGAAACAGGCCATTTAATCAGCAATTCGCCGCTTTCTGTTCCGATTTCCCATGATCCGCCTTCAGATATTTCCGTAATCTCAAATGAGCTTGGCACCGTATCTACAATATAACCCTCAAAATCATTAAAGAATTCGACTTCTACGGTCATTGGAGAAGGCGCAAACGGCCACAGCCTTGTAGCCGCTTCCCTGCGCACAACATAAGGAGGGAGGGGATCGACTCTGACTTTTGAGGTCATAGTGCGAGTTCCCGCCGGTGTTTCGGCCGTTAGACGCAATTTATACACTCCTTCCTCCGATAATGTCAGGAATGCTTCATAATCAGATCCTATAAATCCTGCATTCTTAAGACCGCATGTCCCGGTCACGTTAATCGATTTGTCCTGGGTATTAAGCGTAAATAGCTCGCCGGAAGGCGTCTCGATATCCAGATTAAGGATAGCATTACAGACAATTTCTCCAGCATCATCCAAGACACCAAAGTCGAGTCTCGCCCTGTCACCGGGCATATAGACATCTTTATCCGGATTAATGGCAAGGACTCCCCATGTGAAATCTTGCTCCAAAATCTGCTGTTCCCCTGTAACGGGATGCGTAATTACCATTCTGACGTGATACTTACCTGGTTTAAATTTCCTATGCGGTTCAAGGGTCAAGAGGACAGAGCCCGGCTCGAAGTGGAAGTCTGCGTCTTTAATTTCCTCACCGTCACCATCAATTAGCGTAATAGAAATTATCGAAGTTCCTGTACCTGAATTCTTTATATCTTTTATTTCATTTATATCCTCTTCTTCTATCACTCCAGATACAACAGTTTCCAGCACTCCTGGCTCTGTCTTAACAGCTTCTGCAACTACTGTTTTCGCATAGTCGGTAAGTTGTTCATTTGCATTTTCCAATACCTTATCAACAGATGAACCGCTTCCCTGTGCAACTGCTACTATTTCGTCGAGAATGTCTTCCTCAACTTCCTTTGTAATTATCTGATCCAAGAGTGGATCGAGTTCCGCATTATTTGCCATTTCCTCCGCAACCTCTGTTTGAATATCATCTTCCTCCAATGCATCTTCAACGATTATTTCCAGTGCTTCTTTTCTCGTGCTTCTTCTGCCGCTCTTCTTCATTGCGATATTCTGCACCGCGCTCATTCCCGTTGAATCCGCCATAACAGTTTGCGCTATTTCTTTCTTGCTTCCTTCGAGAAGCGACTTAAGAAACGCTTGTTTTATATCAGCTTTTGAAACTATTGCAGAAGCGATTTCCCTAAGGGCAACTTCTTCTTTCAGGTTGCCGGTCTCATCAAGCAATGCTCCGGATGACATATCTGCAGATGTTTTGTCCAAAAGTCTGAATGTAGGTGCTGCATTTGCATCGAAGCTGTCTCCGCCTTCGTTCTTGAGGGTTATTTCCGCATCAAAGGCGTCGGTTTTATCTATAGCCTTTCTTACAATCTTTAGAGACAACAACTGCCATCTTCTCTTTTCAGTGAATCTAAGCATTCTGGAATCGTCTATAGCATTCTCCACCATCTGATTATTTAGTTTGTTTTGCCTATTTACTGCGTTAAACCAAAGAACTGATGTTGCATCCCGCCTTCGAACCTGATCTACCGTAGAAGTAACCTCTACCTGGGCATCAATTTCGCGTCTCTTTCTTTTTTCGTTAATTATTGATCCTGTAGATGGTTCTATACTTAGTCGAGTTGAACCAACTCTTTTTACCGATCCTGTAGATACTGGTTTCCTAACTCTGGATTCCTCTGTAGCTCTTGGCAGTGTTCCTCTTTCAATAAATTCACTGCGCCTTCGCGGTGATAATTTGCTCAGATCAACGCCATTGTCAGAATTATCATTCTCTCTCTTTTTGTTTACATAAGCACTGAATGTGGAGCCTGAACCTGCTATTAGTGAACCCGACGAACCTGCTTGCCGGGCGTAGTCCGAAGGACGAAGACCGGTTACAACAATCATTGGTGGCAGATCGCTCAGCGCCAATAACTTCGATTCTTTACTTGTCAATGAGATTCCAGCGACTGCCCAAGTGATTTCCATTGATTTGACAGCGACATGTCTCTGGTGAATCGGATATGGTGTTGCCACCCATTGCATCTGAGTTAATTGACAATTGACAATTGACAATTGACAATTTGGTTCTTGGAATAATTGTCCATAAGAATCATTTAAATCCTTTATATCATTTACATCCTTCAAAATAATATATTTAACCCCAGTTATGGCTGTATTATTCTCATTGTGATCTCCTCCGGTTCCAACCAGCTCATCAGGGAGAAATTCGTCGATATTCTCTTCACAGATAATCTCGCTGCACAAATTGTCAGATCCTGTACTTACAATCTCGTCTGGAAGGATATTTGCAGTATATTGTTCAATACTTTGAATTTCTTCTAGTACTAAGCTCTCAGCTCTAAGCTCTAAGCTCTGTTCATACCCCACCCATGCCATCATCTGCGGTTTTTCATGCCTTGCCGCAGACAACGCAGTCGCCATGCTAAACTGCGGATTCAGTGCATCTATCAACTTATATTTCAGCTTGTCCTGATCTGACTCGATCTCTTCAAAAGGATTTGGGGCCGAATCGTAATTTTGTAGAATGTTCGCAGTTAGACGATCTAGATTTATAAAAGTGCTCCGAAGCTTATAGTCTGTTTTTCCATTCCTTAAGGGAAAGCTTCGGGGCATATACACGAATTTATTTAATGAAGGTGGTATACGAGCAATTTTTCTGTATTTAACATTCAAATCATTATTGAACGATTCAAGTCCAGATCCTGTAGAAGAATCCTCTTCCTCTTGTATCTCTTGAACCTCAATTGCCGCATCAACTTCAACATTTTCATCTGACTCGACTTCCTGTTCAGAGTTTGAGCTTTCTGGATCGATAGCTGGCTGAGTTTCTGTGTTCTCTGATTGACTTTCGGCTGCCTGCCTTATGCTTCTTGCTGTCGGTTTTTCCTGAACTTCCTCAGGAACACTAGATCCTGTCGATGTATCGACTGCTGCATCCACAGAAACTGATGAATCTTCCTCTGTTTGATTATCATCTCCGGTATCTTCGATTGAATCAGTTGATTCATTAGATCCAGTTCCAGTTAGTGCTGTTGATCCTGTTGACGTATCAACGGCAGCATCAAGTACTGCACCAGTCCCAGAAGTATCATCATCTGTAATCCCAGAACCTGTACCTGTACTCGTACTTCCAGTGCCTGAAGAAGCTTGAGAGCCTGATCCAGAAGCCGCTCCAGTGCCTGTCAAAGGAGAATCTGTCTCGATAGTAGTTCCTGTTCCAACAACGGCCCCAGAATCCGACTCTGGTATGAATCTTGGAAGTGTTATCTCTTCCGGCTCAAGATCTTCCGCATAACCCTGCGCCTTTAAGGGGCCTACAAGAGAAAATATGGGTTCTTCATCCGGCACGCTAACTGTGTATGTAAGTTCCAATGGTATTCCTGCTACAAACCTTCTCTGCCACTTGACCGTATTTGCGCCTGTAAGCTTGCTATTCGAAGTGACTGCCGGTGGATCAGTAGAGAGAATTTCATATCCCTTTGGGATCTTATCAGAAACCTCACCGACAAAAGTATGCGTTGGGATTATAGTGATCTTCATCTTCTCTTTTGCACCAGGATACGTCCTTGTCACAAAAGAACGCTTTATATCCAATAGATCAGGATCTTCTTTCACATCCAGATTGTGGATAAGTGTCACTCCGTTTTCCGCACCTATTCTAACTTTGTATTTTCCTTCGGAAGTAAGTCCCGAGGTAAAGCTGTAGTCAGGTAGGGGAGTGATTTTTCTCAGATCGCATCGTCCCAAAGCTTCAATCGATTCGTGTTCAGTGGCATAGTACTTTCTTTCTCCATTAGGATCTTCGACCATCGCCCTGAATATACCGTCGCAGACAGGCTCTTGATTTTCGTTCAGGAAAGCAACGTCCATCTTCATACCCTGCCATTGGATGTACTCTGGCCTGTCTGTGTTGAATGCGACTGTTCCCCAGGGAATATCTCCCTCGTAAAGCATGATGTCCGATTCTCCCAATCCCTGACCTGTTTTTCTAAATAGCGTCTTGACCTTTCTGGTTTGACCTCTCAAAGATTCCAGGTAAACCCTCACATGGTATATGCCAGGTCTGAAGTTATCGTTTGGTCCAATGGTAACCAGATACCTTGTCTTTTCTTCCGTGATCGTTCCCTGAACCTCCACTTCTTTACCGTCTGAATCAGTTACCTCTATCTGCACGCGATCCAGAAATTCCCTAACATCTGTTATATCTTTATGCTTCGGAACAGCAAATGTGGGGTGCGTATTCACCGAGAACGGTACGTCAGCGCCTTCCAGCAGTAAACCACTTAATCCTTCTAGTTCTCTAAGCGGTTTGTCTTCATTTTCCTCGATTCCGTATACAGTAGTTCCTGACGCTGTTACTCCTGATCCCGTTAGAGATCCTGATTCTGAAATTACATCAAGAACAATTCCAGTTTCTGTTAGGACTCCTGAACCAGTCAGAGCTCCCGTAGCTGTTACAGTCGTCCCGCTTCCAACCAACGCTCCTGTTCCAATTACAAGTGAACCAGTATCTGTTCTTCCGTCGATCACAATATTCAAAGAACCTGATGATATTAAAATGCTTGTGTCAGGCTCCTCCTCTGGTAGCGACAGTGAGCCTGTTTCTGTTGATGCATCAAGAATGATATTCAAAGCCCCTGATGCTGTATCTACCTCTGCCCCTGTTCCAGTCTGGACTTCAACTACTGTTTCTCCTGTTCCCGAATCAATTAAAGCCCCTGAGCCATCTTTAATTTCAGAATCGCTGGATTCAACAGTTTCTTTTTTCTCTTCTAGCTCTTTTTCCTCTTTCTCGTCTGTCATATCGAAGAAATCATCCTCGTCAATCTCTTCCATCTCTTCCTCGACGAGACTTGATCCTGTGCCAGACTCAGCCTCTACAATTTCTGATTCTCCGACTTCTGGTTCTGACTCCAGCTCTGCAGCCTCTTCGATCTCCGAAGGGATTACTTCGGATTGTACTGACTCCGCATCTGATCCTGTGCTTGTTATTTTATTTAATTGCGATTCTTCTGCTGTGCCCTCTTCGGATTTGGGCACGACACGTCGTACCCCTACAGATACACCTGAGGTTTCCGAATTTAAATCTGCATCATCTTCATCTTCAGAATCGACTTCATCCTCCGTTGCGACCGCGGATCCCGAACCGCTTATTGCCATCGCCAAAGGTGGATCTATTTTTGCGTCAAATTTGAACTTAGTTTTATCATTGCTAAAACCAGGCTCTGTATCTTCAAGCTTTTCACCAGATAAATCATATCCATAAAATCCATTTGGCATATTCCCCGTCGACATGAGTGTTACCTGCATGGTAATCGCTGAAACTGTAACGAGTGCGATCCATTTTTGGGAAATAACGATAAAAGCAGGCCTTCCCTTAAACCTTCCTCTGACCGGATGTTCGAATTCATACTCTTCAAACTTTCTTTTTATTGTATGGCACAAACTGCCGAGTTTGGCTCGGACAGCTTTGTGCACTCGTCGCGCGCGATTAGCGCCGGTGATTCGTAACAAGCCGCGGAAAAGCTTACTAATGTCGGGATACATTGATGTTTGTTTGAATCTAACTATTATAGCATTTTATACGTTTCTTGTTGAGAGTCAGATAGGTTATCTGATACTAATTGAGGGTGTTGGCAATATAAACCAAGCAATGCAAATATTTAGGCTTATTATTCAATTAGACTAATAATGCTTGGGTTGAATGGCCAAATGGTTGAATGGTTTGCAAGCGAGTAGTTGGCTTGCTTCACTTTAGTAACCATTCAACGATTAAACCATTCAGCCCACTAAGTTCTAAACTCTAAGTTCTAAGTTCTGTTTATCATCTCATCACCCGACAGCGTCCGAAGCCTTCGCCGATATCAGTCACTTCACAATAGTATCCAGCAGGACAAAGTACTCCCGCCGGTCCACCGCAAGGAATTACGGAACCAGTTCCTGTTAAACCTGGATCAGGAATATTATTTATAACACCAGATAACTCAATACTTCTAAGCAGTGATAACCACATACTTCTAAGTTCCAGTAAGTCGGAGTCTTCTCTGGGAGTAAACATGAATACAACGTGCAATTTATCATCACCAATGTAAACAGACTCTGCATTTAACTCTTCGTTTATAACTCTTACAGCTTGTTCTCCATCAACAATAATTCCAATGCCTTTTGGAAGGGGAGAATCCTTTTGTGAGTACACGGTGAGCACCGGTTTACTTGATTCTCCGACAAAGAAATGCAACTCAGATGACGATCGTACACCGTGTATTTCCGACGGAACAGCGAACTTTATTTTGCTTCCGGGAACTTTCCACTCAACCATCCTTTCTTTGTTCGACTTAAGTGAAGTTACTACCAAAACCGGTATATCATTTTTGTCCGTGTTGCGTTCAAGAGTCCCGGTAAGTTCGACCGACTTCCCTTCATGGGCGCTAAGGTTTACGACCTTGCTCTCGACATAATAAACAGGCACGCCATCCATGTAGAGCATATGAGTCCCGCGCCTTACAAATGAGAGTTCAGTGAGTTCCAATACTCCGGTTACAACCTGCTCTCCCTCAGGAAGAGGGGAGACGTTATTACCTCCTCCACATGAGACTAATAGTAATGCCAGAAATATGGATGATATATACTTCATACAAAATCGTACTGTAGGTTAACTAACAACACGCTACGCTGACAACTAACAACTAACAATTTTTATATAGTTGTCAGTTGTAGGTTGTAAGTTGTTAGTTATTTCTTAGTTGACTCAAAAGCATACACCGCTCGTCCAACACGCTTGAAATAGGGCATCTTCTGCAGATTTAGCGAAATAGTGCCTACTTTGACGGTTCTCTGCTTTGCGACTTCTGCAATGATCTCTTTTTTGCTCAGAGGTCCTTTATCCTTAAGGATCCTCTCTATTACGTCAGCAACTGTACCAGGCTCATATCCCCAATTCTTAAGAGCATATAGCCCTCTTCCTACCAAAACAAACTGCGGATATCGGATAAGCTCGTTATGTACAGCCTGTACGGTTACGTTCTTATGATCGAAACTAGCCTCGCGGATTCTATTAGCGATCTCCATAAAGTGAAGGGGCTCGCCAGCTTTCTTCAAGATTATTTCAACTTTATCTCGGATTGATCTTGGGCGGACAAATCTCCACTCAGTAAGACCCCATCCTTCGGTAATTTCCTTTAGACGCTCGTCTATCTTCAAAGAGCCCTGAATTAACTCGGCGCTTGGCACACGGCCTTCGAATAGATTTAGTTTCTGGATTGCAGATACCAGCTCATCGGACTCCATACAACTCTTTCTCTTCTTTAGAATTTTAACAATACTGTTAACAATCTTCATAATATCCTCCATAGAAAGCGATTCTAGCCTCCAGAAGGGGACGAATGTATTGCTTCTTGTACCCGCATTCATTTCACCATCAATCGTGAATGAAAGCCTGAGGACTGCACCATCCAGCTCTGTACTTCCCTTAATTCTTGTTAGAACAGCGCTTATCAAATCATCCTCACGCATCAATCCGCCATTCTGATTCAAAATAGATCTTGCAATCTGATTAACTTCATCAAGCTTTGTAGTACGTACCGTTCTCCTCAGTTTCCCCAGCGCAATACTTTCAATCTGACGTATGCGTTCTCTTGTAACATTAAAGTGCTTACCTATCTTATCAAGCGTCTGCCTTGGCTGACCTTGGAGTGCAAAACGTCGCTCTATTACCTTTGCTTCCTTCTCTGTTAAGACAAGGAATAGGTTTTTGAGTAGCTCGTTTAGATCGATTGTAAGCTGCTGGCCCTGTGAAGTACTAGTTGCGGCATCAGACATGAATTGGCGGGGTAAGAAACAACCCTCTTTATACCAGACATTTGACAGAAGAGATAGATTAGCATTGGATTCGGGTAGACGTTTAGGCCTACTTATTGCTTGCTAAGATTTAGTAAAGAAGGATTGTTTAAAGATCGAAAGGTTGATATTTTAAGCAATTTTTGATATATGTCAAATTTTTTATCATTTTAGCTTATTTCACTCATTTCGAGGTATATATTCAATATTTTGACAGCTGAATGAGCATTAGGGTCGCAATCTCGGATTTTAGGCGTTGTATAGCGCTCATCTATCATATTTACCTCAAATCCATCGTTTTTAAGAATATCAGCTATAGACTTAGTATATTCGGCCTGTTCTCCTTCTTTTCCTGAAGGAAGCAATGGAAGCCCGATAATAAGCTTTTGGCAGCCTCTTTCGGAAGCAATACCCTTTATAGCTTCAATAAGCTCATTATCAGATTTATGGTCAATAGTGTCTAGAGGCATGGGAATCTTCGTTCTAGAATCATATAGTGCGATTCCAGTGTGGCGGAGGCCAATATCGAGGGAGAGGAGGCTCACTATTGTTTAGTTAAATTGCTAAACTGTTAAATTGTTCGACAGAGCGTTGCGCATGCATATTGCTTGAGTAGATAGTATCACAATTCGATTCTCGCTCTGCGAACAATTTAGCAATATCCACAAGAATTTATATTGCAACAGACTTGAGATAACATTATCAGCGTCATGGATTAGCAATTTAACCCAATATAAAAGCTTATTTACGAAATACTCGCTACCAGCTTACTGACCTTCGCCTTCTTCCTATCTGCGTTCTTTCTGTGGATTATGTTCTTTTTAGCAGCGGTGTCTATGGCACTCATAACTTCAGGCAGCAGTTTCTCTGCCTCTGCCTTCTTTCCTTCTTTTACAAGAAGCTCGACCTTTTTGATCATGGTTTTCATTGTTGTCCGGTAGGGGAGCAGGCGAGCCTTGCGGACTGTGTTCTGCTTTGCGCGCTTAATTGCGGATTTGATGATGGGCATATTTAAATGCTACGTACAGCCCAGTTTTTAGTCAAGGATTCTGTGAATATTAAATTCCAAATTCCAAGAGTTCAAATTCACAAGGAAATTATAAAATAATAAAATATAAAAAAGTTCTTCGATTTTGTTATTTGGAATTTCCTTGAATTATTGGAATCTTGCAATTTGGTTTTTGTCCTAATTTCATTGACTAATGAAGTTTTCTCAATAGAATTTGTCTATTATGTGCGGAATCTTCGGATATGTAGGCAAGAGGAATGATGCCGGTTCTCTGGTTATCGACGGACTAAAAAATTTGGAATACCGCGGTTACGATTCGTGGGGTATTGCATGTAAGACTGATTCAAAGGTTTCTATCGAAAAAGACATTGGAAAGATTAGCAGTATTAAGAGCGAGGACTTTTCTAGTAATTGCTCATTGGCAATAGGCCATACAAGATGGGCAACTCATGGAGGAGTAACCCCGCAGAATGCTCACCCTCACGCGAATGGCACCGAAACTATTGCGGTTGTTCATAATGGAATACTAGAAAATTATCAGCAGCTCAGAAGAGATTTGGAATCAAAAGGGCACGAATTTAAATCAGAAACTGATACAGAGATTATTCCTCATATGATCGAAGAGTATATGAAGGAAACAGGAGACTTCACATCTGCCATCAAAAAGTCATGTGAAGCATTCGAAGGGAGATTTGCATTCCTCGCACTTCATACTGAGTCAAATACTTTAGTCGCGGCCAGGAGGGGATCACCTCTTATTATTGGTGTTGGAGAAGATGGCTACTTCATTGCATCTGATATACCAGCATTCATGAATCACTCTCGCTTGGTTCAATATCTGGATGATGGAGAGATGGTTGTTACCGATGGTGAAAGTATTTTATTTTCCAGCCTAAAAACAGATGAGGAAATACAGAAACGCGAGATAGAAATAACGTGGTCTGTGGAAGAAGCCCAGAAAGGTGAGTATGAGCACTTTATGCTCAAAGAAATTATGGATCAGAAAGATTCGATTGCCCGAGCTGTAAATCAGAACGAAGAACAAATCGAGACTTTAGCCGATGCAATTAGAAATGCTAAAGGAACTTTTCTTGTTGGATGCGGCACAGCTGCAAAAGCTTGCATGGCGTCTGAGTATTTCTTCTCAGTCATCTCTCAGAAACATGTTAACTTCGCACCGGCGAGCGAGTTCAAGCTTTATCATCACTTCTTGAGGCCTGAAAGTCTTTTGATAGTTGTTAGTCAAAGCGGTGAAACTGCTGACGTTTTGGAAGCTATGCAGATTGCAAAGTCGAAGGGATCCAAGGTTCTTGCAATTGTTAATGTCGAAGGTTCAACAATTGATCGTGAGGCTGACTATTCTCTCCTTATTAATGCTGGACCTGAGCGGGCTGTGGCATCGACTAAGGCGCTAACGGGGCATATGGCTGTTCTTATGCTTATCGCTTACGCACTTGATGGAAAGCTTAAAGAAGGCAGGAAAGTCTTATTGGAAACTGCATCAGAAATTAACGACATGCTTAATCCTCGTTACGTGGATTTTGTGGAATCCGTTGCGGAGAGGATTCAAGATCAAAAAGACCTCTTTATAATAGGTAAAAGCTGGAACTATCCTATGGCGCTCGAGAGCGCTATCAAAATTCAGGAAGTTTCTTACGTTCATGCAGAAGGTTTTGCTGGAGGAGAGCTTAAGCACGGTCCAATAGCTCTTATAGAGGAGGGAACTCCTTGCATTGCACTCATGGGAGATGATGAAGTTAAGAATGATATTATTTCTAACGCAATTGAACTGAAAGCACGTGGAGGATTTATTATTGGAATAGCTCCCGAAAATAATGAGTCTTTTGATGTTTGGATAAAGGTTCCGGAAGCGGGAACTGCCCAAGCACTTGTAAACATCATTCCTGTTCAAGCACTTGCATACTTCCTCGCAGTTAAAAGAGGAAAAGATCCGGATATGCCACGTAATCTAGCTAAGAGCGTCACAGTAAAATAGAATTTGAACCTGGGGTTTAGTGAATAGTTAATAGTGAATAGTGAAAAGTTATTGATTTCTAATTTTATAAAGCACTATTAACTATTCATTTTTCACTATTCACTCTATTCCTCATCCGGCGGAATCCCGTAATACTTAAACAAGAACGCCGCTATTTCTTTGAATACCGGAGCCGCGGATTCAGATCCGTAATCAACCTTATGAGGACGATCGAACTTTACGAAGATTACGAATTTTGGATGATCGATAGGTGCGTATCCGGCAAATGAGGTGATTGTTGATCCCGTTCCGGTTTCATATTTTCCACCCGGTCCCGCGATCTGGCTTGTACCTGTCTTGCCCGCAATTCTATAGCCGGAAACTTTAGCAGGTTTAGCAAAACCATTGCTAACAGCACTAGTAAGCATTGCAGTTATAGTTGCAGAGGCTTCCGGAGTAATTACACGATCAATAACGCGCGGGTTAACTTTATCTATAGAACCATCACTATGTTTTATTCCGTCTATGATAATTGGTTTCATAAGTTTGCCTCCATTGGCGACTGCTGAAAATGCAGTTGTAACCTGAAGAGGGGTAGCTGATATTCCCTGGCCATAAGCGGCAGTCGCAAGGAGTGCAGAGCTCCATTCTTTCCAGGGAAGAACTTCACCAGGTTGTTCATCTTCCAATGCAATACCTGTTACTTTTCCAAATCCAAATCGATCAAGCATTTTCTGGAAAAGTTTTCTTCCCAACTTATCAGAAACACTTGTCATGCAAGTGTTAACAGAAAATTCTAGGCAATTAGTCATATTAACTTCACCGTAATATGTATTGAGTGCATTTCTAATTGTATACTCATCAATTTTCAGCGGCCCATCATCGTTATAGATATCAGTTGGAGTTACTTCACCCTGATCCAGTGCAATAGACATAGTCATTGCTTTTAGAACTGATCCCGGCTCGTAGATGGATTGAATGTTTCTATTTAGATATGAACCAACGCCGATGTTGTTTTCATATTTAAGCCAAATATCGGAGTTATCAGTAGGAAATATTTCTACCCTCTGGTTTTCACCAACATACATATAGAATCTGGTCACATCTTTCAGGTCATACATCTCCTCAAGAATGCTGAGCTTATTTTGCCTCTCCTCTGATATGCTTTCGCGTCCTTGCTCGGTAAATACATCTCCAATGTAAGCCTTTAGTATGAACGCATTTGTTTCGGGATGAATTATTTCCACAACGATTTCTTTTTGTTTTCTCTCATCCAAATACACAGGCTCTCTTCTGTAAACATTGCCATACACATTACTGTCAAAAAGTGGAGCATTCGCCATCGTTAATATTCTGCCGGTAAATGGATCCATAATTATTGCTTGTCCGCTTTCCGCTCCGTATTTTTCAACTCCATTGCGTAATGCCTCTTCCACAAATTTTTGAATTGTTCTGTCTATTGTCAAAATTATCGTGTCACCATCCTCCGGATCCACTATCGTCTGTTGTGAAGTAAGAATCTGCCCGCCTGACGGATCGCTCATTGCACTTATCAAACCTTCTTGCCCTCTAAGTTGTGGATTGAAAGTCCTCTCGATTCCGTACTGTGCTTCTTGATTAATATTCAGAAAACCAACTACATGAGATGCGATACTTCCATCAGGATACATACGCCAGTGTTCAGGTATCAAAGCAATCGACCTTAGCGGATCTAATATCTGCTGAGCTGCTTCATAACTTGAAGCATTTTTCTTTCTCTCCCTGGTTGCTTTTATGGAGTTGAGTTTAGTTTCTTTTATTGCAGATGAAACTTCTGGTGAAAGCCTGCGCATGATTGCCACATATCGGAGAGGCCTGCTTCTAAGTGAACGCTTAAGTCGTTCCGTATCCATTTGAACAGCATTAGATAGGAGTTTGGCAATTTTTGATGCTTTTAATTGAGGAACCTCTTCGGGGTTGGCGTATATTAGTTTTTGATCTCTGATAACTTCGATGCCTGGTATTCCTATTTCTTCTATTGCTTGCATCTGAATTTTGGTTGCCCCATAAACAAGAGGAACATAAGTTACTCTTTTTTCTTCAATCCTTCTTTCCGTATCTCGTGAAAATCTTCTTCTAATCTCTGTAATATCAGGAAGATCCTCGGCAGATCCGCCTGCAATTCGAAGTCTGTTTGGTTCCAGAAGTGCTCCTGTAAAAGATGTTTTGATTCTAGATAGGGGATCGAATACTGCAGAATAGTAGTCAACCAGTGCACGCGGACAATCATTGCTTGCCTCTAAACAAACTATATGAATATTCTCTGTGATCAAGACGTCAGATAACGTCTCTGCTACATGTGTTGGATTGTCCGTAATCAGCGGATCCACATAAACCATATTGAGAGTTGTATTCGTTGCAAGTATGCTTGTTTCTCCTGTCTTACTGCTTCGCGAAAGTATCTCACCCCTTTTTGCAGGAAGAACAACACCTCCAAAATGTTGGGATTGTGCCACCTCGCGATATTCTCTGCCTCTGATTATCTGAAGCTCGGCAAGTCTTGCTACTATAATAAGGACACATATAAATAGGAATATATGAATAGCAAGCATTCTCTGTGATAAGGAACGTTTTCGCTGGGTTTCTGAAGGATGACTGTAATGGGGGGACACATAAAGGATAATATCACAAATATGTAGCCGATTTGTTTGGCGATTGGTAGACAGAAGGAAATTTTCAATTCTCAATTTAAAATTTTCATTCAAATTCCAATGCAACAATATTCAATACTTCAATGAATGTGTGTTTAGCAATTGATCCTTGGATCTTGAATGAAAATTGAAAATTCCAAATTGAAAATTCAACATCTCACAAGTTAATAGATATATTCTAAGCTATTCCTAAAACAGGCATTATATGCTACAATACCCCGATGGACTGGAAATCTATGGACGGCTCTGACTTACTGGACAAGCTTCAGCAATATAGTGTTGAGGAGGGGATTGCAGACCTTCACTTTTCACCCGAAAAAACATTTGTCAGGCTGGAAGTTCGTTTGCACGGAGTTTTGAATAAGCTTGATGAGTTGGAAATGAAAAATTACATAGAGCTGGTCAGGCGCGTAAAATTCGCGTCCAAACTTAAACTTAACATTACGAATATCCCGCAGGACGGCCAGTACACATTCGAAGCTCCTGGTAGAACTGTTAACATTCGTGTAGCAACCATTCCCTCCAGGTTCGGAGAAACACTTACACTTCGTCTTCTTGATCCGAATAAAGGTATTGTTCCTCTCGAAAAGCTAGGTTTTCCAAAAGAAATACACGAAAGTTTGGATTCTCTTGTAAAACTGCCAAATGGATTGATACTTGTCACAGGGCCTACAGGATCAGGTAAAACCACTACTCTTTACGCTCTTCTTAAATGCATGGCAGGAAAGGAAAGAAATATTATTACACTCGAAAATCCGATTGAGTATGAATTGCCGGGAATCGTTCAAAGCCAAATAGATCATGAACACGACTACACATTCGCAAATGGACTTAGGTCGATACTACGTCATGACCCCGATGTGATACTTGTAGGTGAGATACGAGATCTGGAAACTGCCCAAACTGCTATTGATTCCGCACTTACTGGTCACTTGGTTTTATCCACTCTGCACACAAACTCAGCAATCGAAGCAATTCCAAGACTTCTTTCAATGGGAGTTAGCCCCTACACATTCGCTCCATCTCTCAGGGCAATACTGGCTCAAAGGCTTGTAAGGACTCTAACTGATGAATGCAAAAAAGATGGAGCCGATTGCGATCCAATGTCCCATGAAACATATGGCGGTCAAATGGCCTTGCCTGAATTGCTGATAATTACTCCTGAGTTGAGGGAGTTGATTCTATTGAACGAAACTGCTTCTACTATAAAGGAACAGGCTCAAAAGGAAGGATACATGACAATGAGCCAATGGGGCGAGAAGCTTGTAAATGACAAGGTTACGTCTATGTCGGAGGTTATGAGGGTTAGTATATAACAGCGCAGTAGCGCAGTAACGCAGTAGTGTTGCCTGATTTGTATAATATTATTAGTAGTTTGTACTGCGCTACTTCCTACTGCGCTAATACTTGCAACT
Source organism: Candidatus Peribacter sp. UBA2144 (assembly GCA_002328295.1). Lineage (GTDB taxonomy): Bacteria > Patescibacteriota > Gracilibacteria > Peribacterales > Peribacteraceae > UBA2144. The sequence goes on along the minus strand of DCXE01000024.1, from coordinate 11,337 downwards.
ACACTGACTATTACAATATGATACTTCTCCTTTATGGTCAGACATCGCCACCGCCGGGGATTCTACCCGCTGGCTCAGACTTCTACACTGCCTTCTGTAATGAAGAGAGTTGTTCTACTAATTGTATTAGGAATTTTGTTTATCTGGATTGGAACAAAAATACTTTCATCTTTCGGAGTTGGGAATACGGTAAAACAAAACCCTGTAAGATTATCTGTCGAGGGGCAGGGAGTTGTTAATGTATCAATTGAAGATGAAAATCCAAAAAGAGCAGAGGACCAATTAAAACTTTATCCCCGCGATCGAGTGCAAACAGGTGGTAGATCCTATGCTGTACTGTCGTTTTTCGATGGCACTATCGTACGTATGGATGAGCAGTCTGAACTCTATATACATAAAAGCGCATATGGAGAAAAATCATCTGAATTCTCATTGGAATTGCTCAATGGTTCTTTGTGGGTAGCCTCTCCAACACTTGAATCTTTCACAGGCAGTATTTTAAGAGAAATTACCACATCTAATATTAAAATAAAGATACCATCAGGAACAGAAGCTATTATTAGTCCAATCTCACTTGCAGTATTTTCTTCGGATGATTTGGGACTTCTTGTATGGCTTACAGGTAAAAAAGAAAATATCACAATAGGAGAGGGGCAAAAAATAGTAGTGCCAGACAAAGAAGCTATATCTGGAAACGCATACAAATACAGATCGCCACTCGATCCTATGGTTGTTCAGTCTCCATTTTTGGAGCAAAGCAGAACAGAATATTCAATCATCAGTAAAAAACCGGATGAAGGAGAGAAAGTGGCTGAACCCGAAATTAAGGAACCATTGGAAGTATCCCAGCCTCAAGATGGCATAACTGTATCTACAAGTACAATCAAGGTTTCTGGATCCATTGGGCATAACGTATCGAGTGTTAGAATTAATGGATATAATTTGGTGCTAGAAGAGGGAGAAAGAACATTTACGCAAGATCTCTCACTTCCGGATGAAGACCAGGTAAGCATTCTAATTGAGGCTCTGGATTCAAACGGAGTAGTGTTAGCTGAAAAAAGGCGCTCAGTCCGCAGAGACAGAGAGCCGCCAGTGCCGCCAGTACTCACTTCTCCTGCAAAGGCAGGTGATACATATTTAACCTCCAGAGAAGATATAGAAATTGTTGGCAAAGTTGCAAAGGACATCGTCGGTATCGAAGTAAATGACTACAGGCTTCAGCTTTTTGAGCAAGGCGATGACTCATGGAGCTACTTGGCAAGTACCAAGCTTGGCAATTTTGAGTTTGGTGAAAATATATTCACCATTACCGCAATCAATAAAGGAGGATACAAATCGGAACCCGCAGTACTCAAAATTATTTTAGGAGAAGGTGAAGAGGGAGTAATTGAATCAGCTGATGATGAGCCAACAAACGAACCAGCCGAAGGTCCCGCGGAGCCCGAAGGGCGTAGTGGGGAACCAGAGTCCATCATAGACTACATTCCTCTGGCACCTGGTACCCTGCATGTGACAGGGCCAACACCTGGTGCATTTCATAATGCTACCGGAAGCTCGTTCCTTTTGGAGGGAACAACTGTTTCCCAAACCGAAAGTGTATATGTGAATGACTATAAACTTAGATTATATGAATCCGGAAAGGACTTCTGGAATTATATAGCTGATACAAAAATGGGAACGCTTCATAGAGGAACGAACATTTTCAGAATTACATCCCGCAACAAAGATGGGAGAATACTGGATGAGATTGAGTACACTGTTAAATACGATCCAAGGACCAACTAACCACAATTCTAGTTGTTAGTTGTTAGTTGACAGCGAAGCGTGTTGTTAGTTGATAATGGTGCCTCCACATCCACTCTCTTACCCAAAGGAGAATCGAATGAGAGCCTGAGGGCGTGAAGACATAATCCCTTGATACCAAGCTGAGCTGAAACCTTCTTGCTCTCCTGAGTACCATACGAAGGATCTCCGAGTATCGGATGCCCTATGGACCTCAGATGAACTCTGATTTGGTGTGTCCTTCCCGTATGCAAATCGCACTCGAGTAGAGCTGAATTTTCACGGACTTCAAGAGTTTTATAAGTTGTCTTCGCTTCACGACTTGATCTGGTTTTAAAAATGGACATCAAAGTTCTGTTTACCAAATTTCTTCCAATCGGAGCATCAATAGTTGCAGATGCAGGCGAGGGAATTCCCGAAACCAAAGCCAGATAAGTTTTTTTAACAGTTCTGTCTGCAAATTGCTTTTGGAGAAATGTAAGAGATTCCTCAGACTTCGCAACAAGAAGACAGCCCGTAGTTTCTTTGTCCAGACGATGAGCAAGCAATCCCTTAGATTTTATGATGAAAGCGACTCCATTAAGAATTGTGTTCTCATCTTTACCCATTGTAAGAGATGAATGAACCGCGATTCCGGAAGGCTTATTAATAACCAAGCATGAATCATCTTCATATAAAACATTGAGATTTAGATCAACCGGATCGATGTGTGCATTTGAATCCTTTCCCTCAGCTGCTTCGAAATTTATGTCATCACCCTCTTTAATCACAAACGCAGGCTTTTTCACAACCTTGCCATTCACAGTTACTTTTCCGCTCTTTATAAGCTTCTGAGCCTTTGAACGACTTAGAACTATCTCTTTTTCCGCCAATGCTGCATCAAGTCTTTTTCCCATCCCGCCTATTGTGCCAAGAGCTACAAAAATGTGCTATCCTTTCGTCAATGAAATCCGATGATCTGCTAACAAGGGCTGTTGAGAAAGTAATTCCAGAGGACTTGGCTAAAAGTAAGCTTAAATCCGGCAAACCGATAAGGATTTACCTTGGAATCGATCCAACAGGGAGCAAATTGCACATCGGACACACTGTCCCTCTTAGAAAACTTCAGGCCTTCGCGGAAGCAGGTCATGATGTGATTTTTCTTGTTGGAAGCTTTACCGCGATGATAGGGGATCCTTCTGGCAGAGATGAAATGCGTAATGCTCTAACAAAGAAAGAAGTTGAAGAAAACTTCAAAACATACAAGGAACAAGCGAGCAAAGTTCTGGATTTTAAAAAAATTAAAGTTACATACAATCATGAATGGTTAGAAAAGTTAACTCCTCAGGATTTGCTAAAAGTTGCCAGCTTCTTTACAAAACAACAACTTGAACAACGTGATATGTTCGTAAAAAGGGAAGAAGAGGGAAAGCCTGTCTATGTTAATGAGCTGATGTACCCACTTCTTCAGGGATATGACTCCGCACATATGGATGTTGATGCAGAACTAGGTGCAACTGATCAGGAATTTAATATGCTTGCAGGCAGAACGCTAAATAAAGCACTAGGAAAACGTGAGAAGTTTGTTTTGACTGTCAAGATCTTGCTGGGAACTGATGGAAGAAAGATGAGCAAGACATATGACAACTGTATTTTCATTGATGACGAGCCCAATGACATGTTTGGCAAGGTAATGTCGGTCAACGACGACCTGATGAGGGATTATTTTGAATGTTGTACGGATGTTCCGATGGATGAAGTGAAAAAGATTATTAAAGGAGATCAACGCTCTGCCAAGGTCAGACTAGCAAAAGAGATTGTCACACTTTACCACGGCGAGAAAGCAGCTGACTCGGCTTCGGAAGCTTTTGATAAAGTATTCAAGGATAAAGAGGTTCCGGACGACATGGTTGAGGTTAAAGTTAAAAAGGGGACCAAGGTTATTGATGTAATAGTCGAGAATAAGCTCGTATCCTCAAAATCCGAGGCCAGAAGGGTAATTGAACAGGGTGGAGTAAAGTTGAATGATAAAGCTGTGGACTCAATTGATACCGAGGTAGGGGAGGGCGTACTTAAGGTTGGGAAGAGGAAGTTTTTGAAAGTAATTATTTAAGTAGTACCCTTTTATCATCCGTAAAAATCACAAACGTATATTTACATGGGCAAAGAAGATTATCTGGATCTTCGTAATCTACGATGCTTGATAGGAGTAAAAGATATCCATCATTACTCCTAAGACCTACTAACTGTCTGTCCTCTTTCTCCTCCTGCACCAAAATCTTTTCGTAACCCATATTTTTTAGCTTTTCACCCCCAAGCATGAACTGCCAAAAATCATCATCGGCATAATCTGTCTCTTCACTAAGTAGATCCGAATCCAAATCTTTATCATGTATTCCCTGTATCTCACGCCCTTTAATTGTTACCTCTCGCCCCTCCCAAACAAAAGTTCTTGTAGAATCATACGCTTTATCCCACTGGGCAAGTGGATACAGAGCCAAAGCCATGGTCTGATTCAACTCATCATTATCGACTGTATGTACATTGTATGTACAATTTCCAAGCAATAATGACGCGAAAATCACTAAAAAATACCTTTTCATGATGTATTTATATCACAAAAGCAGAAGCGACGGTACACTCGCAGCTATAATTACCATTGCAAGCGAGGTCAGTAACGCTAGGCCTAAGCTTTTAGTTTCTGATGACATGTTTCATATATAAAGACGAAGAAATAAGCATTTTGTTACCGAAATCGGCTACCTTATTTGTTCAACATTCTAAAGTACCTAGATTTAAGCCCTGCATGCGGTTTTTGAGGTAACAGTACAACCAAGCGCTTGCAGAGTAGTACGAAAAGAAGCGGTAGGGGAGTGGTTGAAACGACGCGGAATGTAAACGTGAATATCCCCCTTCCTGGGATAACCTTTCAACCACTCCACCAGATGATTAATGTTTATTTCTTTTTCTTGTGACCAGTCAACGGTTACTCGAGGTGGGTTATTTTTGCCTTTATTAGTGTTGATTACTGCCACAAACACAGTGTACATTCGATCACCTCACCTTTCAAGCGATTGATATTGCACAAAAAGATAATTACTTTTTAACAATCGACACGTCCGCCAAAGCGGACTCTCAACAATCAACCATCAACATTATGTTGATAGCTGACTGTCGATTGTTGATTGTCGAATGTTAAACCAATCCTGCTCCGTAGAAACAAAGCACGCCAAGAACAACTCCAATAATAGCATGGACGGGGAGTGCTCCTTTATTGTTAAGCACCTTCATTTGCATAGGCTTAATAGATTTTGGAGACCATGCGATCACCAATCCCTTTACAAACATTGCCCAAGCAAGGAGCGTAAATAGTCCAGAGGCATCAGTGCCTATCTCGATTCCTTCTTTAAGAACCAAAATAGAAACGACTACATAAATTCCACCCCAGGTGCGAAGCGAAGTGTCGTCTTCAATTACCTTCTTTAAAAATGCTACGGTCTTGTCCGGAGACACAAGCATTGGAAGACAGACGAGAAACATAAGCGTGCCGATGATGTAAGCGAAAGTTGTAAGTTCCATAATGGGAATAATTATACGATAAAATGGTTAATAGAATTGCTTGCTGAATGCAATATATGTAGTATTTCTATCGCTTTCCCCCCTTCAATTATGTCCTGGTTCTACATAATTCCGGCAGTAATTCTTATCCTCTCATTCATCAGACAGATCAACCAATACGAAAGAGGAGTTATACTTTTGATGGGCAAGTTCCAAGGCACATGGAATCCCGGTTGGAAAATCGTAGTTCCGGTATTTCAAAAGCTGATTAAAGTGGATATCAGAGTGAAAGCGGTTGATGTACCGGATCAAGAAGCAATTACGCGTGACAATATCCCCATAAGGATTAATGCTGTTATCTATTACAAGGTTCTGGATGCAAAAAAAGCAGTGCTGGAAGTTGAAAACTTCTTTCATGCAGTTAGCCAGTTGGCTCAGACTACAATGCGTAATGCGGTTGGAGAAGTAACATTGGATGAGCTGCTAAGTAAAAAGAAAGAAATTTCCGAAGGTATAAAGCAAACTGTCGATACTGCCTCGGACGCATGGGGGATTGATGTGCAAGCTGTGGAGCTTAAAGACATCGTACTTCCCGACTCACTTAAAAGGACAATCGCCAAGGTTGCAGAGGCACAACGCGAGAAGCAGGCAGTTATCATCAATTCAGAAGGTGAGGTTGCAGCGGCAGGTAACATGGCAGAGGCAGCCGAGACGCTAGCCAAGCAGCATGGAGCATTGCATCTGCGTACTTTGCAAAGCATTAATGATTTAAGCTCGGACCAATCCAATACAACAATTTGGATGGTGCCAATCGAAGCTCTGCGAGCTATCGAGGGAATGACTAAGAAGAAGTAAAAACGAGCGGCGGATCCTATCAGCATAATAGGTCCGCCACTCGGGTGCTGCGAGGAGCTCGTCCTCGTCAGTAGAACTTTACTGGTTCCAAAATTTGTCGCAAGAAAAAATCACTTTTAACCAGCCTCCCGCGTCTTTACGACACAGGAGGCTAGCGTCCTAATAACCGACTACCAACAGCTATGCCTTTGCTTGACGTCTCCCTTCAAAAAAGAGAATGGTGCCGCTAACGATAGTACGCTGACTACCTATTTTATTGCGTTTAGCCAAATAATCAATTATTTTCACTGCACTATGAACTTCACAATATCCCCAAAAGTCTTCGAAAATTACCCCGATCTTGCAATTGGCGTAATCACAGCCACCAATATCGACAATTCCGGTGAATTCCCAGAAGTAGCCCAGAAGCTTCGCAATGAAGAGAAGAACGTCAGAAACTCCATAGATCTGGATACCTTCAAAGAGCATCCCAACCTTGCTTCTTTACAGGAAGTACACAGGGCATTTGGAAGCAATCCGAACAAATTCCCGCCTTCAGCTCAAGCCTTAGTCAAAAGAATCCTCAAAGGTGGTGAACTTCCTTCCATAAATCCCCTTGTTGATGTTTATAACGTGATCTCACTCAGATACATCGTCTGCGCAGGAGCTGAAGACATTGATGCATGTGAAGGCGATGTTCAGCTTGCATACGCAGATGGGTCAGAGACATTTAAATTGATTGGAGGCGAAGAGGAAGAACCACCTGATGAGGGGGAACTCGTTTACAAAGACGACGTAGGCGTCATCTGCAGAAAACTTAACTGGCGAGAAGGGGACAGAACGCGTACTACCGAGAATACAAAGAATGCGATTGTGGTGATCGAAGGCTTCCCACCCTTCAGTCGAGCTGACTTGGATAAAGCACTTAGTGAAGTCAGTGAAATGTTAAAGCAGTATTGTAAGTGCGAGACCAAGATTGATGTTCTTACGAAGGAGAAGACCGACTTCACACTTATATAAGCCCCCTCGATTCACTTCCCGCAATGCGCAGGACGAATCTCGGGGGCTGCCTGATCTTCTAGCCTTCTTCATGCGAACCGGTTTCACTGTCCTACAGCAAGCTGTAGCGCTCTGGCGGTTCATTGCATGAGAGGACCACCACCCCGTTATGGGGGTGTTAATTAATCGGCCAAAGAGAAGTTAGGAGGCCTGTCCTCCAGTGGTGTTAGCCATTAGCCAACTCCTGTGGGGTAAAGGATTTCCGAACAACCTCGTCGCTACGTACGCGACGAGACGTAAAAAGATCAAGAAAAGTAGAATATTGCTAAATGCAAATAAATCAAGCCAATCGTCCCGCTGAATCGGGACTCGCTCAGGATGACAATGAATGCTACTTATCATGAAACTTCTTATGTACCTCCTTTAGCTGGGGATTAGTCACATGCGTGTATATCTGAGTTGTACTTAGATCTTTGTGCCCAAGCATTTCCTGTACTGACCTCAGGTCAGCACCATTACGTAGAAGGTCAGTTGCAAAAGAATGACGTAGCGTATGCGGTGATGGGTTGCTCATTATGCCGGCTTGGCGCGCGTACTTTTTAACAATGTTATAAATTGAAATTCTGCTGAGTCTGAACTCTTCACCCGGAGGCATGGCATTACGTGCCATGTCGTGATTGCGAATGAATAGGGGATCTAGGTTATCGATACGTGAGTCCACATAATGCTCCAGGGCATCTTTGGCCTTATCCGAGACAAATACGACTCTTATCTTGCCTCTTTTACCCCTAACTGAGATCTCGCGTGTCTTATAGTTTAAATCATCACGATTAAGGGAGCGGAGTTCTGCGAGTCTGAGTCCCGTTGAAAAGAACAGTTGGAGGATAGCTGAGTCGCGTTTTCCGATCTTTGTATCCAGATCAGGAGCACCAAGGAGTCTCTCAAGTTCATCAGTAAACAGTACTTTGACCTGACGCTGTTCTTCCTTGAAGCGGGTGACTCTGTCCGGCGGATAAACGTCCATTTCTTCTTCCTGGACCAAATACCTTAGGAAGGCTCTTAAAATCGTTAAATGATGATTTTTGGTGCGTATGGCCAGTTCAGACCCAGATTTCGTTCTAAATGAATGGAGCGCACTCTTATATATACGTATGGATGATTTGTCGAAAAGCAGTGGATCTGTGACGTTTGTAAGCTCTAAGAGCAAATTTAGGGATTGTCGATATGTAGAAATCGTTAAAGGCGATTTATTTTCTTCAGCTTGTAAAAACACCAAATAACGATCAATTGCTTGCGAAAGTTTTGTGTCGGTAATAGTTGCACCTTTAGTCACGGGGGAGTCACGAGGGAGTAAATCGTAAGGGGAGTATAGAATTTAATGCATTCTGGGACGTTTTCCACACTCTATCCTAGTTAACATAATGCATTTTATGTTAATAATGAATTGACATAAAACAGGCACCTATAGCTTATAGCTATTAGCGTATAGCTTCATTAGCTTATTCTTGTTGTCATCAATTGTTGTAATAACGAAAAGCTAATGAAGCTAAAAGCTATAAGCTAGTTAATAATGTAATAAATAACACCCAATGCCTCTCTTAAGACGCTCATCATTTCAAATGCAAAGGGGGCCTTAACACTTGCTGGATGAGTATCAAACCCATCTATCCCCTGCTTTCGTGCCAGCAGAGATATTCGGGCCAAGTGGTATCGATCTGATATACCCACCTTGGCTGTGCAGTCGTACACCCCTGACTCAAGAAGCGGTTTTGAATATTTTATATTTTCCCATGTTGATCTCGATTTATCTTCAAGAAGAATATCTTCGGGATTAATCCCTTCAAGCATTCCAACTTTTCGCATAACTTCCGCTTCACTTTCCACCCACTCGCTCCCCTTTCCCCCGCTCATAATTATTTTTTTTACGTAATTTTTTTTATAAAGTTCAGCAGCTGTTTGAACTCTCCTATTAATCCCCGGTCCGGGGGTACTCCCCTTCCCCACAGCCGCACCGAATACAATCGCACAATCTACCGGATATTCAGGTGAAGTCCCGTCAAAGTTCATAATTACTGTTGCAACTGCGCTTAAGTAGATAATTACGCACAGTGCAGCAATTACGCCACCAAGTCGTAATATGAAACGAACATGAAAGAACTCTGGAATCATGATTCTGTAATTTCGGTAATAGTTATATGTGATGGTATATCAGGAAGTTTCCTGGACCACGGTGGCCAAAGTCCTATCTCCACTGTTTCAACCTCAAGCATATTTTTAATAATCCTGCGTGCTTCATCTTTCTTTTTGCCTGCAATCCTTTCCCTTGCATTCATAGCAAAGTGAGCACCATAAGGCGTGAGAGGATCTAGAACGTATATTTGCCTGCCCGAAAGGTCAACGGTTAACTTTATCCACGAATTATCATCATCGTAATCTATTACGTGATGAATTAAGCGATCCGTGCTTACGGTATTTTCAAGTAGTTTCATCCCCTCTCCTACATGGGATTTAAGCTCTGTAAGTAACATTCCAAGAGCCTTCTGCTTGTCGTATGCCAAGGCTTTGTAGGTTATTGATCCTTTTATAGGCATAGAAGCAACTTCCTGACCTACAAATTGAGTTGGTAAAACAAATCCTGAGTATGTAGCACTTGTGAAAATATCATAATAAAGCCTTTCGATCTTGCTTGATAATGCTGTTGAGTTTGCTAGCTCCAGCTCTTCATCCAACATTTGGTTTGCAAGAGTTAAAAGCTCTTTCTCCAATTGTTTTTTTGCAATATTCAGATCTTCCTCTTTTAAAACGTTTGAATACGCGGTTGTTCCTCCAGTCGCCTGTGCGCGATTTTCGCCGTAAACAAGTATTTGTTCTTTTTTTGCAAGACCCGGGAAATCCCATCTAATCCCGGAAGGTACGTTACCTCTCTCCCCTATTATCTCTCCATACAAATCAGTGTCATCCGCAATACTTCGTACAGTTATTTCCTCCCCCGCTTCGATAATTACAGGATCATCCAGCCTGAATACCATTCCTGCTTGATTTACGACCCTTGAACCCTTTCTTATGGAATATGGTTCATCTGATTTATTTACAATTGTCATAGGAACTTTGGAGCTTGTTCCGATGAAATTCTTTGAAATTCGATCAAATGTTATGTCTTTGGAGACTGTTACTTCTAGCTCGATCATAGGCAAAACCCTTACTCTGGGAGGAAGCTCAATTAATGCTCCAGACTGAACCAGAAATATATTTGCGGTTTGACTCACTGTTTCCGATCGTGACCAAACACGTACATCTGCAGATGGTAGAAGCTTAAACAATACAAATATAAGAAGAATTGAACTTACAGCGATCAGAACCCAAACACGCAGTTTAGGAAGAGACAAAAGCCCTATTGACTGTAAACGAGACCTGAGTTGTTGCTTCCACAAGCTTGGAGAAAGCAATTGAAGGGCTGTTGCAGAGCTTGGATGTCCTTCCAGTGCCGATCTTACATCGCTTATGCGATCAAGAGTCTTTATACCATGAGATCTGGACATGGATAAAAAGACTTTTTCTAAAGTTGCGATTGTTATTCTTCCTGCATTGTCTTCGCACGTCTTAAAGAAAGACTGAAGAGCTTTTTCGTCATGTTCAGGCAGATAATCAGAATTATCTGGGAGAATTATAAACAGCTCGCCATCTGTTAAAACAGCTCGCTCAGAGAAAGAGTTCCAAGATTCGCCTTCTTCCGGAATTAAAACAGTTAAGTCCATTGAGTGCGAAGGACTCTATCATTTATTTAAACTTCAGTCTATTTAGCCGGTGTTTCAAGGGCTTCATTAAGATTATTTATCTTGCCGCTACCTGGCATCTTGCCAAATTCGTTAAAGTAACGAGTTTGGTTTACAAAGGCTCCTCTTGGATTCAATACTCCTTCGTTTGCCCATGATGGCTTTCCTTCGCTCTGGGCATTTTTAAAATCATATCTTTTTGAAGGAGATTTTCCGAAGCCTTCATTATGAACATCATTTGCATCGGTTACATCGCCTCTGGCACCTACAGCATTTTTTGACCAAACAATAGTTTCATCTTCTGAATCGTATAGTGTTATTGCCTCAGGAAAGACGCCGTTATCTAGCTCGGTCTGAGACGAAATTTTGCCGCTTACTATCACTTTCCTTCCATCCCTTCCAAATAAAACAT
>DCXE01000063.1:9066-23631 GCA_002328295.1 Candidatus Peribacter sp. UBA2144 | reverse complement strand
ATGGCTACGGCTGGCAGGCCTTTCTCAAGCGGAACATTATCTATACCAGATTATTAAGAAAGTCATTGAACGCCTTCGGCATCGGAGCCTCAATTACAATCCTCTTCCCCGTCACAGGATGCTCCATCTCGATTCTTTGAGCATGCAAAAAGAATTTTTTTAAGCGAAATCTTCTGGAAAACTTCGAATATTGTTTCTCATTTCCATATACCTGATCCAAGACAAGAGGATGTCCGATACTTGCGAAATGTTTTCTGATTTGATGACGCCTTCCGGTCTCAATCTGGGCCTCAACGTAACTAACTTCTCTGAATTTTCTAAGAACTTTGTATTGCGTGACAGCCTCGACTTCACCGGAACCGCGTGCGGGCAATTTTTTACTGATAACTCCTCGAATATTCTTAAGACGACCCACGACTACAGCCCTATAAATTTTCTTTGCCTCAAGTTTATCAATCGAATCCTTTGATTTGGCAAAAACAACCACACCGGAGGTTTCGAAATCCAACCGATGCAAAACCTTTAATCCCGGATAATCCTTTTTTACATAATCAAACAGCGGAAGTTTTTGAACTTTGCCACGACCTTTAACAACCAGCTCGCAGCTGAGTTTACTAACGGCCAGAAGATAATCATCTTCATACAAAATTCTCTTCGAATAGAGTGACATAAGCACATCTTACATGTATTCTTACTCGGAATATGAATTTATACGCATATATTTTCGGCTCAATACTTCTAGTCAGTTTGATTTCTCTGGCAGGCATCTTACTTCTTTCAATTAGCAAACAAGCAACTAACAAAATACTTTTATATCTTGTAAGTTTCTCTACCGGAGCATTGCTGAGTACAGTTTTTCTGCATTTCTTTCCGGAAATAATTGAAATTGAACCACATCCCATACGCGCATCATGGCTTCTTCTTGGAAGCATTCTTTTCTCCTTTGTAATGGAGCGCTTCATTCACTGGAGGCACTGCCACGCAGTTGACGATGAATGTCACATTCACCCCGTTGGACCAATGATGTTGATGGCCGATATCATTCACAACATTTTGGATGGAGTTTTGATTGCCGCAAGCTACTTGATAAGTATTCCACTTGGAATCGCAACAACTCTTGCTGTTATGTTCCACGAGATACCACAGGAAATCGGAGACTTTGCAGTCCTCTTGCACAGCGGTTACTCAAAAAAGAAAGCTCTTTTGCTGAATTTACTAACTGCACTTACTGCTTTTATTGGAGCTCTGCTTGTTCTCTGGATAAACGTTACGATAGACGGCATCGCCATAATCCTCTTGCCCATTGCCGCCGGTAACTTCCTGTACATTGCAACGGCTGACCTGATTCCCGAGCTCCATAAAGAAACCAAATTCAAAAAATCTTTTCTGCAATTCATATTCCTACTCCTCGGAGTTGGTGTTATGACTCTACTCGCTCTTGCCGAACCTGGGCACGGATCTGTGCAAGAAGAGACTCCTGAAGCAGTTCCCGAGGTGCCATTAACATAAGAGGCTTTCTATGGTATAATAGACTTCGTGGGCATTGAAAACACACCAGTATTAGGGCCAACAAAAGAATCAGTTACTTTGACTACAAAAGCAAGTCTCGGCGCTTTGAGTGCGGCAATTGTCCCTGCAGCAATTCTTGTTGGAGGTCTTTATGTAGGATATTTAGGAGCAAAAATGGTGGTAACCGGAAAAAAGCCGAAGTTACCGTTTATGAAGAATGAAGGCTTGGCTTAACCACCATCTGTATTCCCTTGGCCAACTCTCATTCTGTAAGTACGTCCAGTAGGCTGATGATCATCTTTTCTTGCATTTGCATAAGCCAAAAGCCTAGTTACTGTATCCTCAATTAATTCATCTCCGATATCTCTGGCTCTCTCGGCAGTTAATCTCGATCTTACACTTGGGGAAGTAATTGATTTTTCATATCCTTCATCTGCAACAATTCGTTCTATTACAGGCTCAATTTGGTCATCCGGAATCCATTTGGCTACTCGCCATGTATCATCTGGGTTTTGCTTAGGAGCTCCATCTTTCATCAGAAGTATCTCGGAAGCCATACCTGCAATTTCATCGGCTTTATCCCCAACAACACCTACTGGGATAATAGATTCCAAAGCAAAATCTGGATGCCCCATTAAGATCGGCCTAACTTGTGTTCCAAATGCCAATTTCAAGTTAGCCTGATCTACTATTGCTTGATCTACTTCTTGTCCAGAAGCTCTAAGTGTTGCCACAATTGAGGCAACGCTCAATTTATTATTGGACGAAGGCTCTACCCTATTTACATACTTCCTAAGCTCTGCATCTATTGCTTCTCTCAACTGATCTTCTGAGTTTATTTCACCAGAATTCCATCTATCCACCATTTTCTCACATACAATTCCTGCAAGTTTTCCTTTCGTGCAGTCACTAACTATATTCGGCAATACCTCTGTCACTCTTGCTTTCACGTAACTTTTCTTAAGCCACTTTGGTACTGGTGCGATTTCTGCCTCTAGGGCACCTACTTGTTGATCAGTCATAATATATATACTTTACTTTATTATATTAAATTGTCAATGGTCTAATTATGTGTTCTTTTGGCTAATAAGTGCTATATTTCCACTATCCTTGGACGATTAGCTTCCTCCTTCGTCCGCCAAGGCGGACTACGGAGGACAAGCAGTTGGTTACTATTGTGGGCAGCTAGCTCAGTTGGTTAGAGCACTCGGTTCACATCCGAGAGGTCACAGGTTCGAATCCCGTGCTGCCCACCAGAGAATTACATCAACTGGCTTGCCCTGCCTGTGCTGAGCGCAGTCGAAGTGAGCGAGAAGCGAAGCGACGAGCCGAAGGGTTCGATTCCAGTATCGTCCACCAAGTACGACTTTCGAGGCTGGCGCACAAAACGCGCCACCCGATTTTGGTTTCCCACTGCACCGCATCCTATTTCAATTCGCCAACCGCAAACTTTGTCTCTCGTGTGAGAATCAAGGAAGCCAACATTGACCCTCTCGAATCTGGCCAAAATATGCGATTTTTGCTATAATGAGTAGATTTTATGGATCAAAACCAACTCATCAATTTCAAGTGGGATATCAAAGACATCTATCGTTTGCTGATGCAAAACATAGAGCCTGAATTACTCCCGGAAAACTACTCAACTCTTGAAGAGAACTATGAAAACGAGAGTCCAGAAGATCGTAGAAAGCGGTATTCGCATTATGCTGATTGTTTCGAGTTGTTCCTGGCACAACTGGATGTACTCATGCATATGCTCAAAGATCACATATCTGAGGAATATCGAATTCTTAGGAAACAATTGGAACAATACTCTGATAACAAAGAATACAATTTCCTTTCTTCCCTTGATGATTTTTTTGAAAAAGCATGAACGCATTACAAAAAACATTTCATTGGGTGACAGTTGTCTTCTCAAGAGAAAATCGGCTCATCTGGAAAGCGACAGGAGGTCAACCTAAAGAAAACAGCTCTCCTGAAAATGCTGGCGAGAATCAATTGGATGCTGGCGGTAAAGAACTTGCGAAATTTTTGCAAAAATTACGTGGGACAGATGTAGAAAGCAGATATCTACCAGGGGCGATGAACATGGAAGAGATCGTAGAAGCCGTGTTAAAAAATGGCGGAAAATCAGTGGATAAATTCAAAATCAATCTGAGTCGCATGACATATGCGTTAGGACACCTTATACGCAACGCAGATGAGTTTGCTGCATCAGGAGAGTACACAATGGAACATTTTCGAAAGATGAAATCCGTTGATGCAGAGCAAATAGAAGGAAAGCATGACTGGAATGAGAGAGCGATGTTGGATTGGACAAGAGAAATGCTGCGAGATAAGGCAGATCTCTCACAACTTACTCAATTGGCACTCTCTGCAGGTTTTATTACACCAGAGCAGGATTTTGCGTTATTAGGAGCTGCTCGAATAAAACAGGAAACAACTCCTGTATCCACTAAAGATATTCCAAAGATTGAAAGCGATGCCGAATATCTGGAAAGATCAAAGAGAGAATTCCGTGAAAAATGGTTAACGTCCCAAGAGCAAGCGAAAGAATTGGAGAGGAAAATAGCCGAAGGAATAGAAAACTCTCCAGATACAAAGAAGAAGATGCTGGAACAAAGAGCATCTGCCATGGCGAGAAAACTGCATCTGGAGAGGATAGATTTTCAACTTCCAAAATTTGCGTGGAATATTACTCCAGAGCGCTTTGCAGAATGTAATGTAGCGCTCTCCGAGTTGGAAAAGGCAATCCCAAGTCTAGCACCGGAGATACGAAAAATGATTGAAGGAAGAATTATCTACTTTAGTGGAAATGAGAATTATCATGGATTACATATGCAACGCGACGGATGGAATAATCGAGGAGATGTGACTGTATGTACAGAGCACACACACGAGAAAATGAAACATAGGATAACTAATGCAGTTCACATTCTTCGGACTCACGAATCTATGGAACAGGAAACGCTAACTCCTGAACTTGCCCAAAAAATCGGTGTTCGACAAATACATATCTGGGAAGACGTTGTGTACAACAACAAGGAGAACGTCACAATCCAAGCGTACGCAGATATAAAAGATGCAATACCAACAATACAGGAAGCTGTTGATGAACTCACAGACGAACAAAAGTCCCTTTTAAAGCTTGGACGTATAGTGATAACCCCAGATAATGGGGATGAGCACCATTATCCTATTGGTTTGGTGAGATCCATGTTTTGGCAAGGAAATGCATCCTTCACAACCTTTTCTATAGCTATCAGACCTTCGCAAAGCGCAGAAGATATGAAAAAGATTATTGTGCAAACACTACCCGAGGTTTCTGAGTTATGGCAATTGGAGGCAAGGAAACGACAGATTGCATTGCAAAACGGAGAGGGAGAGGAAGATGCAAACAAGGATTTGAAAGCAAGGGATCATGCTGGATGGCCTAGTCTAACGAGACGTCATCTTGAGGATCGCTTACAGATACTGCGAGGAAAGTAATTGGAAAGAGCGACAAAAGATCAGTTACAAATCGTCACGGAAACGGCGGCGGCGTGGCAGCCGGGCGCCCAGAAGTTTTAGCAGCTGCCACGCCAGTTTTCCCGAAAATAGGTTATAACTTCGTCCAGCAAGCACCACCAATCCTCAATTAACAAACTCAGGATCCGAACTGAGCCTGCTTTCCTCCGGCAAAACTTGATTCTGATACTTGCTATGTGGTTTTGAATGATACGGAGTTTGGGCAGGACTTGTCATTTGCTCAAATGCAATCTGGCAAACTCGCATTCCGGGGTACAAAGCAATAGGAAGTCGATTAAGATTAGAGATTTCCAAAGTGATAGTGCCGGAAAAACCCGGATCAACAAAACCTGCTGTAGAGTGAACAATAATTCCAAGACGACCAAGTGAACTTCTCCCCTCCACTCTTACAACTAAATCGTCCGGCACTGTAATTTGCTCTTCAGTAACACCCAAAACAAATTCCCCCGGCTGAACAATGAACGAATCACCTTCATTAATCTGAAGAGTACGAACATTTCCGGAAAGTGTTTTTGGATCTTTTGGATCAAGAAGTGGAAACTTACTGTGTTCATAAAGCTTGAAAGTCTCACCCAAGTGTAAATCCATTGAACTGGCATGTATATATGGAACGTAATCTGGCTGATGGCTATTAATAATAACCCGACCAGAGTCGATTGCCTGACGAATGTCTTTGTCTGATAAGATCATGGACACTTAGGATATCAAGGAGTTGAAAGAGATAAAAGAGATAAAGGAGACAAAGGATATTCTTTTAACTCTTTTTACTCCTTTTACCCTTTTATCTCTTTTTCTAAGGTATCTCCATTGAACACTACAGATTCAGTAGTAGAATATCCCTACAATGCCATCCAGTACCACCCTTCATAGTAGCCGTTACGATAGCTCGTTTAGCGACGATGCTACGAAAGAAGACGTTATAGACGAGGATGAACTTGGGAAAGACATAAAATGCGAAAAGCTAAAGAGGAATTGCCTGGATCATGTTGCCAGCGTGATGGCCGGATCCCCGCTGTATACAAAGAAGGACTTCGAATTGGAAGAACGAGGCCTTAGTATGTTTGAGTCTGAGGGGAAAGTGGAGGAACTAGAAAAAAGTATCAGTAAACTTCCCGGGATTGAACAAAGGCTTTCGCGGGCTGAATTTGATTTCCGACGCCAGGTATCCGAAGCGCAATCAAAGGGATATTTAACCCCAGCCACCGCCAATTATTGGCTTAAGAAAATGTACTCAAGCAAAATACACTGGTCCGATAAGGAAAGATTTATTTATGGTAAATTCCCTAGCCTGGTAAAAAACTGGGCAAAAATGAACAAAGATATTAAGAAAATTAAAGACGAGGCCAAAAAGGATGAAACACTTAAACAAGTACCAGAAGTTAAAAAGATACTCACCGGTGACGGCCTAAAGGGATATAAAGAATGGCGGAATGCAGTTGATCTCGCTTTGGGAGCATTTGAAGCTCACAAAAGAGGTAATACTGCACTTTATAAAGAAGCTAAAAACATATTGGATTGGGCTGCAAAATCGCAGAATGTTCTTTCCGAAAATAAAATTGGTACTTGGATGCATAGAATCTTCAAAAGCAGTACCTCAAACGAGAATATTAGAAAATTTGTACAAGGAAGCGACTCTAAATCATTGCGCGGAATGATAGGAAGATGGACTGATGTTAAAACTAAGTATGACAATATAGAAAACAAGAGGAATAAGAATGGAACACCTCGCGCTTTTCATTTTGTGACTACAAACAAGTTCCTTGAGTGGCATTACACCAAACGCCTTGCCTATGTGAATGAGGCTAATCAGAGATTTGCCGATTTCGCCAAAGAAAAACCAATCTTTTTGGACATCAGAAGAGAACTGGATATGGAAGATTGGGATTCTGCGCAGGTTTTAATAGAAAAAGCTGAAGGTATGGATCTGAATACTGATGATCAAAATAAATTGAAGTCGCTTAGGTGGTATTTGCGCGAACATAGAACCGAAGAAGTGGGAATCAAATCGGAAAAAAATGATGAAATAGAGCATCCGGGGCTTGAATTGAATAGACTGTTAAGCCTGGTTCCAACCAGCCTGCAGGCTCTCTATAGAAATTCCATCAAAGCCGACAAGTGGGATTGCCTAAAAGCATTGATGTATAACCGTGTTTGGTGCCACGAAAAAGGAAGAGTTTTGGATGAAAACAGAGAAGCGGAAATGGAAGAGCGCGCATCTGAGGTAACAAAGAACCGAATTGATCATGGTGATCAGGGTGATCATACCTTGTGCAATGTTGATCAATTTCAGGATCCGTCCATTCGAGGTTATGCACATACGGGAATTAATAAGTCACAGATTCTTTTCGCAAGTCCAATCGGTTATGATTCTATTATCTCCAGAATGAAACAGGAGGATTGTTGGAGATTTAGATATTGGACTACACTTATCCCCAAAGGCATAAGCTTTGGAACACACGCATATGTAGTTAAAAAGCTTAATCATCAGATAAGCAGTGTCATAAGAAAGATGAGCTCTGACGATTATAAATGGAATTAATTACCTATTCTTTTCCTATGAAAAAATTAATTATTCTTTGCCTAGCGCTCGCCGCTTGTGCCCCATTCCAATCAGACGATTCTAATTCAGCCTCCGTATCTCTGGATGAAAGGATGAAAAATCCCCTCTTTGCTCAAGAATATGCAAAAGAGATGGTTAATAGATTAACTGAACTGGAAATTTCTAAAGATCCTATGCTGGAAGATGAGAAAATGGCTGAATATGTCCAAAAAACCAAACGTGAGTGGAAAGGCAAAGATCGGTCAGCCCGTAAATTAAAACGCATGGGTATCTACGGGGGTTTTATAGGAGTCGATGAACATGTAGTTGGAGATTCCCTTCTTATGCAGAACTATCTATACATGGGTATGAACTTTATATCGGCACCTGGACCCGACTTGCATGTATTTTTATCAGAAGAAGTAGATCCGCGTGACGTAGATTTTCCCGATCCGACCAGCGTTGATTTAGGATTAATGGAATCACCATTCGGAGCACACCGATATTCTGTTCCAATGGTAGAAAATATTGATATGCTTAGGACTGCTGTCGTATGGGACATGAAACTAAGTAGGCTTTATGGCTTCGCACAATTAAGCCCGTAACAACAATTGACAATTGACAATTAACAATTGACTCTTCGTTGTTCAGTATAATGAGATTGTTAACTGTCAAAAGCGAAGGCTCGCAAAGCGAGCCCGAGCGTGTTAACTGTCAATTGTCGTCATAGCCTTTGTTTTAACTGCTCAATCCTCTGCTCAATAATTACACCTAATTGATTAGTCGGGACTTGTTTGCCATCAACAAAGAAAGTTGGAGTTCCACCAACACCCATATCTCTTCCCTCCTTGTAATCACTAAGCGCAATTCCTTTTTTAGCATTAGACTTGCTGCAACGTTCAAACAATTCCATATCCAATTTCAGTTCTCCGGCCCATGCAATTAGTGAATCAGGACTCAACTCACTTTGATGTTCAAAAATCTTGTCGATGTATACCCAAAACTTGCCCTGGTCCGCGGCACACTCGCTGGCCTTGGCAGCATCCATAGCATAACGATGTGATTGCAGGGGGAAGTGCTTCCATTCAAAGCGGATAACGTTTCCATATTGCTGCAGAAGCGGTGTTGATACATTTGCATGTGCAACTCGGCATGCAGGGCATTGCAAATCGGAAAACTCCTGAACTAAAATCACACCATCAGGATTGCCAGCTGGCGGCCTACTGGATTCTTTGGAAATTCCTCCGTTTGAGCAGGCAGAAAGTAGTACAGATAATGTAATGATAAGGTGATAATGTTTCATGATCCTAGAATACATGAATAATGAATAATGAATAACGAATAATCGATAAAATTGTGCCCAAGGGCATTATTCATCATTAATTTTTACTTCTTCATTAACCCACAATATCAGGTATAATGCCCATCCGATGTCCCTTTATCGTAAATATCGCCCACAGGCCTTTGCCGAAGTAGTAGGACAGGATGCTGTGGTAACAACATTGGAACAGGCTGCAGAGTCAGACAAATTAGCCCATGCATTCTTGTTTGCAGGGAGTCGTGGAACCGGCAAAACTTCAGTAGCCCGTATTTTGGCGAAAATATTGATGACTAAAGGGATCGATGACAAAAAAATTGCCGCTCAGATTATTAAAGGTGTTGAAGAAGGCAATATTGTAGACCTTCTGGAGATAGATGCTGCAAGCAACAGAGGTATTGATGATGTTCGAGACCTTATCGAGAAGATTCAGTTCTCCCCAGTGGTTGCAAATAACAAAGTTTATATAATTGATGAGGTTCACATGCTTACGAAAGAAGCATTTAATGCATTACTTAAAACATTGGAAGAACCACCGCCATATGCATACTTTATTTTGGCAACTACAGAGCTAAATAAAATACCTCCGACCATCCAGTCCCGATGCCAGTGCTTCCCATTCCGTTCAATTCCGGAAGAAGATCTGATAAGGAGACTTCAATTAATCGCAGACCAAGAACATATCACTGTTGAAAGGGATGCACTCAGAACAATTGCACATTACGGCCAAGGAAGCATGCGCGATGCTATCTCTATGTTGGATCAGATGCGGTCCTTGTCGAATATAACTGTGGAAGAGGTTGAACAAAGAATGGGAAAAAGTGGAAGTGAGTATTTGGAACCTTTGTTTGAAGCAATTGATAAAAAAGATCGCAAAGAAATTTTGGATATTGTAAAAAAGATTGAAGAAGCAGGCATAGCTCTTGATGTATTTCTTAGAATGCTTCTCTCGACAGTACGTTCCATGCTTCATCAGGCAATAGAAAAGAAGAAAGATACAGAATATCTGAGGGTAATATTGGATAATTTGCTACAAGCCATAAGAGATGTTCGCATATCTCCGTTGCCTGGCCTTGTATTGGAGTCTGCTCTACTTTCTTTGTGCACCAAACCAGAAGATGGGAAGAAGAAATCAGAAGAAGTTAAGTTAAGTACGACTAAAGAGGAGGACAAAAAGGATAAAAAGAAGGAGAAAAAAGATAAAAAAGAGACAAAGGATTCGAAAAAACTAAAGGCTGAAGAAATTTCTGATGACAAAGAAGTAGCAGAAGACAAAAAACCCGAGGAGGTTGAGGAAAAAGAATCCATAAAAGAAGCGAGTGTAGAAGCAGTTGAATTAACATTGGAAAGCCTAAAGGAATATTGGCCCGAAATCGTGAATGAAACAAAGCCGGCATCGGTAAAAATGTCTCTTAAGAACGGACATCTGATCGAAGTAAGCGATAAAGCAGTTACAGTCGGCTTTTCGTCATCATTCCATAAGGGAAAAGTGGCGAATCCGGAGGCATCCAGAGCTATAGAAGAAATAATGAATAGACTATTGAAGAGATCGCTTAAATTGGAGTGTGTAATAGGAGAAGAAAGCCCTGAAGAAATTAAACCTCAACCGGAGGTAGACTTAGCTGAGGCAGCTGCTGAAATTTTTTAGCAAAAGGCAGATTAGCTAATCTGCTAATTATTAATCTGCTAAAATGCCAATATGCACATTGATGAAGCTAAATCTAAACTCAGAGATTCCATTTCGGAGCGCTTGTCCCGCATGTCTGATCGTGATCGAGGTGAAGAAAGCGGATCAATATGCAAAAGATTGCTCGAAATGATTCCTGAGGATTCATCAGTATGTGTTTATAGTGCACTTAGGACTGAACCTGACTTGAATAAATTTATTAGAGCTCTGTGGGATCGAGGTGATCGGGTTTTTTATCCATTTTTTGAAGGCGATCACTTTAACTTTCGTGAAGCTAATGATTTTTCTGAACTTAGACCCGGTAAATTAAAGATTTTGGAACCACCCTCATCGTCACCTAAAGCTGATCCACAAGAAATTGACTTTGTGATAGTGCCCGCTCGCGCTTTCGACCGTGAAATGAATCGATTGGGCCGCGGAAACGGTGGTTACGACTATTGGATTAAGAAACAAAGAAAAGTTAATCTTAAAACAAAGATGATTGGAGTTGCTTTCGAGTGCCAGATTGTAAATGAAGTGCCTGTTGATGTTCATGATGAGAAGATAGATGAGGTTGTGACCGATAGAGGACCGATCGTCTAATAAAAGTGCTCATAACCCTTGTCGAAAGAGCTTATTATTCGCTAATCTGAAGACCTCATGACTACCGCCACTATCCCCTCCCCAACCAGAACAATGACCTACCTTCCAGCCCTCAAAAAAACAGATCCAAAGATAAGGGATCTGATTTTGCAAGAAGAAAAACGCGAGTTTGAAAAACTAAGGCTGATTCCTTCCGAAAACTACGCTTCGCATGCAGTTAAGGAGGCAACAGGAGGGATATTTACTAATAAGTATTCCGAGGGATATCCGAATAAGAGGTACTACGAGGGGCAACAGCTTACGGATCAAGTAGAATCACTCGCCCAAGAGAGAGCTAAGGAGATTTTTGGAGCAGATCATGTCAATGTTCAACCACACTCAGGAAGTCCCGCCAATATGGCATCATTCCGAGCAGTACTTAAGCCGGGAGACACAATAATGGGGCTTAGCTTGCCACATGGAGGCCACCTAACTCATGGCTGGAAAGCGAACTTCTCCGGATCACTTTACAATTCAGTTCCTTATGAATTGGATCCCGAAACAGAGATGCTGAATTACGATATGATTTTGAAGCAAGCACGCGAGTTCAAGCCTCAATTAATCATTGCAGGTTACACCGCATATCCAAGGAAGATTGATTGGACCAAGTTCCGCGAGATTTGCGATGATGTTGGAGCTAAGTTCCATGCAGATACTTCGCATATCACAGGTTTGATTGCCGGTGGAGAACACGCAAATCCATTCCCAATATCCGATATCGGAATCACGACAACTCACAAGACCTTGCGAGGTCCAAGAGGCGCTATGATTTTGTGCAAAGAAGAAAATGCCGAGGTTGTTAACAAAGCAATCATCCCCGGTATACAAGGCGGACCTCACATTCACACAATTTCCGCTATTGCTGTCGCACTTCAAGAAGCTACCACGCCAGAGTTTAAGACATATGCTCAACAAGTTGTTAAGAATGCCAAAGCTCTTGCCGAAAGACTGCTAAGCCATGGGTTTAGACTAGTTACAGGAGGTACAGATAATCATCTTATACTGATGGAAGTGTTTGAATCCAAAGGTATCCCGGGGCGCGAAGCTTCCAAGTCACTTGATAAAGCCGGAATCGTATGCAACTGCAACATGGTTCCATTTGATAAGAGGACTCCATTTAATCCTTCGGGAATAAGAATTGGAACTCCATCGATGTCATCCAGAGGAATGAAAGAAACCGAGATGGAGAAGCTGGGCGATTGGATAAATGAGGCGATTTCTAATGCTGAGGATGAAACTGTACTTGCAAGAATCGCCGGTGAAGTGAAATCTATGTGCATTCAATTCCCTGCCCCAGGTATAGATCCGGCAAATTGGAATGAATAATTGAGAATGAATAATGAATAATTAATTCAACATAACTCAGCATCTCTGTTACATTTCATATTACAAACAAACACTGTATCCTTTTGATAATTAATTCTCAATTATCAATTATCAATTTTGTCTATGCCCACCCTCAAACGCAGACTAACTCTTCCACTTTTCACTTTTTACGGACTTGGTTCAATTCTTGGTGCCGGAATCTATGCTCTTGTAGGGAAAGTTGCCGGTGAAGCTGGGATGTTTACTCCAATTTCGTTTCTGATCGCAGCTTCGCTTGCTGCTTTGACCGGATTTTCTTACGCAGAACTCTCGTCACGATACCCTAAGAGCGGTGGCGAAGCGATTTACGTTTCAAAAGCATTTGGAATTAAACAATTTTCAACATTGATCGGACTTTTGGTCGTTCTTTCGGCAATCGTATCTTCATCCGCTCTGATGAATGCATTCTTTGGCTACCTGGAAATCTTTATCCCAGCACAAAGAGACCTGACGATCATTATCGTTTCATTTGTAGCTGCAGGAATTGCTATTTGGGGAATCAAAGAGTCCGCTATAGCAGCTACTATTCTTACTTTGATTGAAATTGGCGGACTGTTTTTAATAATGTGGGTTGGAAGGGATGCTTTATTAAGTTTTCCATCCCAAATATCCTCCTTTGTGCCTCCATCCGAGAGTGCAATTTGGGTAGGGATACTTTCCGGAGCCTTTATCGCTTTCTATGCATCGATAGGATTTGAAGATATGGCGAATGTTGCAGAGGAAGTTAAAGATCCGCACAGAAACCTGCCCCTTGGAATAATGTTGGCAATTGTTGGTTCCACGCTTCTCTACTGCATTGTTTCCATTGTGGCAGTTCTTAGCCTGCCACCTGAAGTTTTAAGTTCAACTGATGCTCCGCTTGCAATGGTTTACGAGAATGCAACAGGATCAAAGCCTGTGATCATCACATTCATAGGACTCTTTGCAGTCGCAAATGGAATATTGGTGCAAATTGTTATGGGTTCCAGGATTCTTTATGGGCTAAGCAAGAAAGATATGCTCCCTGATGCACTTTCTAAAGTTAACCACAAGACTCACACGCCAATTGTCGCAACAGGACTCGTAACTTTAATAATTTTAGTCCTTGCTCTGTGGTTTGATCTCTCCAGACTAGCTCAGATAACTAGCCTGATAGTCCTTGTTATCTTCGCAATAGTTAATCTAGCTTGTATGAGAGTTAAGCTGAAGGATCCACACCCCAAAGACGTGCAAACGTTCCCGTTTGTAATCCCATTTTTGGGATTCTGTTCGATCGTTCTATTTGTGACCTACAGAATCTGGATTTACTTCGGAGGATAAGGTTACTCGTCATCGTCATCGCCATCGTCATCGTCATCGCCAAATGATAAAACACTGTCGTCCCTAACAATTCTTACATCTACACATTTAAAATTAGCACTATATATAACTTCGTCATCGTCATCGTCATCGTCGCCTTCATCTGGGCAACAGCATTTGTAATCTCCATAAGTTTTTGTGGTCCCATTTTCCCCGCCTTCCATTTTACATGACGATGCATCATAGGAATTAATCAGCTCACCACAACTCCTAGGGCACTCTCTATGGTCATCGTTATCGGGCTCGTAAAGACGAATATAGCAATTACTCAGATTTTCTGCTCTAAATCCAATCCCATTATATCTACCATGAAGCCTAGAGTTGCTAGATATTTGCTTATAACATCCTGGTCCATTTACATCCAAGGGTGACATTATGAAATAAACATTTCTAGTCATTGAATCACTCATTAATGCTCGCATACCCCTCCAGCAACTTATTCCTGGGCTATCATCTATATCATAGTTACGACTAAATACATAACTAACCACAGAAGTTCCAAGCACATCTTCTACTTGTGTCCCATTCAAAGTAAGACTGAGTGATCCCCCTCCACGTTCACCATCATTACAATGCCATTCTCCTTCTATAGATGATCCACCATCATCCGCATCGAGACCACCACATAACTCCTCCTCATCATCATCGTCATCATCGTCA
>DCXE01000063.1:0-8699 GCA_002328295.1 Candidatus Peribacter sp. UBA2144 | reverse complement strand
TCGTCATCATCGTCATCATCGTCGCCATAATCGTCATCGCCTCCTTCATCTTCTTCACATGTGCGCATGCTCGAGCATCTATCACCCCGGGTGCAATCGGAATCACCCATACAATATCTCGTATCACTATCAGTTACATCACATAACATTTGTCCCTCACCTTTGCATCCGTGAAAACAGCCCAAGAATCTTCCATAGCTATCAAAACATGATTTCCTCTCATTCTGCAAGGCACAATAGTGTAGGAATCGATGGTCAATGTCATCTTCGCAAGTAAGATTTAACTCATTCTTGTAACAAATACTTGGCCCACGGGCAAAACAGGTCCGACCGTCTTTAACCTTACATTCCTTTGTACATGAACCATGGTCAATCTTAACCCCTTTATCACACTCCTCAGGGTACTCGATAAGATTATTACCGCATTCTGCATTGGAAATTACACAATCCTCTTCGCAATTACATTTATCCTCGCCTTCATCGCATGTATCATTCCCGCAAGTAAGTTCTTCTACGCAAACACCTTCTGAACCATTTGTCGGAGCTTCGCATCCCCATGGTCTTATCTTCAGATCATCACAACAAAGCTTTGGCCCCGGAACACCGTCGCCATACACAGCCTCTCCCTCTTTTGCACATGGAGTCTCTCCTATAACATAAAAACTATGTTCAATTTTGTTCTCAAGTCGAAGATTACCAAGACCATCTTTGACTATCAGAACATAGTGATAAGTACCGGATTCCGCATCTGTGAACTTTCGCTTTCCGCTCCACTTGAATGCAGGATCTTCTGTCATTCCTTCATTAGCAATCGGTATTGTTATAACTTTATCGCTTTTGGGAATACTTCTTTTTGCAGAGATTAATACTTCAGCACGGTATGGAAGATTTATAATATCCTCTATGCCAAATTCCACATTGGGACCCGCTTTGTTTCCCTGATTTGGACCCACTTTGTGTATGACTTTGCCTGCTTCAGTCTTTATGCAAGCGCCTTCTTTACACATATATTCACAGTTAAACACATAAACTTCCGGCTTGTTTTTCACACAAATACGCTCAACAACCTCATCATCATCACACTTATCTGGCTCACGAATCATTTCGCCATCTTTGTTCATAACAATTACATATCCAGCACTTGTCTTATCTTTCCCATCCGAGTCGAAACATTTATACCGACACTTATGGCATCCATCATTTGGATCGTCGTTTCCATCATCGCAATCCTCTCCAGCTTCTTTCTCTTCATTTCCACAATTGGTAACAGGCCTAAGCATTACAGCATCCACTGTCATTTTTTGGCTCTTAGGCGCGAGAAGATAAACTCGCGTTCGTTTATTAGGATGTAATACGAATGGAGACCCTATCTTCTTCCATTTTACGCCGCCGTAATCTGTACCGGATGGTGAAGTGGATTGGCTAAACTTAATGTTATTAATAAGATAATCCCATCTGTTTCTATTATTTCTATGCAAAACGTAAGCGCTTACAGTT
Source organism: Candidatus Peribacter sp. UBA2144 (assembly GCA_002328295.1). Classification (GTDB taxonomy): domain Bacteria; phylum Patescibacteriota; class Gracilibacteria; order Peribacterales; family Peribacteraceae; genus UBA2144. The sequence goes on along the minus strand of DCXE01000063.1, from coordinate 7,202 downwards.
TTGGAAAGCTGTTTGTTACCAGGCCACGTTACATACAACTCAAATTTCTGGTTCTTAGCGGTTACAGGCACTCCACCTTTCCATTCCCAATAAACGTATCCTCTATCATAACTATAATAGGTGACCCACCTTCTGCTATTCCTATTGTAACGCCTTCTTGAAACCCTCTTTGGTGTAAAATTCATATGACTCCCTTTATATCCGCCTTTATATTTCTTCCACGTACTTCCACTTTTACGCAGATTCTTGTCTAAATTATCACCAATAGTAATGGACGACCCTTGAGATGTGTTTACTTTACCAACCAGATCGCTGGCAACCGGCACCAAAACTGGAACTACAAAAAGCGCTGCTGCGACTACAGAAAGTAGGGCAAACTTTGTCTTAAATTCAGGCATATTCTAAAGGGGGATATTAGAGCAAGTTTAAGAAATTATTTACTATTAGCCAAATTATTAAAGTTGACTGTGTTAATCAAACATTCATAATACAATTCATGCTTGGAAAAAATTATTTTATTTTATTTTCACTCCTTTTAATCAGCTGTACTGCCTCAAATGAAATAAAATCAGAATTTTCTGAGGATACAGTGAGTTTCTACCAAGTTCTGCGTATTGTGGACGGAGATACTGTTGTTGTTAAATACAAAGATGAACCTGAATATGTACGTATAATAGGTATAGATGCTCCAGAGAAAGAAGAATGCTTTAGCTCCGAGTCAGCTGAACGCTTAAGTGAGCTTATTGGGAGAAAAACCGTAATACTTGAACCAAAATCTGATGAAGACAGAGATAAATATGACCGATTGCTTAGATATATACTCTCTGATGGAAAAGATATTGGTGCTGAACTTATCAAAGAGGGGTATGCACGCAATTATTCAAGATTCCCTCATCTGAAACTTAAAGAATATGAAGCTTTTGAACAAAAAGCACGTGAAGACAATCTCGGTCTTTGGAGAGAGTGTAATTAGATGCAATTGGCAATTGGCCTGTGGCAATTGGCTGATTCCTATAAATAAATAATAGCTAAAAGCCAACAGCTAATTGCCAATAGCCTTTCACCACATCCATTCAATTCCTCAATTGCAACATTTCCCTTGCAGACGTATAAATTCCCTCCTCTGAGAAGCTTACTTCCACTAACCTTCGGGCTTCTGATCCTAATCACAATCCCCGCAAGTGCGCGGACGGACTGTGATACTGTAAAAGAAGAAGATGGGCGGGATGCTTACGAAATCTGCAAAGCCAAGGAAGAGGAGGACGAAGTGAAGGATGATATTAAGGATTTTGAGAAAGAAATGGAGGATGAACGTGAAAGAATTGAGGATTTTTACCAGGATCTCCTCGACAGGATTGAAGATAAGAAAAAGCGAACAGATCGGGATTTGGAGCGAAAAGAGGACGATGAGGATAATGAATATGATGATATGAGAGAGGATGATGCGGATAAGGATGAGTTAAGTCTGCAAAAACTTAAGCTCAAGGAGGTGCAAAATGAGCGTAGGGCAGCAAAGAAATACTTCGATACCTGGATTAAGATCATTAAATCGAGGGAAAAATATGAAGATTCTTTGATAGACCTCAAGGAAGTTGAATACGAATACGAGAAAAGAGGCGGTGATACTGACACCATTAAGTGGTACTGAACCAGCCTTCGCCTTCGGGCTACGGCCGGCAAGCAATTGACAATTAATACTTCGACTAAGCTCAGTACAGGCAATTGACAATTGACTGGAACATAAAGATTTGTTTTGTCTATGTGCTAGATATCCTCTGCTTCTTCTGTTTCTTCTGATTCTTCTGTTTCATAATTCGAGCTTGAATAAGCATCATAGCATCATTTTTTTCGACGTCATAAACCGTATACATTTTATACTCACAATACACACCCGAGCCCTAGTCTATGCCTAAAAGTTGCATGTTTTTTCTGTGGAAGTACACTAATACGATTTGTCCCTAGCCTAATTCTTCCTTACCAATCTGGAAGGGACTAGGGACAAATTCACCTCAAAGATTGACCCTTCACACCACCGATTATCCACCCTGTACTCGAGTGAAGCGAGTAGTACAGGGCCATCGGAGCAGATGGGAGGGGAGCCACCCCTAAAAACAAAAACAAAAAATACATCTCAACGCTTTTTTACTCCTCTCGAGGGACTAAAAGGCTGCGAGATTTGTAACTCATAGATAGATCTGCCTTTTACATTTTCCGCCCAGTCACGCATACCTTCTACATTTTGGTACTTGCTGGGGATCTGGAAATCCAAAGGTAAACGATTATATCGGATGGCTCCCATCCTCTCTGCTCTGCGATGACGCTTCGTTTATGTGAGGTCGTTTTACGAAGTGCATCCCCTTACTCCCCATGTATGCCTTCGCTTCGGCGATGTTTTGTGTACTGGTCGGGGACCTCGTTCGGTTGCGAGGAGAAACAAGAAACCTAAGCAAGGCAGTGATTCGAGGGCTCCTCCCCTCAGTCCGCATCCGCTCAATCCCGTCTCAGTTAGCCTACAGTGCTTCTGATAGTCGGAGGACGCGAGACAAAACAAACACAAAAAAGGCCATTAAGTATACCTATGGTCTTTTTTGTTATGGTAAGGTTAGAAGCTTTGCCTCAAATTCATTATTCTCAACTCGGCACATTTCACGTAATCACAAACACAAAAGATGGGATTCCATGGTGCACACGTGATGGAATTCCTCAGATTCTGATCGATAACCTTGTAATGACCAGAAATATTCAGGAAGCGAGATTATTTAAGTTTTGTATTATGCCTGACCATATGCATATTTTGTTGTGCCCGGGCGAACTTGGGTTGAGTAAATTTATGCAATCATTTAAATGCCAAAGCACAAGAGATATTAATATATTCATTAATGATCGCAGCCGGGACCCGCGATTAAATAACTCACGCAGCAGCGACCCGCGGGTCGCTGCTACAACAGGAGGACTATATTGGCAAAAAGGTTACTACGACGAACACATCAAATCATCTACGCAACGTGCGCGTACTACCAGATACATTCAAAACAATCCTGTAAATCACAAACTTGTTGATGATGCATCAAAATGGCCTTGGAGCTCTCTGCATTATGAAAATCTAATGGACGAGATGGATATTTGGCCTGATTAGCTTTTCTTCTCCCGTTTCTCCTTCATTGCAATCATCGTCTTACTCGGCTCGGGCACTCCCCCGCTGTCTTGTAGTTTTTTCTCGAGCTCAGCCCTGGATTTGACCTCCTCTTCTGACAACGCCTCACCCATAAACTCCTTTTTCCTGATCATGTTGAAATCATTTACCCACATTTCACGATCGCGCCATGCACGGTATTCATCCAGCTTCATTCCTTTCTTTCTGGCCTTTTTGATCTCTTCCTCTTCTTTTTCCTTAGCCTTACCGGCTTTTTTGGCATCTTTCTTTGCAGCTGACGAAGCCTGAGCCCATTTGAAAATATTATCTTCCACAACCTTTCGATCACGAGTGTATCTTTCACGAGAAAGAGTTCTTATTTTATCTGTGCGACCATCATCCTGTTGCCAAGTTGGCGGAGGCAAAGTAGATACAGAGAATGGCTTGGTGTTCACTCCATCAATCATCAACCTGATGTACGCGTGATACTTTGGAAGACTGAGGATATCCTTAACTGATACTGCTTCTTCGAATTGCAAGCTAATATCTTCTGCATCATCTGACCCTACCTGGAAACTGACGATTGTTCCTACGTTTCCAAAGACCGCGTCTCTAAGCGATGTGTTTTTGTCGTCTATTAAAAGCTGTGCCACATACTGGTTTGCCATCGTTAAACTGAGTTTATATTTTCGAGCCTCAGATAGAATCGTTGCAAATGACTCTGTCGCGAAGTTTTGGAACTCATCAACGTACAGATAGAAGTCTTTTCGATCTTTCTCCGGAATATCCGCTCTACCCATGGCATCTATCTGGAACTTAGTTACAAGCATCGCTCCAAGGAAGGCGGAGATATCTTCTCCGAGCTTTCCTTTACTCAAATTGACTATGATTATCTTGCCCGTGTCCATTGCATGCCTGACGTCGAGCGTACTTTTGACCTGTCCGACTATATTTCTCATTACGGGAGTTGTGAGGAGCTGTCCAACTTTGTTTTGAATAGCTGAAATTGCTTCGGTTCTATATTTTTCTGACCATACAGCGTACTCATCTTCCCAGAAGCTCTTAACAAGCGGGTCTGTAACCTTTGCCACGACCTTCTCGCGATATGCATCATCTGCAAACATACGCATTATTCCAAGCATGGATGAACCTTGATACTCGATGAGTGCCAAAAGAACATTTCTGAGTATGTGTTTCATTCTTTCACTCCATACGTCCGGCCATAGCTTCTCGAAAACTGACATTAATCCCGATGCGACAATCGCATACTGATCCGGATTACTGCACTCAAGCATATTAAAGGAGAGTGGGAAATCTTTGTCCGCCGGATCAAAGAGTACTACGTCATTTGAACGCTCCTTTGGCACATAACTAATGGCCGAATCGGCCAGATCTCCATGAGGATCGATTACCGCAATCCCCTTTCCTGCATGAATATCGCTAAAGATCATATTCTCCAAAATAGTCGTTTTACCCATACCGGTTTTTCCTATCACATATACGTGACGTCGCCTGTCATCCGGCCGAATGCCAAACTTTGTTCTCTGACCTCTGTATACAGCTTCACCAAGAACGGTTACATCACCCTCATCTGATAGAGGAAGTTCAATCGGCGGCTCAAGTTTCTTTGAAATCACCCAATCTATGTTTGGTGTCTGAACCAAAATATTCGGAATATGCCAAAGAGTTGCAATTTCTTCCGCTGATAGAATGTACGGACGTATTTTAATTCCGTGGGCAACTGTTGATGATTGTTTGGAACTAAGCATTTTGAACGCATTGCATTCAGGTAAAGAAAACTGGCTGAAGCTTCCCGCAATTTCATCAAGTTTAATGAGCGCCTGCTCCTTATTTCCCTTTGGAACTATTACGCTGACTCTGACGTTGCATGAAAACAGCAATCTGTTGACCTTATCGACAGCGGCAGTTACTGGATTTTCTCTGTCATGAGTTCTGGCACTTGCCGCTTGCATCTCTGCTTCATCCGGATCGGAAGACATAATCATTTCACCCGTCTTCATATCTATAGGAGCAGTAAAATATTTGTTAAACCCCGGCCAAGCCCTGAATCCTCCAAGAAAAGAAGCAATTGGGAAGAACACGATTCTTCTCCACCCACGTGCCAATTGCATGCGCGTGAAAAAAGTGGCAAATCGCTTGGATATTGAAGGCATTCCCTTCTGAAGAAGAGGAACAAACCTAAGCGCGCGCCTCCTGTATTCTCTTTTAAGTGGCTTCATTACAATCTGTACATGCCCGCGCATTCCTTTGATCGGAACACGAACGAAGCTTGAAGTTACACCGGCAATTGGATCTACATTAACGCGCGTTAACATATCATCAAATTGCGGATGACGTTTTATTGGGAAGATTTCCGGATCAACAAAATTCAAATCTGCATAATATACTTCCTCGTCCTCATTAGCTTTAAATGGATCTTCAGTGAGAATCTCGATATCGACATCGGGATACTGTGCATATATCTGGCTTTCGGCAAGCCTCGCTCCCCTTTCGGTTCCACGAACATAAAAACTGATCTTACTATCCCGACCCATGCCCATCTCCATGCTAATCTCGCTGTCTGATCCTTTAAGAGAATGCAGAGCTGATACCGCAGGTTCCATATATAGCGGACCTCTGTGCAATTTTTCATCGGGGTCTTCTTGTGCAGGCCTAATTTTAAGTAATGTCATTGGAATAGGGTTGGGGTTAGGGCTGGGGCTGAGACTGGGGAATTCTTAAGGTTGAATACTTGCGAATTAATTCGGATGTAAGTTTCCCTGTTTCAGATATTAACTCAATTGCATAGGCTGCGTCATCATTAGTTATCTGACCTAATTCTATACTAATAATTAAAAGAGCATGCACTTCCGTGCATTCTCCTCGAGATATTGTGTATTTGTGGGCTTTGTCTGGTCCCGTTACACGACCAAAGCCCTCAGCAATATTAGTGAGAATACTTGTAGAAGCTCTTCTCATTTGTGATTTCAAGTTATATTTTTCTTCTTTCGGCAGTTTACTTGAAAGACGATACACCTCTTTGAGGAGCTCCATACCCTTTTGCCATGCTTCTAATTCTATAAAGTGTTTCATAAGTCTGTCATCGTACACTATTCCTAACCCTAGCCCTAGCCCTAGCCCTTATCATAAGATCTAAGTAAATTAGCCACCATATCCAATGCTACAGTATTATACGCATAATCCATTCGCATGGGACCTAATACTCCTATCACCCCTCTCTGGTCTCTGACTTTGTATTCAGTGACCATCATGCTGCAACTTTGGATGTTTCCAAGTATATGCTCATCTCCAATGTAATATCTGACCTTGTCATCAACTTCTACCTGATCTAGTAAATCGCTTAGTCCCTTTTCAAGAAGTTCTGCTACATCGCTCGCAAGCAACGGATTCGATTGGAATTCGGGTTGCTTGAGCACATTGGAAAGACCCATGTAATACACGCGGTCTTTATGAGGAACGGAGGCAAATGCAACGTTTGGAATCATTCGAGCCATAAGAGTTACTGCTTCATATACCCTCTCTTGATCTTTTCGTTGGAAATATTGTTCTCTGAGGGATTCAAATCTTTTTTTGACTGTCTTCTCTCTCGCCGAAGGCTTCATAAAATCCCTTACATACATTCGATATCCGATAGCAGTCGGAATTCTGCCTGAAGAAATATGCGGCTGTTCCAAAAATCCCTCATCCTCCAGTTGCCCCATCTCGTTTCGGATAGTTGCGGAAGAACAGATAAATTCGCCTGACTCTAGAAGTTTCTTTGACCCCACCGGAAGCGCTGTCTCTATAAATTGGTCGATAATCGCTGCCAGAAGCTTACTTTGGCGCTCATTCATAAGGTAATTCTAGCATTCAAAGGGCTAGAGTGCCAGTAATATTTACATTTAGGGCATATTTGCCAAATATTTGACTATTTGTGTTCTTATTGCAGCAATTAGCTTTACACATTCGTGCTTCAGAATGGAAGCATGAAAAACCACCACGCTTACCAGCTCGCTGCCATGAAAGCTGACATTGTTGAACAGATATTCGATGGCTCACTCTCTGTCTC
>DCXE01000003.1 GCA_002328295.1 Candidatus Peribacter sp. UBA2144 | reverse complement strand
TAAAACATAAACAGGTTCTCCATTTTCATCGGGATACGCTGCACCAATTAATTCGCCCTTTTCATTTAAGTATCTGATCAAATCCTTCTTGCTTATTTCTACTCTTTCACCGTCATGGAAATAACTCATTCCGTTAATGCTCGTTGGCAACTCCCCTTCTCCAACAGCATCGAAAACAAACGGAGTATCATCAGGAAGTTCCTCGGGCGGATCGTCGACAACATCCGTGCCATTTGCTCCTACAGGTTTTTTCGCAACAGATCTATTTGGATCATCTGTAGGTTTTGGGTCTTCCTTAAGCCATTCGCGAAGTAAAACGCCAGCAGCAACTACTGTTATACCCAAAGCAGTTACAATCATTGCAGCTGTTCTTTTTCTCATTCCCATTATTCTTGCTCGCTGCTTTGTTTCTCTATAAAGCTCTGATGATGTCACATGGCTATGAAGACTATCCGAATTAGGTTCAATTTGATTCGCTGATGATTCATCTACTGCTGGTAACTCTAATCTTAGATGAGAATCGCTTGGGGGTGCAGTTCTAAAGGCATCTGCATCAGTAAAATGGCCACCACCTTCAAAAACGCTGCCTGAGTAAAGAAACTCTATTAACTCACTTATATCTTTACTACCCAAAAGCATGCACCTGATAGCTTCGGCCAGTTGTGGATTCCTCTCAGCTACCTGTTCAAGTTGTGGTTTGCACTGTCTCAATAGAGATCTTCTATCAGATATAGTAATTAAATGAGAAACAACTTTGTTAGTGCGCATAACTGGATCACCCGTAGCTAATTCCAGTAAAGTACATCCGAGGCTATACAAATCAGCTTTTACCGTTGTCGCATCCTTTGAACCCTGCGCTTGATCAGGTCCTAAATATGCAGGTGTGCCTAGTATCTGTCCCGTTTGGGTAAGCCTCACCATTCCTTTTTGATAAGCTAACCCCGGATCTAAAATCCTCGTATCTCCTTGAACACTTACCATCAAATTAGAAGGTTTTATATCTCTATGAGTAATTCCATATTTATCATGTAGCGTTCCTAATTGACTCAAAATCCGGAGTGCCACCCCCTCGACAAATCTTGTCGATACCAATTCATTATCTACTTTTCTTTCTTGCTCAATCCACTCACTTAAAGAAAGCCCCGGAATATATTCCATTAAGTAATATGGATGAGTTTCAGCAGATGTGACGGAATTACCAGTGGTCTCAACAACTCTTCTATTTCCTGTTTCCAATAGCCCGGGAAATATTAATTCATTTCCTGTTGTTTTAAGCACATCCTGTTCCCTCAAAAATCGTTCTACATTTTCATGATCGTTACGTTCTTGTGATGATAATTTCTGCTTCTGCGCCAAAATGTTTCCATAGTGAGCCAAAGTTAAAAACTTAGATTCCTTAGCAACGCAAAGTCCGTGTGTATGATGATAAACAAGATAAAGATTGCCTCCCCCTCCAGGCTTTAGAGTTTTGATAATAAAAGAGTTATCATCAAACTTTGATCCTCCATTCAAAAGCAAATGCTTCATGGCATAATTTGATACTTCACTTACACCGGATACTCTTCCGAATACATCTGCCGCTAATATTTCTGCTTCATTTTCTCCTGCACCATCTGCAGCTGCTTTAATTACTAATCTCGCTTCAGCTAACGAGCTTGCAAACGCTTTTTGCATTTCACTAGGATCATCACCGGACAATAATTGTTCGCCCCTTAAAAGCTCTTCCAGATCGTCCGCTGATTTTATGTCTTTCCCCCTTTTTGATTCATGTATTACTATCGACGTACCTTCTGGATCATCAGGATTTGCAAGATTGATCATAGATTCAGTATCATCCATATGAAGCCTCGATTGTGATAAATTTCCAGTCATAAGAGGATTAACATCATAAAGGATACACAGCATATGTCAATTTATACGCTAATACTGCTCTAATTTGGCAATTCCCTATGCATCTTAACTGGAACTCGAAGCTCCAACCTGACAGCTTAGATCCGATGAACAGTCGCTATCCGCACAGTCTGTATCCCCATCGCCATCATCATCATTTCCATTTTCGCAATCCACTTCGGTGTATTCCTCACTTGTGCTAGATGATGTTGCCTGACAGCTTAGATCCGATGAACAGTCGCTATCCGCACAGTCTGTATCCCCATCGCCATCATCATCATTTCCGTTGGTGCAATCCACTTCCTGAAATTCTTCCGAAGATGAAGACGAGATAATTAAACATTCAGGCAATGCACTACAATCGCTATCCGCGCAGTCTACATCTCCGTCACCATCATCATCATAAGTATTACCACAATCCATTTCAAAATAATCAGATGAGCTTTCAATAACATCAGTTACAGAAGACCTAACACTCCTGAGCAATGTTACTGATCCATGTATCGCGAAAATAATGAAAAGTGTAAACGATAGAACCAAGTAAAATCTTTTGTGCCTTTGTGTCATAATAAAATGGGGAAGCCTCTAGATTGTACCATAAATCATTCCCCTATTTAAGCGCTTCCAGAGCCGGAAGCTTCTTCCCTGCAACAAAATCAAGCATTGCACCGCCTGCGGAGCTTACAAATGTATATTTATCCATTGGATAATCGTATCTGTCATGAAAATCGAGAGTATCCCCTCCTCCGATTATAGAAACTGCTCCTTTTTCTGTAGCCTCCTTTACTGCATCCGCTATACACCTTGTCGCATTAGAAAATCCATCAATTTCATACACACCCATCGGTCCGTTCCAAACTATGGTGCCTGATGCGGCAATTATCTCCTTGTATCCTTCAATTGTTTTTTCGCCAACATCAAATATGGCCATGTCTTCAGCAATTTCCTCGCTGGGTACATTTATCTTTTCGGCATCCTCAGTGGCTTTGGCAGCAACAACCGAATCAAATGGAATATGAATATCCGCATTATCCTCACTTTCGCCTTCGAGCATCAAATCTTTGGCCAAGTTAACAAATTTATCGTCATACTTGCTCTTTCCTACATTAAAACCACGTGCAACGATCAGAGTATTTGCAATACATCCACCAACAAGCACATTGTCTCCATGATTCATAAAGTTTTTTATGATCGGAACTTTTGTTTCAATTTTCGCTCCGGAAATTATTAGTGTCACTGGTCTTTTCGGATCCTCAATGGCCTTGGAAAGCCCTTCAAGCTCCGATTGAACAGCAAATCCCATGCATCCTGGCAAAAACTTTGGAACACTTGTCATGCTGGCATGATCGCGATGACAATTTGTAAAAGCATCATTTACATATATATCTCCAAGCTCTGCAAGCTCTTTTCCAAAAGAATCGCGCTCAGTCTCATCTTTGCTTTTCTCTTCCTTTTCGTACCTGAGGTTTTCCAGAAGTAAAACCTCCCCTTCGGAAAGTTCATTAATCATTTTCTTAGCTTCTTCCCCTCTGCACTGGCTGCAAAATTTGACTGAAACACTAAGCAACTTATCAAGTACTGACACAAGTGGCTTTTGACTCATTTCCGGTACACGCTTTGCTTTCGGACGTCCCTGATGCGCCATTATAATCAATTTCCCTCCTCCATCAATTATATGTTTCATCGTAGGCACAAGTGCTTCAATTCGAGTAGTATCCTGCACTTCTCCGTTTTCAATCGGCACATCAAAGCCGGCCCTAAGTAACACGCGTTTTCCTGATAAATTTTGATCTTTAAGTAGTGGATAAGTCATGAGTGTATTCTAGCGCAGTAACGCAGTAGCGCAGTAGTATTTTTTTGCATGATGAAAAGTCGATGTTTGTTGACATAACAACTTAAACGAATAAACTTCTCGGGTTTTCCGTCCTTATCTTTCTATACCTGGTCGGAGAATATCCTAATTGGCACCTGCGCTTTCATTCCTCGCGGGTGCCTCTTTTATTTGTAAAGCTCCACGGCCTTAAAGGCCGCGGCATCTTAAAGGATCTCTAAAGTAATTATGCGAAACCCTCCATAGCAATACAGCCAATATCTAAGACGCATTCATCCCCCAGACTTTAGTCTTGGCTTTCTGCGAAGGAGGGTAAAGCAAGCGCGGTCTGCTCGCATCCATAGGTCCTGTAAAAACCTTTGAATAACAGACCGCGCTGGTTCAGGCTTTTTCCCGGAATGGGGGTCAGATAGCCTGAACATTCGACCTCGGCATTCACACCGCCAAGCATTTACACCGAGATCGGCTACGCAGTTGATCGCCGTCTACTGCGCATGGTGCAAAACTGCGCGTAGCTCAGAACAATATGCACCTGCTTAATTATTCCTAATTTGATTTTTTTATCAAGATAATTGCTTATATATGTTCCGCTTGAGAGCGGAACTTCCTACGGGGCTTGGGTAAGCTTAAAAGTGGTAATCGAGAAAAGATTTTTTTAAAGAGCTATTGACGCGGTTTTTGAGCTGACACATATTAATAGCATCCCGCCCACCCAGTTCTATACCCACCCCTGCCTACCGGCAGGCAGGCCAGGGGGGAGGGTGCATCTTGATATGTTCCTACAAGGACTCCATCAGAATTAGTTACCACATTAACTCTTGACTCATCTACCTCATCCAATAATCCAACAATCCCCTCCTGCAAATCCTCCCCAACCAAATACATCCTCCTATCAAAATGAAACATCTCGCTTAAACGCTCAGGAAGCTCGCTGTTTTTAGTCGGATACTTTGCCATAAACGCATCAATCCCCCTCTTTTTGAAGTGTGCATTCCATTCTTTCTGGATTTTGGAAGCATCTTTAAGTTTGCCGATAATCCCATATATTTCTCGCTCAGTAGATTTTCTAGGACGTGTCATGGCATCAAGGTATCATGGAACTGTGAATAGAGCACTAATAATATCTTTGGCATTTCTTCTGTGCTTCGCGTTACATTTATCTGCCAAAAAGCTTTTTCCAAAATTCAAACTCTTAGACTTCCCGGAGCGATACGGACATGATCGCCCAAAGCTCCCCTATCCCACCGGAATACTGGCGATAATTTCTTTTCTGATATTTTTTATAATCTTGGAATCAATAACCAAGCAATCATTAGGATTGATATTCGCTGTAATAATCTTAGGAATTTATAGTTTTGCAGATGACCGCACTCCCCTGCCCTCTTGGATGCGTCTGGCTGTTCAAGTCTTAATTGCATTTATAATCTTCGCAACTGGTTCCAGAATTTATACCATTACAAATCCGCTGGAAGGATTAGTTGGTTTCGGAGAGCTGATTAAACTGGATACATTTGATGTTATGACGACAGGATTCGGACCTCTACCCCTGTGGAGCGGAATATTCACGCTTCTTTGGCTTCTTTTAACAATTAATGCACTTAATTGGTTTGATGGAATACCGGGGCAAGTAAGTACGCTAAGCACGATTGGGTTTCTTACTATTGGATTCCTTTCTCTGAGTGAACGAGTTAATCAACCTGAGCTTGCTATGATCGCTTTTGTTTTGAGTGCAATAAGCTTTGGCTGCCTGATCTTCGATTTTCCTCCACCAAAAGTTTTGATTGGAGATACCGGAGCGATGTTCTTCGGTTTGATGCTTGGAGTCTTAACAATTTATTCGGGAGGAAAAGTGGCTACTGCATTCTTGGTTCTGGGAGTGCCGCTAATTGATTCAGGCTTGGTAATACTTAAACGTATCTCTAAAGGAAAATCCCCATTTAGCGGTAGCACCAGAGGCGAACACATACACCATCGGTTACTTGAAAAAGGGTGGAATCCAAGAAAAATAATATTGCTGACCGCAGCACTTGGAAGTTTGTTTGGAATCACTGCATTATTTCTCTCAACCCGTGAGAAGTTTATTGCTGCAGTTATCCTCCTTATAATAATGATCTCCATCAGATATTACTCCCGTCCTCATGCAAGCTGAGCTTTACCACGTTATTGTTCTGGCTCCTGTTGACTGCGCTGATGCTGTTAGAAAAGCACTGGCTGACGCAGGGGCGGGGCATATTGGAAACTATGACAGTTGCTCATTTTCTTCCAAAGTCACAGGGCGTTTTAGACCACTTGAAGGTTCGGATCCGGCAATCGGATCAGAGGGCAAGCTTGAGGAAGTTGAAGAAGAAAGAATTGAAGTTGTTGTGACATCAGAGAAACTTAATGAAGTACTTAGTGCGGTTAAAGATGTTCACCCTTACGATGAACCTGCAATTCATGTTCTTCCAATGATCGATTACAAAAAGGTATTTTGATTTTTGATTCTCATCGCGCGTCGAAGATGCGCTCTTGTTAATTGTCAATTGTTGCTCTCGTATCTCATAGGACGACTTAATATCCCAAACGGTTGCACCTCTATAACAATAGTCCTTCTACCTCTGGGAAGCATGTTTACAGATACTTCACCTTCCTCAAAATCAAGAGGTGAAATTATTGACGGACGATACTCTGCATCTCCGTAAGCTGTTCGAAGATAGATGTCCGAGCTCATGGTAGGGTTGGCAACAGGATTCCCGTCGGCATCCAAAACCGTGATTACAATCTTCTCCCATCCCCTACCTGAATATTCACCATCATGTCGAATTTCTACCGATGCCACATTTCCGGATGTCATTCTTTGAATTATTGCGGGGTTGTTTGTTGAAGTCGCGACTTCCTCTGTACTTGTAATAATTTCATCATCATTTGCTTTAGGTTCTTCAACTAGAACTACATCCGGTTCCACTTTTACAGCCCTTCTGGCAAGTCGCAATCGCAACCTTTCTTCTCTTCTTGAAAGAAGTTGAGCTATTCGTTGTGCCTTCCTTTGTGCAACAGAGAGAAATACATTTGGTTTTTTCTTCGCAATTTCAGGTTTTTCTTCTCTCTTTTTCCTGACAATTGTAGTTTCAACAGGCGAATAGTTTGCCTGGACATACAACATCGGATTAACCGTATATAGGTATCCCCTCGCCTTGTACAAACCTGCGTTCACAGCATCTGCGAAACTCATATTCTCCCGCTCAGCTTCGGATGCAGTAAACGGCCAATAAGGATGCCATGGTGCATCTTCTCTATCTATCTGGAAATGAAGGTGCGGACCTGATGCGTATCCAGTACTTCCCGAATCTCCAATGTGTTCCCCCTTATGAACTATTGCACCCTTCTCTACATAGATTGCACTCAAGTGAGCGTATGAGGAGTAAAGCGTTGTTAGTTTTGCTGGATTAGAAGGATCAGGAACATTCGGGTGCCTGACAACAATAACATTTCCAAATCCCCCACCTTCCTTAATCTCTGATACGACACCATTCATAATGTTTTTAACCGGAGTACCTTCAGGTGCTCTAATATCTGCAGCCGGATGGCTTCCGGAATTCTCTGCACCAGTTGCATATGATCCCAGATACCCGACCGAATAAACATCATTTCCTCTGCCGTGCAGAATATTCACTTCACGCTGAGTAGCAGATTTATATGTGGGCAAATATACAAATACATCCTGTGGGACTTGTCTGTAAGTATGATTTTCAACGTCGCCGCCATACTGCGCCCACTTCTCATAATCAGGAACCATTTCTATTGGTGATACTGTGCCTGTGTAAACAATCAAGCTATCATCTACTCTACCAAGTACCGATTTCCAGAACGCATACCATCCATGTTGACCCAACATATTCCCTGTTACAAAGGCCATCAAAGAAAGGGCTGCAATCCAGAAGGATTTTTGCTGTCTAAGATAATGAAACGCGTGAGGTTCACGCTTTTTATGGAGAAGATTAACTCTGAACCCGAATTTCTTTCTATGCTTAAGGTGCATATGTATAGTTTGTTTTACATATATATTATACCATCATACGATGTCTAGTACAACCCCTGATAAAGTCAGTATTCGGCTTTCTGATGCCAAAACAACAGAATCGGCTGGAAGATCATTAGCCTACTCAATCTATCAAACCCCTCTAACAATTTCCCTAATCGGAGAGCTTGGAGCCGGAAAAACCACGTTTTTACAGGGATTTGCCGAAGGATTAGGTATTTCTGAGCGATTAACAAGCCCTACATATGCGCTTGAGCAACGTTATCAGACCAAGAGATTCGGAGAATTACTACATATAGATTTATACAGAATTGAGCCTTCTGAGGCCGCATCAATAATCGAATCATCCGATGATCATGATGGCATCAGATGCATTGAATGGGCAGACCGAATCGGAGGATTTGAGGCAAATATTGAGATTAGAATTATTGAGCATCCTGAAGATCGAGATGCCAGAACTCTGGAGTGTACTTTTAAAGACATCCCAATCCCCTCTCGATCCGAGGTTGAGAAATGGAGAAAGGAAGTTCGCCTTCCTCCAAATGTTATAGCTCATTGTGATGCCGTAGCAGATATAGCCCAAAAAGTTGGTGAAGAACTTATTAAAATTGGAAAACTGGTTAGACCTACTACTCTTAGAAGATGTTCAGAACTACATGACTTATTCAGATTTGTTGAATTCCATCGCGGAAACCACGCACCAATTCCTACTACCAAGGAAGATAAAGAAACTTGGGCAACGCTGATAATTAAATATGAAGAACATTCACATGAATCTGCATGTGCTGAATTTTTGAGGGAACAGGGTTTTCCGGATATGGCCTCGATTGTAGAAATTCATGGCCTTAAAACAGAAAACCATCCGGAAATGACAATCGAGCAAAAGATTCTTTTCTATGCCGATAAAAGAATCCGAGACAATGAATGGGTAACTGTTGATGAAAGATTTGAATACTTCAAAAGGATTTACACTGATGGAAAAGAAACTGACTTCCACAAGAAGTGGCACAAAGAAACGAAGGAGCTGGAGGAGGAGCTTTTTGATGGGCCTCCTTCCTTCTGAACATCATGTAGATACACCCTCCCCCCTGGCCTGCCTGCCGGTAGGCAGGGGTGGGTATAGGTCGGGTGGGTGGGCCGGCAGTTCATAATGTGTCAGGCCCAACACCTCGTCAACCCCACTTCAAAAAAATCTTTTACCAACCAAGACTTATTATCTTCAGCTAGCCACAAAAGACGTTTCACTCTCTAGCGGAACACTCCTTAACTAAGGATCCTACACTTATGTCAATGAATCAACCTCGGAATCATCTCATCCTTAAGTATTTCTAGTACAATTGAATATTCCACCTGCAATATCGGTGCCGAAAATACGAGAAGTAAAGTGGTTAGACCCAATGACCAAAAGCAAACTAGATCAACAGAACTCCAATGTTTTCTTAGATGTGGATGAGCGTGATCCAGGTAATGTCTAACGTGTGCAACAACTTTAAGGAAGTTATGCAGTATCTTCATCTTTGGAATAATGGTTCCGAACATTCTAACTACCGCAATCTCAGCTCTCATTACTCCGCTAATTCCCGGGAAAGCTATGGAATGATGAAGGAAAACAGCAAACATCAAACCGATCATAAATAGCGTCAAATCCATCAGGCTCTCTCTCACGATTCCCTTAAATGTCAGCCCCCAGCCATACCCGTGATATTCACGATATTTAACCAAGTCCAAACACATATGAATAAAAATCAGGAGCCCGAATGCCCCCAGACTGAACATAGCAGCCGCCAGAAGCGTTAAAATCAGGAATCCAACATGGAATGCAGGCAAATCGTCATGTCTGTGCGCAAAAGCTCTTATTGGTTTATGTGCGTTTAATATATGCATTTCTATATATATTATACCACATACTGTGTATTACTCAATACACTAAATACTGTCGCAAGAAACAGAAGAAACAGAAGATTCAGAGGAATCAGAGGGGTTCTTGTTTTTTATCTTCTGACTCTTCTGTTTCCTCTGATTCCTCTGCTTCCTTTCCTTGTAGAATGGAATACAGTCGCAAAAAATGATAGAATACAATTGATGCCAGACGACTATAAAAAAACCATGGGAGCCCACCAGGGCAACATAACTGAAGATGATCAGAAGAAAGCAGGTCAGGCGATTTCGGGGAAGATGGAAGATAAGCACAAGCAGTTTATTTTGAATCTAATCAAACTTATTGAATCCGGTGAAATTAACCCGATGGTGCCTCAGACCTTTGTTAAAAAGGAGGTTTATGATTCGATGCCCGAGGAATGGCAGGACAAGACAGATTTGATTCTGGTTAACTTAGCTGACGAAATTCGAATGGTTGTCGATTTTTGGAAATCTACCGAAACTCCCGATGAGTCTCCCCAATTAGATACAATGGTAGAGGCGCTATGGCACTCGAAGCAGAAGATTGAAGTGGAATATGATGTATTTAAGTTTTAAACTATTCTTATGACAGATCCCGAAGTATTCAAAGGCGGAAAAAAAGAGAGGACAGATAAAGATACACTGGATCATGGCAAGAAGGCTCATGTTGAAGCAAAAAAGAAGAGCCCTGAAAAGAAAGGAACTAGAGAGGAATTGGCTTCAATGGAATTTGAAATGGCTTATAAAAAAAGATGGGATGACGCGAGTAGGCTTTCGGCTGAATGTATGAAGGATGTTGGCAAAGTCGATGATGCAGAAGCGACCCTGGAAAATATTATTGCTTTGCCAAAAGACCATGCGGAAAAAAATCCAAAGTTACTAAAAACTATTGGAGTACATGCCCCAATAATCAACGATGCTATTAGAGCTCAAGATGAGGAAGCACTTAGGAAAGAAATGACAGGAATGGCAAGAGAGATCGACGACGCTACCAGGGAACCTGTTGCCGAATCTGCGGATACAGCCGAGGTTTCTTCCGAACCTTAAGAATTAAGCCAATTGATTCTTTCATCTCCACGCCACCAAGTTAACTGACGGCGGGCATATTGTCGTGTCTTGGCAGAAATTACTTCGATCAACCCCTCTTCATCAAGATTGCCTGACCTAATAGCTTCCATAATCTCACGATATCCACAGCTCTTCATTCCCGGATCATCGGGGCCATATCCCTTATCCATTAATTCCCTAACCTCTGCCACCCATCCATTCTCAAACATTATTCGAGTTCGCTCATTGATTCTTTTATGAAGTTCATCTCTATCTATGTTGATACCAAGTATTCGAGTATTCGAGTATTCGAGTATTCGATCCCTCGGCCTAAGCTCTGAACTTGGAACTGAATCTTTCTTTGACATTTTAGTTAACTCAAAGATTTCTACAGCTCTAACCAATCTCGGTTTATTATTTACATGAATTTTAGAAGCAGCCTCTGGATCAATATCTCTCAGCCTTTTATAAAGAGATTCACCCTGATCTTTGTCATACTCATCAATTAATTTTTGTCTGAGTTCTGCCGAAGGAGTCGGCGCCATGCTCAGCCCATCCGTAATTGCACTCAGATACAACATTGATCCTCCTACAAGCATCGGCATATTCCCTCGTTCCTTGACTTCAGCAATTATTCTTTTTGCCTCAGTCTGATACCAACCAACGCTGATCTCTTCTTTTGGATCCAATACATTGATCAGATGATGAGACACGCCATCCATCTCCTTTGGGCTGACCTTTGCGGTTCCGATATCTAAATATTTATATAGCTGTCTGGAGTCAGCATTTATCACTTCAACTTGGTGCTCAAAACCCTTGGCCATTTCTATGGAAAAACTTGTTTTGCCACTCGCCGTTGGGCCTAATATCACTATTAGATCGGAAATTTTTGCTTTAGTTAGGGTATTCATAAGTTGAAAGCTATATGTCCTGTATTCATTACATTATAAATTATAACAATAAATAACGATTACTGCCTACTGCCTAGAATACGCCTTTTTTGCTATGATATAAACGAAATCCCCTTCTCCAAAATATGCACTCCCAACTTATATCTTTAGCTAAGAATCTTCCGCGTGGTCACATGCTGCCAAGCAACACGATTATTCCAACAGTTATAGAAAAAACTCAGCTCGGCGAACGGGCATATGATATCTACTCTCGTCTTTTGGAAGAACGCATAATTTTTCTTGGTACTCCAATCAACGACGACATAGCAAACTCAATAATCGCTCAACTTCTTTTTCTAGAGAAACAAGATCCAAAGAAAGATATTACAATGTATGTAAACTCACCCGGCGGACAGGTTACATCGACCCTCGCAATGTATGACACGATGCAGCATGTGAAACCCGATGTTTCAACGGTCTGCCTTGGTATTGCCGCAAGCGGAGGCGCGATCATCCTAACTGGCGGAGCTAAAGGAAAGCGTTATGCACTAGAGCACTCAGAAGTTATGATTCACCAACCTCTTGGAGGAACTGAAGGACAAGCAACTGATATTGCAATTCACGCTGACCATATAATCAAAACTAAGAATCTTCTTAATAAAATGATTGCAGATCATACAGGACAAAAGATGGATAAGGTTACCAATGACACAGAAAGAGATAACTTTATGAGCGCAGCAGAAGCGCTTAAGTATGGATTAATCGATCATGTTGTAAAAGCGAAGAGTTCTTAAATCCTTTATTTTTCGCAACTGCCTCCTGAACAACAGGAAGAACATTTTACGACAAACAAGAATAGGATTAGCCATATCATCGCATTTAGAGCGGCCGGCATCATATCTGCAAGCGACGCGCCGGAGAGAACGGGCTTTGCAAGCATTCCTGCCGGGATCGATGCAAGCGCAAGTCCGCCGGTCCATGCTGCAAGCTCTTTGTACATGTTAGCAACAAGCAGAGCTCCACCAACTATCATCAATGCAGGCAATATCAAGGCCCACAAAACCCCCAGGGGTTCCAAAGGTCCAAGACCATCGGCGACCATACCCTTGAATCCGTCAAAAGTCATATAATGAGTAAGGCCAACAAAAAGCAGAGATAGCCCGAAGCTAATTCGAACCAGGAAACCCGCGATGCCAACTGGAGTCTTTGGGCAACACGAGAATATACAACAATTTTTCATAAAATAAGGGGAAAGAAATCCATTACATTGTAAGGAGAGATTGCCACTTAAGAAGGGACAAAAACCAAAAAATGTGATTTAGAGAACATCTTAACAAATATTGTTGTAAAGTACCGTAGATGTTTACTTTAGAGAAAACCACTGACCTTGGCCGAAGAGGAAAAATAGAAACGCCGCATGGAATAATAGAGACTCCTTTCTTCATGCCCGTTGGTACAGCTGGTGCTATGAAGGGCATCACTCACACCGACTTAATTGATCTTGGTGCCCAGATTCTACTTTGCAACACCTACCATCTGCACATTCAACCTGGTGAAGATATTGTTCAGTCAGCTGGAGGACTTCATTCATTTGTCGGATGGGATAAGCCAATCCTGACTGATTCAGGCGGTTATCAGGTTTATTCACTCAGATGCAATAACAAGATCAAAGATGAAGGAGTCCATTTCAATTCTCATTTAGATGGAGCTCCCCTTTTTATGGGTCCGGAAGAATCAATTACCATTCAACATAAACTTGGGGCTGACTTGATTATGTGTTTTGATGAGTGCCCTCCTTCTAAATCATCTAAACCTGATATCGAAAAGGCGGTTGATAGAACACTTAGGTGGGCTAAGGAATGTAAAGAGATTCATAAGAAGCTGAATTCAGAATCGAAATTATTAGGAATTGTACAAGGAGGACTTGATTTGAGTTTAAGGAAAAAGTGCGCGGAGGAGCTCGTAGCTCTTGATTTTGACGGTTACGCTATCGGCGGACTTGCTGTAGGTGAATCTGAGGAGGATATGCTAGGAGTTGTAGAGGCCATCGCCCCCCTATTGCCTGAGGATAAGCCGAGGTATTTGATGGGAGTTGGCGTCGTCAGCCAAATGAAGAAATGCATAGCATTTGGAATCGATATGTTCGACTGCGTACTTCCGATGAGGATAGCAAGGCACGGGAAACTTCTGATGTTAGACGGAACTGATCTGAGAATCACAAATGCAAAATTTAAAAATGATCACACTCCGATTGATTCTGACTCTCCTTCTAAGTTCAGTCGCGAACTTAATAAGAGCTACTTACATCACTTGGTTAAAGCTAACGAAAGACTTGGCGAAACTTATGCTCAGATGCAGAATATTGGTGTTACGCTTAAAGAGATGGAAAAATTGAGAAATGATATTGAGCTAGTAAGTGTGTAGTGGGTAGTGAGTAGTATTCACAAAGAAAAAATCTCAAAACAACTACAAACTACCCACTACACACTGTTATTTATTTTCACCAGCATCCACCTCCTTCTTCGCCGCAGCAGCGCCAACCTTAATCGAAACAATCTCAATATCACTAAAGTCCTGACGATGTCCCTTTACTCGGCGATACCTTTTTCTTCTTTTCATCTTAAAAACTCTGATTTTCTTGGCCTTTCCGTGCTCCAAAACTTTGGCTTCAACAGTGGCACCACTAACGTAGGGGGTGCCGATTTTCACATCGCTATCGCTCTTTGAGACCAGAAAAACGTTCTTGAATGTCACCTTCTTACCGGCTTCCTCGCCAAGCAAAGGAACCCTGATTTTTTCACCCTCCGAAACCTTCTCCTGAAAGCCTGCTATGTCTACAATTGCGAACATTGTCCGAGGTAGTTTAGGGAAGTGAGCCGCTTTTAACAAGTTAAAATCGGCTAAGAAGCAGATGATGTAGAGAAATCAGAAGAGTCAGAAGATTATCCTCTGCTTCCTCTGGTTCTTCTGATTCCTCTGTTTCCTTACTTAAATCACTGTTTTGAGGTATAATACTAATGTGCAGTTTAAAGATAAACACATATTAATCTCCGGAGCCTCAAACGGGATTGGCAGAGCGCTTGCCGAGGAGCTTATTGGTGCCGGCGCAGTCATCACTAACTTTGATATTGACGAGCCTGACCAAGGGCTTGATGGGATGACAACTCATAAAGTGAATATTACTGATTTAGGCGATATTGAAGACTCCTTAAATGAGCTAGAAACACCGATTGACGTACTAATTTGCAATGCTGGAGTCATGAGGAGAGGCACTCTGATGGACTCAACTGAAGATGATTTTGAGCTACTTTTCGATGTGAATGTGAAGGGCTCTTGGCTGCTTATAAAAAGCTCAGTCCCCTATCTAAATCCCGGAGCCCAGATTGCAATTATGGCCTCCCGATATTCCCAAAAACCACGACCCGATCCGGCACTCTACGGACTCACAAAAATGGCCCAATATCACATGGGATTATTGGCAAAAGAGACACTTCATGATTATGACTTCAAATTCATACTACCAGGGTCCACAAATACGGCCTTGGCAAGGCATGGAGTTTCGGGTTTAGCCCTGGAGCAAAAGGAAAAGCTCATGCACTCCCCCAAGCACTTAGCGAGCCTAATAATGGAACTTTTGACATCAAATCACTCACATTTGATCTTCAATGAAAAATCACGAGATTATCGCTTTGAATAGCCGAAAAGTCCTATTTTGACATCATATTTTACAATTTCTTAAATTTGGAGTAATATATGAATGTAGATAACAACAAAAACCATGACCCAAACATACCCCCTCGTAGGCGGATCGGAGAAGATAGTTGTGGATTGGTAATTGAGAAGAAACAGAGGATTCAGAAGATTCAGAGGAATCAGAGGATAATATCCTGAGATTCTATTTTAATAGAGCCCTCTTAATCTTCTGCTTCCTCTTCATCCTCTGTTTCTTTCGCAATATCAGCATTTCTGATACAGTATCAATAGTTCACATTGGGGAGTCGCCAAGTGGTAAGGCACATGGTTTTGGTCCATGCATTCGGGGGTTCGAATCCCTCCTCCCCAGCCATGAACCACTCGCTTTGCTCGGGTTCATGGCTGCGCCAACCTCAACACATTCATTTCTTGTTAATGCCCTAAATCCGAGGGCACGAAGGGCCCGAGTGGTTTAGGGCCATATTTTGGCTAAAATAAGCCAAATAACTCGAAAATACAAACTTGACTGTCTTGCAACGTTCTTTTTGGGATAAAGAAGGGAAAATGTCTTTGACATTATAAGGAGCGGCGATACAATTCTCGCCTTTTTTATATACCCAATTTCCACATGTCGTCAAGACGCCTCTTGAGTGCCCTGACACTCACTGCAATGCTCACCGTTCAATTTCAGTCCGGTGGACTTTTTGAATTACTTTATTTAATTCCGAAAGCCGAAGCACAAGTTTCGGGAGAATGTAGTGACGGTCGTGACAACGACGGCGATGGACAAATTGACGTTCTCGAAGAAGGTCCTCATCAGGGGGGACAAACAACAGTAAGTCCGTCAGGTACTGTTACTAGTGCAGTAAACAATTCCGGAGACGACATCGTTTTAATTTGGCCCAAACCATACGCCATTCGATTCGATGACGATAGCGCTACCAGGGTATGCCAAATTTCCGGATACGGCAGACTAGTTTCAAAAACCAAACACCATGCAGGAAGCAAAGCGCGATGCTACTGGAGTCCAGAAGACAATTCGTTGTTGCATTGGAGCACTTCGTCAAACAAATGGTATGAAATTCAAGCTTTATCAGATTATGGTAGCGTAAATGCACACTGTATCGAGACGGTTGTTTGCGCTGATAGGCTGCCCGATTGTAGTGACGGAGCCGATAATGACAATGATGGTCAAACCGACTACCCAAGAGACAGTGGATGTGCGTCAGCCAATGACTTCAGTGAAATAGAGCATGACTCCGACTGTTCCAGCCCCAGCGACGAAGAGCACACACCGGAGTGCCGGGATGGAATCGATAACGACAATGATGGCGCAACGGATCACCCAAATGATTTTTCATGTTCCAATCCGGATGACGATGATGAAAGTGATCCGGAATCCGCATGTCAGGACGGACAAGACAATGACGGCGACGGACAAACCGACTACCCCCAAGATCCAGGGTGTTCGAGTGCTCAAGATGACTCTGAGCGAGATCCAAACGGCGATGAGTGCGACAACGGACAAGATGACGACAACGACGGAGACACAGACTACCCCGATGATCCAGGATGCAGCGGTCCGGATGACGACACCGAAGAAAATCCTGCGTGTAACGATGGAGTAGATAACGACGGCGACGGACAAACCGACTACCCCCAAGATCCAGGCTGTTCAAGCGCCGATGACAACGACGAGCGCGGAACCGATAAGTGTGACAATGGTCAGGACGATGACGGAGATGGACAATCTGACTACCCTAGCGATCCCGGATGCACCGGTCCGGACGACAATGATGAGCGAGGAACCGATGAATGTGACAATGGTCAAGACGATGACGGTGATGGGCAAACTGACTATCCACGAGACCCAGGATGCACCGGTCCTAGTGACAACGATGAGCGAGGAACCGATGTTTGCGATAATGGAAATGATGATGACGGCGATGGACAAACTGACTTCCCAAGAGACCCGGGATGCAGTAGTCCTACTGATAACAGCGAAAGAGATCCAAACGGACCTGAATGTGACAACGGTCAGGATGATGATAATGACGGAGACACAGACTACCCCGACGATTCAAACTGTACAGATCCTACTGACGACTCAGAAGGTATTAATGCAGACCTTGAACTGGTTAGCCTTACGGGTCCAAACAGTGGTGATAAGGATGACACGCTTCTCTACTACGCCGAAGTAGAAAACCACGGCCCGGACACAGCCAACACGGTTGTAATTTCGCTTGCACTCCCAACAGGAGTTGCATTCGACTCTGGAGCCTCCAGCAGTGCCTGTATTCAAAATGGAAACAATGTGCTTTGTAATAATTTCGATCTAAACAATGGACAAAGCAGACAATTCACAATCGGACTTATTGTAGAATCCGATATTTACTGCGGAAGAAACTTAAATCTACAAGCGACTGTTTCTTCATCATCCACTGATCCTAATTCAGGTAACAACAGTGACAACAAAAGCACTTCAATTAACTGTCCTGTATCTCCTGAATGTGATGATGGAATTGACAACGACGGTGATGGACAAACGGACTATCCAAGAGATCCGGGATGTTCATCTGCAACAGATACATCCGAAAGAGATTCAAACGGACCTGAGTGCGACAACGGACAGGACGATGATAACGATGGAGATACTGACTATCCCGCAGACTCAAACTGTACGGACATAACAGACGATTCCGAAGCTGCATTTATTTGTGACGACGGAGTTGACAACGATGGAGACGGACAAACTGACTACCCAAGAGATCCTGGTTGCAGCAGCGAAACTGATAATTCTGAGCGCGATCCTAATGGACCTCAGTGCGATAACGGACAAGACGATGATAACGATGGAGATTCCGACTATCCTGCTGACTCGGGATGCTCAGATCCAACCGATGACACAGAAGACGATTCCCCTGCTCCAACATGCAACGGTCTAACAGCAACCGTTTACGTTAACGGCGGAGGGATAATCGTAGGAGGACCTTACGATGGATACACATATCAGGGAACGCTTCGCGGATCCGATCAGAACGATGTAATTGTTGGAACCGATGCACGTGATTACATTTATGGAAGAGACGGAGACGATACAATTTGTGGACTAGGTGGAAATGACAATATTGATGGAGATAATGATGATGACACCATCTTTGGAGGAGCTGGAAACGACGACATAGACGGTGAATACGGGAATGATATTGCATGTGGAGATGATGGGGATGATGAGATAGAAGGAAATAGTGGTAGTGATGAAATGAGCGGTGGACCAGGCAATGACGAAATTGAAGGAGGCTCCGGCAACGACATATGTATTGGAGAATCAGTCACCGATTGCGAAGACACCACAACCCCCGTAACAGTCTGCGGCTACGCTCCACCACCACCCGCTTGCAACGACGGAGCCGACAATGACGGTGACGGACAAACTGACTATCCAAATGATCCCGGATGTTCAAGCGTTCAGGATGATTCCGAGGCTAAGACATCAGACCTTTCCGTTACCAAAACCGATGTCAGTTCGCATCCTGTACAACCAGGCGACACTGTTTCGTACACATTGCGTGCCAGGAATCACGGTCCAGATACAGCAACAAATGTTGTAGTTGCTGATCCTATTCCTTCCGGACTTACATTCAATCCAGGTGCCTCTGATAATGATTGTGTAAAACAAGGCAGTTCCATTCTTTGCAACAACTTAACTCTGAATAACGGTGCCAGCAGAGTTTATACAGTCTCATTTGATGTTTCGGGTTCATATTCGTGCTCGAGCAACATAACTAACACTGTATCAATTTCTACATCTGCCACAGATCCTGTTTCCAGCAACAACCAAGACCAAATAACTACTCCTGTAGTATGTTTCGAATGCAGCGACGGAGTTGACAACGATAATGACGGAGCAACAGACTATCCGGATGACTTCAGCTGCAGTTCAGCAACCGACGATACAGAAGGATCTCCTTTGGCCGAGTGCCAGGACGGACAAGATAATGATAATGATGGAAACACCGACTATCCAAATGATCCCGGATGTGACAGCGCTCAGGATGACAACGAAGGAAAGAATGCGGATCTATCTGTAACAAAAAGTGGACCAGGTTCTGTTTATCGCGGCGCAACTGTTGCCTACACTCTGGTAGCAGAAAACCATGGTCCGGATGTTGCAACTAACATAGTTGTCTCGGATCCAATTCCATCAGGCCTAACATTTAATTCAGGCGCCTCTGATAATGATTGTGTAAAACAGGGATCAAGTATCCTCTGTAATAATCTGACTTTGATCAACGGTGCAAGTCGAAGCTACACGGTGGTATTCAATGTGCCTTCCACTTACACCTGCGGCGGAACTATTGTAAACGATGCTGCAGTCTCAACTTCCGCAACTGACAATAATTCTTCAAACAACACAGATAGGGCCTCTACAACTGTTGACTGTTACGAGTGT
>DCXE01000059.1:26094-26308 GCA_002328295.1 Candidatus Peribacter sp. UBA2144 | reverse complement strand
AATATCATCCGTATTATGTTTATGCAAATCCATCTGAGCATTGTTCTGATGATCCCAGAAGAAAGTGCGAGGCTGGGCAACTTGTGGATACGGCTGGTGGGATAGCTTCATTGGATCGGTCTTATTCATAAAGTGTGTAATGTTTCGAATCAGGTCAGCGTGCGTGATAACCAATACATGTTCGGACTTATGCTTTGGCAGAACTTCTTTCAAG
>DCXE01000059.1:25654-25786 GCA_002328295.1 Candidatus Peribacter sp. UBA2144 | reverse complement strand
TGCTTTGGCAGAACTTCTTTCAAGAAATTATCAACGCGCTCCTGCGCCTGTTCCCATGTTTCCATCCCCGGAAAATGAAAAATTGATTCAGGGGAATCTTCTTTGAGTTTTTTGGCTCGTCTCGCCTTAACG
>DCXE01000059.1:7096-25337 GCA_002328295.1 Candidatus Peribacter sp. UBA2144 | reverse complement strand
GCCTTAACGAATGCGAGGTCAGAAAAATCGATTGTTTCCCCTTCATATTTTCCAAAATCAAGTTCTCTTAGCCGCTCATCTTCAATAATCTCAGCTCCGACGGCCTCAGCCAAAATCTTCGCTGTCTGCTTAGTTCGTGCAAATGGCGAACAATAGATGATATTAATTTTTTGATCTTCAAACTGCTTAGAAAGTTCTTTGATTTGGCTTTTGCCATTATCAGTTAGATCAGTTCCGGGAAGTACACCCTGATACTTGGGCACTAAATTCCCTTCGCTTTCACCATGTCTTATTGCGGTCAGCTTCGAGAATCTAATCGGAGCTCGCTTCATCAGATCATCACGACTTCCGATAACTTCAATCTCGCCCGTCTCCTCGCATCGCCAAATTGGAATCGGAGTTCCCCAGAAACGGTTCCGGGAGATTGCCCAGTCACGTGCACCTTCCAGCCAGTTACCGAATCTTCCATCTCTTAAGTGAGAAGGAATCCACTCAGTTTTTTTATTATTCACAATCAATTCTTCCTTTATTTTTTCTACGGATACGAACCATGAACTTGTTGTGTAAGGAAGAAGGGGAGTATCACATCTCCAACAGTGTGGGTAACTATGTGTATAAGATGCATGAGAAAAATGCCGACCTCTCTTCTTAAGGTTCTCAATAACAATTTTGTCGGTTGCCATTGGGTCTTTTCCTTCGGGTTTTACATGGATGCCTTGCATGTCTTCCACTTCAGGAGAAAAGTATCCTTCGATATTTACATGATGGATGATATCAACATCTTCTTTAACAGAGACGTTGTAACTATCTTCACCAAGGCATGAAGTGACGTGGACAATACCTGTTCCATCCTCATCAGAAACTTCCACGTCTTCATAACATACGACTTTGAACACACGTTCACCGTAAGTCTCCGGTTTCCCGGATTTTTCGGTGCGCGGTATAACAGTGTTAACAAAATATGGGAAAAGGGGTTCATAACGCTTTCCGACAATGTCTTTTGCATCTATTGATCCAACAACTTTATAATCTCTATCTTTAAATACTTTTTCGACCAGCTTTTCTGCGATTATGTAAGTAATGTCTCCTTCTTTCACTTTTACATACTTAATTTTTCCTCCAATTGCCAGCCATGTGTTTCCCGGAAGCGACCAAGGTGTTGTTGTCCATGCCAAAAGCACAGTCTTTGGATCATCTTTTAGCGGGAACGTGATGATTACCGAAAGATCGGTTCGTTCAGCATAACCCTGTGTAACTTCGAAGTTACTTAAAGGAGTCGCACATCGTGGGCAAATATGCATTGGTTTGTATCCCCCATATATCAAATCTTTTTTGTAGAGCTCCTTAAACGCCCACCAAATGGATTCCATGTATTCCGGATCCATTGTTCTGTAATCCCAATCCATATCCACCCATCTTCCCATTCGTTCAACTATCGATCTCCATTCTTCCGTATAACGCTGAACTGAATCACAACAAAGCTCATTAAATTTCTTCACGCCCATCTCTTCAATTTCTTTATGGCTCTTTATCCCATGCTCTTTTTCAATCAAATTCTCCACCGGCAATCCATGACAATCCCATCCGAATCTTCTCTCCACTCTTTTGCCCTTCATTGTCTGATATCGAGGGATTACATCCTTAATCGTTCCGGCAAGCAGATGGCCATAATGGGGGAGTCCTGTGGCAAACGGAGGTCCGTCGTAAAAGCTAAAATCCTCAGATCCTTCACGCTCATGTACTGAACGCTTGAAGATATCCTCTTCCTTCCAGTACTGGAGGATACCGAGTTCCATATCCGGAAGATTTTGCTTAGGATCAACAGAATCGAACATAAAATGCAAAGTAAAGGGTCTTGCCCTGCACCGGAGCCCAGAGGGCGACTGGTGCAGAGGCGAACATATAAATAGGATACCGATCATTTGGTATGTTGTAATGCTTTTTATGTGGTATTTGAATACTAGAGAAGTTATTAAATGCTAAATCCGAACTCACTTCGTCAAGGCTTCGAGGGTCAAGAATTCGAAACAATTTGGGATTTCAAGTTTAAGATTTTCATTCCTGCCTTATCCAATTCACATGATCATTGTCGCTTTTTGCCATTGCCAGTATCCATGGAACCATTACATTGTCGACGTACGAAAGTCTGGTTCTTTCATTGGCTGAATGTTCACCTTCTGCTTCCGGAGGAAGTGTTACGGTTGGTACACCCCAATTAGCAATTACATTTTCGTTAGCTGTAGGACATCCAATAATTTTTCTTGGGGCCTGTCCGGTTACTTCTTGAAGATGTTGCACTGCAGATTGGATAAGCGGGTGGCCTGCATTTTCTATCCAAGGTTTAATAAAAGGAGTCACGCGGCCAGTTTGCTTTCCAATTTCAAATTTATCATCACTCAGAGCGGTTGCGATTGCTTCTCTAATTACTTCTTGAATTTCTGCGTGCGAAAGATCTGAATTTGTATATAAAACTTCGATTGTAATTTTTCCGCTAGCCGGCATAGTCATTGAACGTGGATTTACCGTACCAGACAAATGAGGTATGCATATTGATCTAGGCAAATTATCACCACCGTTTATGGCAACTTGAGAATGATCTGGATGGTTTGGAAGCATAATTTTGCGTATAGCAGATTTTACTTTGTCCATCCTAAAATCTATGTACTCCGGATCATATGAATCTATTACTGTTCCCAAGTGATCTGTTCTAATGGCGTTTATAGTCACTTCAAAAACCAAGCGACCCGGGCGTCCATATATTATGCATGGTGAATCTCCTAATTTGCCACCTGCAGGTAGGTCGAAAGTTGCGGCCCATTTAATATCGTTTAAATGTTCCTTTGCGGCGTATATTCCCTGGGACTGTCCTTCTTCTGCTGTATCAATGAGCACGGCTGCTTCTCGTCTTGAATTTGCAAGAATTCTATTCAATTCAGGTAGAGCCCTAAGCATAGCGACTACTCCGATTTTATTGTCGCCGCAACCGCAACCAGTGCGGATGTCGGGGTCATCGCTGGGCTGTTTGCATTGCAGAGGATCTTTCCCGGTATCTTTGTAGAATGGCTCAGGAATAATGGTGTCTCCATGCGCTTGTAAAAGAAATCTTTCATCTCCGTCTCCGTCTCCGACTTCTATGAAGATATTTATTAGTTTTGATTTAAAGTTACCTCCGGCCTGCTCATCGGTTAATTCCTGAAGATAGTACTTACCTAGCCCATGAGTTTCGACAAGTTCTTTAATTATTCTGTGCATGTCCCAAAATCCCTTTCGGCCCCGCTCCGTTTGAACATCCGTTGGTATTTCAACGAGCGTTTCTAGCAACTGTGCCGTAGATGGAAACTCAGGAGGCATTGGTCTAGTAATAAACATCTATTGGGGTAGTTTTAGCAAGAAGATTCCCAAAAAAAAGCGTATCTCTGTTTTAACACAAAGTGCGCAAGAACACATAAAGGCGCAAAAAAAACATTATGAATTTATTGACAGAAATTCTAGTAAGACGATAATCCATCAGCAATGAGAGAAAATGGAAGTCCTTTCCTACCACCACCGGCAGATGGCGCAAACTCGGATATATATAGTGTTCCTCTCAGGAGTGGCGAAAGAGTCACGAAGGAAACGGTAAAGAGAGCAAAGGGAGTTGCAAGAGATGGCACCGTCGACACAGTAACATCCGGGGTCGGAGCAGATGACGCTGATCAAAACCTTTCAAGGTTTGCTGAGAGCTTAGGAGAAGGGAGAGGCGAGGCTAAAAATGGCCCAACAGATGAAGAAGTGTCTGTTGTTGATCGTGTTGCAATAGAAGCTGTTCGATGTTTACGTGGATTGCGTGCACAATTTAGTGAAGATCATGGTGGTGACGAAAGTGACGAAGTCTTTTGCGATGCTCTAAATGGTATATTTGGAGTGGAAAATACAGGTGGTCCTATTGCAATGATAAGGCAAGTTGCCGAAAGAACAGCTGATTCTACTGCTCGCCAAATATTGCGAGAGGACGAAATTAACAGTGTTGAGGTTGATATAGCGCAGAAACTCAGCTGCGTTGCTAGTTTTGATGCGGATGTTAGAAGCGCGATTGGAGAAGCTTTTGCACAGTTACGGGATGCTTTGAGAAGTGTGGCTGCAATGGCAGGTAGCAGTGGTGCAAGTTGAAAAAGACGCAGTTCTGCCTCTGCGGGCACCTAAATGCCTTTTATTTGGCAATAATCTTTTCATTTGAAATTCCGTTATTTTTGTTGCAGAAAGCTATATGATGAGTAAGAATGTCTGACCCTATCACAGTGCCTTAATAATATGATTCCTGATGAAAATTCGACTTCTTCTGATTCTCCAGATGATGAAGTTGCAAAGCTGGCTAAACACTTTGTGGACGATATACTTCCTAGTGCAGGACAGGCTGCCGATGGAGGTGAAAGTGCTGAACAAAAAGCATTTACCAACTACGAGACAGATGCAACCGTACAACCCATGACTATTGACCATCTTCGTATGGAAAGTGGTGGAGTGAAGGATTGTTATGAGGCCTCTCGGGTGCCAATACAGGTGATTGTTGATATGGCAAAAGCGGCACGCGAACAGATAGGGGAGGTTGAACCAACTACTTTGATGGCTGAGAATTATGATTGGCCTTTTGGAAGGTCCGGCGGAATGCTGAATCCATTTGATGCAACACCAAGGGGTTGGATATCGGATCAGAGTCCTCCGATTTCTATTGGGGCAATGATGGAAGAGGAATTGAGGAGGGCTGAACAATTAGAAAAAGCTGCTTCTCCGCAAAAGCTAAGAAGATCAGGGTGGCTAGGCAAAGGCGGAGGAAGATATGGCACCGATAATTTGTATGATTCTGTATATGAGGGAGAGGTTTTAATTATGGATGAAAAAGTTGTTGCCTGGGTTACCTGGTGGAGATCGCAATTTAAGGAAGTGTCGAACGAACACAGAAATTCAGATGAAGATTGGTCTGTTGCCGATGTGCATGCGCTGTTTGATAAGAGGTACAAAGATGGTGATTTCAGTAGGTATATAAGACTTAACGAAGGCGAAAGATATGCAAATTACCTGGATGCGGCGCCGAAGATTCTGAGAACTGATACTGCTAATGCACTCCCAGGTTATCCCGGAGCTGCAGGATATTTATTCGACAAATGTCTTCTTAGGCTGATGGAAGAATATGGCTACGACATGGTTCATGCATGGAGGATTGCCAATATGGAAGTGTTCCAAGGAAAATGCAATATTGGAAACCGCATAAACAGCTTTGGTGAAAATGATTTGAGCGAAAGTCTTTTGAGAAAAAGAAAGTTTGATCCAAAAGGAACGAGGCTTAACGATGGTTTAGCAGTTTATAATTTAGAAGTTGATGGTCCGGAATCAACACCCGAAGAAGTGCAGGTGCTTGCAAGGGAAGAACATCTGATAGGGGTAAAAGATTGTATAGTTCCAAGAATGGAAGAGAACCTAGCGCGTTACAAACCTGCTGCAAACTAATCTGTCTTTTTTTTGGTTGCAAATACGAGTGGCAAAATAGCTCCGAGTATAACTATAGTTCCGGCAAAGAGTACGACCGGCCAGTTTACGCTTTGTTTTAACAATACTTGACCCAAGATAGTCGCTGGTATGATCAGGAAAGAATATCGGAATACGAAGTCCATTTCTCTTTGAGTAAGGAACAAGTAGTACAAGTAATAAGGAGTTCCTACGAAAATTATGCTAAATAGGACCATCTCTGTTAACACATGTGGCTTTAATTCGAATAATGTCGAATAAGGCGCAAGCGGCAACGAAACTATGAAGCATAGTATTGATAGCACAAAGAAGTACTGCATACTGCGCGCACCGACTTGCTCACGCCTCTTATAGTGTTCACTGACAATTGAAAATGCGGTGAAAGATATTACAGCCAAGAAAGTAAAGAACATTCCTGTGATGGGCCAAGAAGGGGACTCGGTTATTAAGAATACAGTTCCTACAATTAGCAATAACCAAGTAATAAAAAACAAGAATCGTTTACTTTTGTTGACCATTGTTATTGTAACCAGTCCTGCGGCTGTCATTGGAATTGTGTAGTGCGTTGCCGGCGTGGTAAGGAGAGCTGTATATGTGGACAATGCAACTACGACCAGAAGAAGCACAGAGATCCACAATGATGGGTTCTTTATAGGAATGGGAGTTTGAGGAAAAGCTCCTCGCCTGCGTTGGACAATCAAGAATATTGCACTCAAACAGGTTAATGACAAATAGCGAACCAAAGTCATATTTATCGGAGAAACGCTATGTGAAAGCATAATGTGTTTTGCAACAACCGGATCTAGTCCCCATAACATGAAAATCAAGCAAATTCCTAGAAGGGACCTGAGGATTGGTGAGGAAGATAATACTGTAACGGTAAGCGCGCCTGCGGATTCCAGGTCGCTAACAAACTTTTTCATTTGTTCGGGCGTAAGTTGCGCCTTTAAGTCTATTATCCCAAGATTGAGCTGAGGTTTATGTTGAATTGTAAACTTGCGGAAAAACTTGTTAAATCGAGGGTAAACAACCATAAGCTTGTTCAAAGTTTCATGGTCATCCAATGGGTGCGTATAGCGAATTTTGTGAATCGAGGAAGAAGTTTCTTTTGCGTTATTCTTTGGCTTGAAAACAGCATCAAAAACTTCATCAGGTTCCATGTGGCCGTCTGCAATTGCAATGTAAGCTTCTTTGATTGATGTGTAACCCAGTGCCTGCAACGCATTCAAGAAAACTTCTTGGTTGAATTCCTCTATAAAACCTTTTCGATGTTCATCGAGAGCATTCTGCAGAAGATTTTTTCCAATGTTAACCTTTTGTTTATCTGATTGTTGAGCAAGTGCTGTTCTAACTTCTGCAACAGCAAAACCAGTCTTTAGGTATTGCAACCAATCGCGTTCAAATTTCGGCCGATCTTCAAGCTCAACTTGAATAGCAGAGACTTCGTTGAGTGGAGCGGAGAAATCAACTTCTGATCCGTCGACTTTTATACTTTTAACATTAAGGGCCTTTTTACCAAAGAGGTAAAACACTCCATCCAGAGCGGTTGCCCCTTTAGGCAGAGCAACAGATCTGTCATTTGGTCCATAAACAATAATTGTATCTCCCAAAATGTCACTCTGTAAGCTTTCCCAGAATTGTGCTGATCTGTCTGCAGTATCTTCTGAAAGAGTAGCAATACGATCAGTCCAAGGAAGGTAATCCAATATTCCGGCTGCTTCGCTATCAAAACACATTGTCGTTATTCCCTTACGCGAGTATTCATCCATTTTTTCCGTTCGTATTTTACATCTCACTCTGGTTCCATTATGCAAGATTATTGTAGTGTGTAACGCTCTGTATCCGTTGATCATCGGTGCATTGATAAAATCTTCGAATGACAGCTTTTCTCGATTCCAGCTTTGATGAAGGGCACCAAGGATCTGATAACACTCTTGAATTTCTTTGCAAACAAATACTGCAGTAGCTGCTGTAACTCCAGTCGCTGCTGCACCTTCTGTCTCCATTTGCGTTTCAAGCCTCCCCCAGGATTTATGTTCATGTTTTATTTCTACCACCTTATTTATGTTGGGTTGCTTTTCTTTAAGTGCCTCTCTTAATTCTTTGATAATCTTTTCGCTTGCCTTCTCATTTTTCCTAAGCATTTTCAGAAGTTCACTATACAATTCTGGATCTACTGCTTGCAGGCACAAAGCTTCCAATTCATCTCTGAATTCGCTCATGCTAAATCTGTCAGCAATTTTTACATGAAGATCCAATGTTTCCTGAGCCCATTCCTTACTTCTTTCTTCTCCGAGATAATCGACTGTTTGCATGTTGTGCAGACGATCTGCGAGTTTGATAATCATTATTCGAACGTCTTGTTTCATGAATGTGAATATTTTTCTTACGCTTTCTGTCTCTTGTTCCAGTGTCGGCCTGTCTTTCAAATCGGCTTCATCCAACTTGTTTACTCCGTCCACTAACTCGGTGACAGATCCATCAAATTCCTTATCAATCATTTCCAAAGTCAGATGTGTATCCTCAATTGAGTCATGCAAAAGTGCGGCAATAATTGTATCTGAATCTGCACCCATATCAGCCAGTAAATGAGCGACTGCAATTGGGTGTGTAAAATAAGGTTCTCCGGATTTGCGTTTTTGGCTGGAATGAGCATCCTTCCCCAGCTCAAAAGCTTGCCTGACTCTTTCCAAGTCTTCGGTTGAGAGGTGCCGAATATGGGCTCTGAATTCAGTCCACCTCATAGAACTGTTATTCTACACGTTTTTTGTGGTTTGGGAAGCTAATTTGAAGTGCATAAGAAACAGAAGAAACAGAGGAGTCAGAAGAAACAGAGGAAATGATGGGTGGACAGTTATACACCTTAATATTACAATTCTCACCTATTTTATTCCCCATAGATTCTTATGCAAGAAAGGCAGTATCAGAAGCTTATTGTATGGAAAGAAGCTCACAAGCTTTGTAAGAAGGCATACGAAATTACAAAGAATTTTCCTCCCGATGAAAGATATGGTCTTAAGAGTCAAATGAGGAGGTCTGGCTATAGCGTTCCAATGAATATAGCAGAGGGTAATAGCAAAAGAACAAAGAAGGGAAAATCTCAATTTCTAGACATTGCAGTTTCTTCGCTTGAAGAATTCCATTATCAAAGATTATTAGCATTTGAATTGGGTTACGTTTCGAAGGAACAACAGGACGATTTGTTGGATCATATTCAGCGCGTTGGATTTTTACTTCACAAGTTGCGTCTATCTCTGAGATAATTACAACGTATCTTCTGGTTCGTCTGTTTCTTCTGACTCCTCTGTTTCCTTATCATGGTACTCATTAATGACAACTCAAAGGTCCTTTCGATAGGAGATCCGATGCCCTCTTTTAGCCTGAAAGCAACTGATGGAATGACGGTTGAATCGGGCATGATCAAAGACCCGATTGTGGTCGTGGTTTTCACGTGCAACCACTGTCCTTATGCCCAAGCTTATGAAGATCGATTAGTTGATCTTGCTGAACATTTTGATGAAGAGGGAGTACAATTTGTTATGATAAATTCCAATGATGCGGAAAATTATCCGGATGACTCATTCGAAGCCATGAAAGAAGTACATGATGAAATGGGTTTTCCTTTTCCATATTGTTTTGATGAAACTCAGGAGATTGCGAAAAGTTATGGAGCACTTTGCACTCCACACTGTTTTGTTTTTGATTCAAAAAGAAATCTTAGATACAAAGGTCAGATAGATGACAACTGGGAAAAGCCTGCAAAAGTTAAAAAGCAAACACTCAGAGATGCACTCTCGGCCCTTGTTGCGGGAGAAGAAATCGAGGTCAGCGAGGCGAATGCGATTGGATGCTCGATAAAATGGAAGATTAATTGAGAATTGACAATTGATAATTGAGAATTTTTTTGAGCATATTCTCAATTCTCAATTCTTCATTATCAATTATTTAATGCCTTCTTCAAATACTCACCAGTAAAGCTGTTCTTAGCACCGGCAACTTCTTCCGGTGTTCCAATTGCAATTACTTTTCCGCCTTCGCCTCCTCCTTCCGGTCCTAGATCTACAACGTGATCAACACATTTAACTACATCCAAATTATGCTCAATAACAAGAACAGTATTTCCTTTATCAACTAAACGCTGAAGGACAGTTAGCAGCTTTTTAATATCGTCGAAATGTAAACCAGTTGTCGGTTCATCCAGAATATAAAAAGTATTGCCGGTCGCCCGCCTCATTAGCTCGGTTGCTAGTTTTACTCTTTGCGCTTCACCTCCGGAAAGAGTAGTTGCGCTTTGTCCGAGATGTAGATATCCGAGTCCTACATCTTCCAGAGTTTGAAGTTTTTTCTTAAGAGCCGGGATAACGGCAAAGAAATCCAGTGCTTCCCTGATTGTCATATCCAATACATCGGCAATATTTTTTCCTTTATATGTAATCTCCAAAGTTTCACGATTGTATCTTTGTCCTTTGCATGTTTCACAAACCACGAACACGTCCGGAAGGAAATGCATTTCGATTCGTTTCAATCCGTCTCCTTCACAATCTTCACAGCGACCGCCCTTAACGTTAAAACTGAATCTACCCGTTTTGTAACCTCGCAACTTAGCTTCGGGAGTTTGAGCAAATAGGTCTCGCACATCAGTAAATATTCCGGTGTATGTGGCTGGATTTGATCTGGGCGTCCTTCCAATTGGAGATTGATCTATCACGATTGCTTTATCCAGATGTTCGGCGCCTGTTACTTCTTTCATCTTTTGCCCTTTGGTGTGGGCTTTATTCAGCTCTCTTAAAAGTTCTGGCCCAAGTATTCCATGAATAAGACTGGATTTGCCGGATCCGGAAACGCCTGTTATTCCAATGAATGTTCCCAAGGGTATATCAACATCAATGTTCTGAAGATTATGTAAATGAGCATCTTTAATTGATACTATTTTTCCAGAACCCTTTCTTCGCTTTTTCGGAATTGGAATCGATTTCTTGCCACTCAGGTATTGTCCAGTCACTGAATCTTTGTTTTTAAGGAGTTCTTTGGAAGTTCCATGTGCAATTATTTTACCTCCGTATTTACCTGCTCCTGGTCCTATCTCCAGCAAATAATCCGCGGATTCCATGGTTTCTTGATCATGCTCAACGACTATAACAGTATTTCCCAAATCTCTGAGTTTAGTTAGAGTCTCAATCAATCTGGCATTGTCTCTTTGATGAAGCCCGATGCTTGGTTCATCCAGTATGTATAAAACTCCTTGCAGAGCTGAGCCGATTTGAGTTGCAAGACGTATTCTTTGTGCTTCTCCTCCCGATAAAGTGGCGGCAGATCTGGAAATAGTAAGATAAGTAAGGCCTACATTTTGAAGGAAGCCCAGGCGAGTGATTATTTCGCGAAGGACTTTATTTGTGATTTTATATTCATAATTTGATAACGGTTCAAAAGTCGAAGGTCCAATGTCGCAAGTCGCAGGACTTGTCGCAGGTCGCAGGTCTTTTGACTTGCGACTTGCGACTTGCGACTTGCGACTGTCAGCAGTTCCTCTTTCTTCAAATGGAATCAGTAAACTAAAGAACTCTTTAGCTTCATCCACACTCATATCCGTCGCCTCTACAACATTTTTATCTCCTACAGTTACTCCCAATATCTCTTTTCTAAGCCGCATTCCATTGCACGAAGAACATGGTAGCTCTTCCATGTATCCTTCAATCTGCGAACGCACATAACTGGAATCAGTTTCCTTGTGACGGCGTTCCAAATTTGGGATTACTCCTTCGAAAGTTGTTTCGTATTGACCGTCAAATGAATTCGATTGCCAGTTGACACTTATAGGTTGATCGAAACCGTACAAAACGATGTTACGTGTTTTTTCATCCAGCTCACTCCAAGACGTATTCATGCTGAAGCTACATTTTTCAGCAACAGCTTCGAGCACTCGCATCATAAAACTCATTCTTGTTGCAGAGGTTGCCCAAGGATGTATTGCCCCTTCGGCAAGCGAAAGCGTTGTATTTGGAATAATAGTGTGTTCTTCCACTTGTAAAACAGAGCCCAGTCCATGGCATTCTTCACATGCACCGTGCGGGGAGTTGAATGAAAAGCTCCTTGGTTCAATTTTAGGAATATCAATTTTTGGATGGTCTGGGCATACAAAAGCTTCGGAGAATCTAGTTTCTTCATCACTATCCGCATCCAGAAGAATCATTGCCTCTTCTCCTTTTTTCAAAGAAAGCTCAACAGAATCAGCGAGCCTTGTTCTGTTTGGATTTGGTTTGTCTTCCTTGGCCTTCAAATCGCGGATTACCATTCTATCAACAACGATTTCAATCGTATGTGCTTTCTTTGGATCCAATTGAACGTCTTCGTCAACTGTAACGATCTGGCTGTCGATTCTCATACGGACAAATCCTTCGCGTCGGATTGCATCCAATATTTTAATATGTGCTCCTTTCCTTCCTTCTACAATTGGAGAAAGCAGGAATATTTTCTTGCCCTCTTTCATTCCTGCAATAGTGTCGACTATCTGGCTGGGCGATTGCTTCGTAAGTTCTTTTCCGCATTCCGTGCAGTGGACTTTTCCAACCTTGGACCAAAGAAGTCTCATATAATCATAAATCTCAGTCACAGTACCAACGGTTGATCGTGGATTTCTGGGAGCAGTTTTCTGATCAATCGAGATTGCCGGGCTAAGGCCTTCGATACTTTCAACTTCAGGCTTTTCCATTTGGGCAATAAATTGGCGAGCATACGCACTCAAACTCTCCACATACCTCCTCTGACCCTCGGCAAATATGGTGTCGAATGCAAGGGATGACTTGCCTGAGCCGGAAAGTCCGGTAATAACAGTCAGCTTGTTTCTGGGAATATTTACATCAATATTCTTCAAATTATGCATTCGCGCACCTTTTATTTTAATTTCGTCCATATTAGCTAATTGGAAGGAATATTTGGTAAGCGCGTCCTGAGCTGAGTCGAAGGGTTTGCGCCTTTGATCTTAATTTCATCCATAAAAAAACTGCCCGACCCGCGTCAGCGTGGCGCGCAGAGCTTTAGCTTACCAAAAAAATCATCCGCTGTCTAGGGTATAGGTGCAATTATGTAGATGAACTCTCTTATTTAGTCTATTCTCCTTCCCTTTATATAAGCTACTATTCCGATGTATGAATTCTCTGAGGGAACAACTAAGCGTTGATAAATTCCGTAATGAGAAAGAAAAGCAACAAGGACTTGAAGCCATGTTTCATGGAGAAAAGAAGTTTTTGACAAATGGAGGGATGGGAGCAGGATTTACGGAGGAGGAATTCTGTGGGGCAATGGCAGAAGCCGGATTTCCAAGTGTTTATTCTGCTGCAGTTCCAGGATGGAAGATAAGTCAGGAACCTGCTGGACGTCAGAACAGTAACAATTTAAGAGAAATGAATGCAGAAGCAATTCAAAGTGCTGCCACATATCTTCGTCAGAGATGTGAATATGCAATCAAAGGTGCAAATTTTATGGAAATGCTGCCTTCATATTCTGATTCTCGTGAAGAAGTTATCAAAAGTGACGCGTTCGATGTACTTATGCTTGGTGCTGGGATGGACGAAAAGCTTCCTGCACGCATGGCCGAGGCAAACGCTGAACTACAAAGAAGAGAACCGAAGCGTTCACTTTATTATATGCCAATCGTATCTTCTGTATTGGCTGCCAAAGCGTATTATCACAGATACGCCAAGAGAGGAAAGCAGCCGGATTCACTCAGGGTACCTGATGGTTATTATTTAGAACTTCCAATAGATGAAGATGAAAATACCGCAGGTGGTCATTTGGGTTTTTCTAAAAATAGAGGTTTGGATCCAGATGCTTTTGATCCTGCAGCAATTCTTGAAGGAATACGCAAATTTGATAAAACCAGCCCTGTTATTCTCGCTGGCGGAGTTGCTTATAGAGATCAGATACAGAAAGCTCTGGATATGGGGTTTGATGGAGTGAGTATGGGAACTCGATTGTTGCTTACGCGGGAATCCGGAATGTCTGATGAGCAAATTATTGTAAAATATTTGAATGAGCTTATCGGTATTATAGTTGATCAAAATAGCTCTACAGGTTTTTGGTCCAGTCGTCTTGATGTTCCTTATACGGAACGCACAGACGAAACTATGAGAGATGCTCTTCTTAAATGTGTTAATTGTGTTGGATCGGGTTGCCAATATAGAAAAAATAGAGAATGTCCTACGGATGAAACGTATTGCATTTATAGAGATTTAATTAAGGCAAGGCTTGGAGAAGATGTTGGAATCTATTTTTCAGGAGGTCAAATTGTTATCATGCGTCATGATAGTTTGTATACTTCCGATGGCAAACCGTATGTACCAACTATAGAAGAAGGTCTTGATTTCACCTTAACTCATGATTCTCCAAAGAAGCCCAAATACTCCGCAGAAACCCAAGCAGGTCCAGCTGCAAAAAATCCCAACACTCCATTAGCTTCTTAGGCACAATTGATAGATAATTTAGCCGTGTTCACAGGAATTATCGAAGCACAGGCTAATATTAGAGAAATAACCGAAAAGGGGATTTCTGTAGAGCGTCCGGAATCTTTTGATGACATCAAGATTGGATCAAGTATTAGCGTCAGCGGTGCATGTTTAAGTGTTGTAAATTTTGATGAGCATTTAATGAAATTCGACGTGGTCAGCGAAACATTCCAAAAGACTAAACTCGGTTCACTCAAAGCGGGAGATAAAATAAATCTTGAGCGTGCAATGAAAGCTTCAGACAGGTTCGAGGGGCATGTTGTTCAGGGACATACAGAAACTACTGGTGTTGTAACAAATGAGAAATTGAGAATTGAGAATGGAGAATTGATAATTAAAGTCTGTGATGATGTTCTTAGCTTTTTGGTTCCCAAGGGTTCTATTGCTATAGATGGCGTGTCTCTTACGGTTGCAACAATCGATGGCAACCAGATAACTGTTGCTCTCATTCCACATACTTTGGAAAACACGACTCTCGGTTTTCTTGATAAAGGAGACAAAGTTAATATCGAAACTGACGTGATGGTCAGGCATGCAAAACAATTGCAAACTTCTGCCAAATGAAAAACACTCAGTCAGACATTGGCAAATCAGATAAGGTCAGTCCAAACTGGAAGATAGGTATAGTTCATTCCTCCTTTTATAAGGAAGATGTACTTAAAATGGTTGAGTCAGCTCAGGAATTTTTAGTTGAATCCGGAATAAATCCAGATAATATTTCTGTTTACGCAGTCGCGGGTTGTTTCGAGATTCCTTTAATAGGATCAGCATTAGCCGACAAAGGTCAGGCCAATGCTCTTATGGGGCTCGGCATTGTTGTGCAGGGTGAAACACAGCACGCGCAGGAAATTGCTAAGCAATCAGCGCGTGGCATGATGAATATTCAGGTTAAATATAAGATCCCATTTGCTAACGAAGTTTTGCACGTGGATTCTTTGGAGGATGCTCAGGTTAGACTTGATGCGAAGGGGAGAGAGGCGGCAATGGCAGTATTGAGCTCGCTATTGCTCTTGGAGGATGTTGGGATGAAATAAATAATGAAGCATTAAGAATGAATAATGAAGAGGAATAATTATTCATTATTCATTATTCACTTTTAATTACATTTGGCAACTTGTGGAATTATATTGAGTAGAAGTACAATAGCCAGAACCCTGCCCCATGATATTTATGCGCAAACTGATTACCGCTGTTTCTACAACAGCTATTCTACTCGCTTCGACTCCGCTTGCATTTGCTTCGGTTTTTCCTGATGTGCCCGACGGGTACATGTACCAAGAAGAAATAGAAATGCTAGTTGGTGCACAGGTTATAAACGGGAATCCCGATGGTTCCTTCAAGCCGGAACGCGGTGTAAACCGAGCTGAGATGCTGAAAATGCTTTACAAAGCAAAAGGAAAAATTCCTGATGCAGCGAGCAAAGGATGTTTTAAAGATGTTGGTGCTGGAAGTTGGTATGAAATGTATGTTTGTGATGCGGCAGCAAATCGGTATGTACAGGGATACTCGGATGGAACTTTCCGACCTGCAACATTGGTTAATCGTGTAGAGGCTCTAAAAATGATAATGGAAATATTTGATGTAAATGTTGAAGAAATTACTGAAGCACGCAGGGATATTGTTAAATTTGTTGATGTTTCAACTGCTGCTTGGTACACGAAGTATTTATATGCAGGATTCGACAAAGGTATTTTGCCAATAATCGGACAGGAAGGTGCCAGGTTCTTCCCGAATTGGCCTTTACTTCGCGGCGAGGCAGCAGCTTACATTTTCAATTCACTTCACGTACAACTTGACGAAGAGCGTGCTGAAACCGAGGATCAAACTCAAACTCAATCTCAAACTGAAGGTGAGGATACGAGCAATGGAACTACCGATTCATCAAGTGATACAGATGATAGCGGATCAGGAGGCCGCGATTCGTCATATCAAGATCCTGTTTCAACTGCAACCAACTACAATGTTGATTTCCCGTTCACAAAGAGCGGCAAGTTCAAAGGCAGGAGATTAAAGAGTTATAGTTTCGATCTGAGCAGAACGCAGGATGTTTATATTGTTGCAGCTCTTCAGTCAGGACAGATCGGAAAGGTCAGTTGCAGAATATATAGGCTAAAAGATGACGGCTTCTCTACTGAGTATTATCTTGGATACCAGGAGGGAAGAAAATGCTATCTAAAAGTGGCATTAAGTAGAGGTAATTATCAGTTGGACGTACAACCTACGTCAAAAGACACGACGTATACAGTCTTTGCGGAAGAGACATCAGGGGACGGAAACGACGGATTCAGGGAGGCCGCATTATTTGCAATAGGATTAAACAAGACAGATATTCTTGATTCTCATGACTATGCTGATTTCTACAGGTTTACAGTGCAGAGCGAGAAAAATCTGACTCTGGACGTTGCAAATCAATCTGAATTATCTTGTTTGATTTACCCCATGGAAGACGTTGATCTTTATGGTTTCTCCGGCCCAACATGCAATCACTCCTACAAGTATCCTCCGGGGACTTATTATGTTTCGGTCGGACGCAAGAAGCCCAGATCTTCGAGGCAGACGTATACTATACAGTTACAGTAATTTTCTAAAAGGGTTTAAAGGGGATAAAGGACATAAAGGAGACAAAAGATTAGTACTCCTTTAACTCCTTTCTCTCTTTTATCTCCTTAATAACTAATCGTTATTTTCCTTCCCTTGTAACCCTTGAATAGCTAGTCTTTACCCCTCATGTCCAATATATCCTCAATCTCAGATTCAATCAAAGCTCTCCAAGAGGGTGGAATGGTCGTAATTATTGATGATGCAGATAGGGAGAATGAAGGGGATTTAGTGATTGCTGC
The DNA here is from genome assembly GCA_002328295.1 of Candidatus Peribacter sp. UBA2144. Lineage (GTDB taxonomy): Bacteria > Patescibacteriota > Gracilibacteria > Peribacterales > Peribacteraceae > UBA2144. The sequence goes on along the minus strand of DCXE01000059.1, from coordinate 8,494 downwards.
AGAGCATATAACGGAAGAGAAAATGGCTTTCATTATCAGGCATACTGGAGGAGTTGTGTGTTTGTCTCTGAGTAACGAGATAGCAGATAGGTTGGATTTTCCTCCGATGGTCAAATGCAACACTGCCAGATTAAAAACTCAATTCACAGTCAGCGTTGATGCCCGCGACGGAATATCTACAGGTATTTCGGCTAAAGATAGAACAGTGACGATCAAAAAATCAGTTGATCCATTATCATTACCAAATGATTTTGTCAGGCCGGGGCACATATTTCCATTGCGCTCGTCTAATGGCGGAGTTCTGGTTAGAGCTGGACATACCGAAGCATGTGTTGATCTGTGTAAACTTGCGGTCCTAAAACAGGCCGCGGTTTTAAGCGAGCTTATGAATGATGATGGAACCATGATGCGCTTACCTGATCTTGAAAAGTTTGCCAGTGAAAATGAAATTCCTATCATTACAATCGCCGATCTAATTGAACATCGACGCAAAAATGAAGTTCAAGTAAAACTCGAAGCAACTTCCGACCTGGAAACCGACAAAGGAATTTGGAAAATACATGTTTTTAACGATACTTTGTGCAACAAAGAACACGTTGCGCTAGTTAAAGGAGAAATTAATCCGAAAGAATCAATAATGGTTCGCGTACACTCTGAATGTTTAACAGGTGATACATTTCTATCTTGTCATTGTGATTGCGGTAATCAATTGAGAATGGCTATGGATAAAATTAATGATGAAGGAGCAGGAATAATCCTTTACATGCGACAAGAAGGAAGGGGGATTGGGCTTGCAAATAAAGTGAGTGCTTATGCTCTGCAACAAGAAGAAGGAATGGACACGGTGGAGGCAAATGAAAAACTCGGGTTTGACGGAGATTTGCGAGATTACGGGATTGGAGCACAAATTCTTAAGGTATTGAAAGTTCGCAAATTGAAACTTCTTACGAATAATCCAAAGAAAATCATCGGTTTGCAGGGGCATGATCTGATCGTTACCGAACGAGTGCCAATCGAATCGCAAAAACTTTCGGACAGGCAAAAACAATATTTACAAGTTAAAAAAAGTAAAATGAAACACATGTTGAAGTCAGTTTGAGTTGCAAGTGTTAACTATTAACAGTTAACAATTAACTTTTAACATTTTTTTCACAAATATTTGTTTTTGTAATAAACAACAATTTTGTTTTTTAGCTTTATGAATTAGTTTTCCCTTTGCTAAAAGAAAAAGTAAAATTTATTCCAACCCTTTCCTATTTTATTTTTTTACCCACTTCCGTTATGCCAGCAAAGAAACGACGCGCAGCAAAGCGTAAGCCAGCGAAGCGCAAGGCAGCAAAGCGCAAGCCAGCGAAGCGCAAGGCAACAAAGAGGAAGGCAGCGCCAAAGAGAAGAAAG